>NZ_JBAURZ010000094.1:0-43126 GCF_049581445.1 Paraburkholderia sp. | reverse complement strand
GTGCCGGAAGGCGCAACCTCGCCGGGCCAGCCGCAGTTCCAGTTCAGCCGGCCGCCGCCGCCGCAGGTGCCGAGCGAGCAGCAAAGCAATCCGGTTGGGCCTGCGGGCTCGCAAAGCAGCAACGGTGTACGGTCCAACGCGCCGCTGACCTCGTCGCAGACCGCGCCGTCGTCGACTGCGCAGTCGGGAACGGGTAGCTAAGTACGCTGTCTCTGAAGATGACGGGCATCGCGCGCCGCGCGGGCCCGTCATTTCTGTTTCTTTCCGGTCATTGCGGCGCTTTGCTCATCGATTTGAGCGACGTTCTTTGCCGCTTTTTTGCACGTGGTTGCCATGAAAATTGCCATTGCGGGCGCATCGGGCCGTATGGGCCGAATGCTTATCGAAACCGTTCTGAATGATTCGGGCCTCACGCTGTCTGGTGCGCTCGACCGGACCGATTCCGCTCAACTCGGTCAGGACGCCGGAGCGTTCCTCGGCAAAGAGACCGGCATTCTGCTCACCGACGACATCGAGCAGGTTTTCGCCCAGTCGGACTATCTGATCGACTTCACGCGCCCCGAAGGCACGCTCGTGCATCTGGCCGCCGCGCGGCGCCATAACGTCAAGATGGTGATCGGCACCACCGGCTTCGAGGCCGAGCAAAAGGCGCAACTGCACGCGGCCGCAGAGAAGATCGGTATCGTCTTTTCGGCCAACATGAGCGTGGGCGTCAACGTCACGCTCAAGTTGCTCGAGTTTGCCGCGAAGCACTTCGCGACGGGTTACGACATCGAGATCATTGAGGCACATCACCGTCACAAGGTCGACGCACCGTCTGGCACTGCGCTGGCCATGGGCGAAGTGATCGCGGGTGCCCTCGGCCGCAACCTCGACGACTGTGCGGTCTACGGGCGCGAGGGCATCACGGGTGAACGCGATCCGTCCACCATCGGCTTTGCCGCGATCCGTGGCGGCGATATCGTGGGCGACCATACGGTGCTGTTCGCCGGCATTGGCGAGCGCGTCGAGATTACCCACAAGTCGGCTAGCCGTCTGTCTTATGCACAAGGCGCGCTGCGCGCGGTGCGCTTCCTCGAGGGCCATGCAACCGGCCTTTACGACATGCAGGACGTGCTCGCCCTGCGCTGAGCGCGCATTTGCCCCCGGCGCGCGCCCGCCGCGCGCATCTCCCGATTGCGAGGCCCAATGGCAGGCACCGGCATTCTTCACTACCTGCAAACCAGCGATGCCATCACTCATGCAGTCGCCTACGTGCTGCTGGCCATGTCGATTGCAAGCTGGTGTTTCCTGATCGTCAAAAGCTGGGTCCTGGGTCGCGCAAAGCGCCAGGCGGCGCGCGCGATTGCCCGCTTCTGGCAAGCGTCGACGCTCTCCGAAGGGGTTGCGGAACTGCGCCGCGCGGATAGCGAGCGCGTCTTCACGCCGCTTGCCGAAGCTGCATTGCAGGTGAGCGAAGTGGATATCCCGGGTGCCCTGCTTGCGCGTGTCGAGCGCAGCGAACGGGTGTTGCGGGCGCTGCGTCAGGCGCTCAATACGTCGCAACGCCGGCTCGAATTCGGCCAGGTGCTGCTGGCCTCGGTGGGCAGCACAGCGCCCTTCGTGGGCTTGCTCGGCACCGTGTGGGGCATCTATCACGCGCTGGGCAGTATTGCCGCGAGCGGACAGGCGATGATCGAAAACGTCGCCGGACCGGTCGGCGAAGCCCTGATCATGACCGCGTTTGGCCTCGTAGTGGCGATTCCCGCGGTGCTCGCTTACAACGTACTGGGCCGCATGGTGCGGCAGCTGTCCGAGGAACTGGATGGCTTCGCGCACGATCTGCACGCCTACGTCTGCGCGCCCGCTTGAGCGAGCGCGCGCCTCGGCGTAAATGGGTGAGCGCGGCCTGAGTTAGCGCAGTTCACAGCGGTTCGGATCAGTTCAGTCAGGAGCTCGGCATGGCATTCGGCGGACTCGAAAAAAAACAGACGGCAGCGCCGATGGCAGAGATCAACATGACGCCGTTGATCGACGTGATGCTGGTGCTGCTGGTCATCTTCATCATTACCGCGCCTTTATTCACCCACGCGATCCGGCTCGACTTGCCGAAGGTGGCAGCTGCGCCCGCACGCGAGACGCCGCAGACCATTTCGCTGTCCATTGACGACACCGGCAAGATCTACTGGAACGGCACTGTTCTGACGTTGGACCAGATGCGCGCCCGTTTTGTCGAGGCGGGCAAGCAGCATGACCAGCCGGAGATCCAGCTACGCGCCGCGCGTTCGACGCGTTACGAGGTCATTGCCCAGGTGATGGGCGCGGCCCAGCAGGCGGGGCTGGAGCGGATCGGCTTCGTGACGGACCCGCCGCCGCCTGCAGCCAGTCACTAGGTGGCTTGAGCGCCGTCACGGGCGTCGCGCGGCGCGCAGCGTACCCCCCGGCGAACGGTATAATCAGCGTTTTCCCCTGCAAACGGGGAAACGACGCCATTTCATCCAGCAGAGCACCAGGCCCGGTGCGAAAGCACCGAACCGAGCGATCCCACCACACCATGCACGAAAAATACGCTCCCTCCGACGTCGAATCCGCCGCGCAAGGGCAATGGCGCGCCGTCGACGCCTATAAGACAACGGAAACCACCGACAAGCCCAAGTTCTACTGCGTCTCGATGCTGCCGTATCCGTCGGGCAAGCTGCACATGGGGCACGTGCGCAACTACACGATCAACGACGTGATGTACCGTTATCTGCGTATGAACGGTCATAACGTGCTGATGCCGATGGGTTGGGACGCGTTCGGCATGCCGGCGGAAAACGCCGCGATGGCGAACAATGTGCCGCCGGCCAAGTGGACGTACGAGAACATCGCGTACATGAAGAAGCAGATGCAGTCGATGGGTCTTGCCATCGACTGGTCGCGCGAGATTGCCACCTGCAGCCCGGATTACTACAAGTGGAACCAGTGGCTGTTCCTGAAGATGCTGGAAAAGGGCATCGCGTACAAGAAGACCGGTACGGTGAACTGGGACCCGGTCGACCAGACCGTGCTCGCTAACGAGCAGGTGATCGACGGGCGCGGCTGGCGCTCCGGCGCGCTGGTCGAAAAGCGCGAAATCCCGATGTACTACATGCGCATCACGCAGTACGCGGACGAACTGCTGAACGACCTCGAAGGCCTCGGCTGGCCCGAGCGCGTCAAGATCATGCAGCAGAACTGGATTGGCAAGAGCTTCGGCGTGAACTTCGGCTTCCCGTATGAAATCGACGGCGAGCAGAAGCTGTTGCGCGTGTTCACCACGCGCGCCGACACCATCATGGGCGTGACCTTCTGCGCGGTCGCGGCCGAGCATCCGCTTGCCACACGCCTCGCGCGAGACAAGCCGGAGTTGCAAGCCTTCATCGAGGAATGCAAGCGCGGCGGCGTCGCCGAGGCGGATGTCGCGACCATGGAAAAGAAGGGCATGGGCACCGGCTTCTACGTCACGCATCCGCTGACGCAGGAACAGATTGAAGTGTGGATCGGCAACTATGTGCTGATGAGCTACGGCGAAGGCGCCGTGATGGGCGTGCCGGCGCACGACGAGCGCGACTTCGCGTTCGTGAAGAAGTACGGTCTGCCGATCAAGCAGGTGGTGGCGCTCGAGGGTAAGGAGTTCTCTACCGAAGCCTGGCAAGAATGGTATGGCGAGAAGACCGGGACGCTGGTCAATAGCGGCAAGTACGACGGCATGGCCTACGCACAAGCCGTGGACGCGATCGCGAGCGACCTGAAGGAACTGGGCCTCGGCGACAAGCAGATCACTTACCGCTTGCGCGACTGGGGCGTCTCGCGCCAGCGCTACTGGGGCACGCCGATTCCGATCATCCACTGCCCGAGCTGCGGCGATGTGCCGGTGCCGGAAAAGGATTTGCCGGTCGTGTTGCCGGAAGACCTGGTGCCGGATGGCACGGGCAACCCGCTCGCGAAGTCCGAAGCGTTCGTGAACTGCACCTGCCCGACCTGCGGCGCCGCAGCGAAGCGCGAAACGGACACGATGGACACGTTCGTCGATTCGTCCTGGTACTTCTATCGCTACGCCGCGCCTGACGCGAAGACGATGGTCGACGAGCGCACCGATTACTGGATGCCGATGGACCAGTACATCGGCGGTATTGAGCACGCCATTCTGCACTTGCTGTACTCGCGCTTCTGGGCCAAGGTGATGCGCGATATGGGCCTGGTCAAGTTCAGCGAGCCAGCGAAGAATCTGCTCACGCAGGGCATGGTCCTCAACGAAACCTTCTACCGCGAGAACGAAGCGGGCAAGAAGACCTGGTACAACCCGGCCGACGTCACCGTCACGCATGATGACAAGGGCCGTCCGGTCGGTGCCGTGCTGAATTCGGATGGACAGGCGGTGGTGCTGGGCGGCATCGAGAAGATGTCGAAGTCCAAGAACAACGGCGTCGATCCGCAGGTGCTGATCGACCAGTACGGCGCCGATACCGCGCGTCTGTTCGTGATGTTCGCCGCACCGCCTGAGCAGCAGCTCGAATGGTCGGGCGCCGGCGTGGAAGGGGCGAGCCGCTTCCTGCGCCGCGTGTGGGGCTTCGGCCATGCGAACGAAGCAGCGTTGCGTCAAGGCGGTTCGTTCGACGCCGCGCAACTCGCTGAAACCGACAAGGTGTTGCGCCGCGAGATCTATAGCGTGCTGAAGCAGGCCGATTTCGACTACCAGCGTCTGCAGTACAACACGGTGGTGTCGGCGGCCATGAAAATGCTCAACGCGCTCGACAGCGCCAAGGGTGCTCAGCCTGCCGTGCTGCACGAATGCTACGGCGTGCTGCTGCGCGTGCTGTACCCGGTTGTGCCGCACGCCACCTTCCAGATCTGGCAGGAACTTGGCTATGCCGACGAATTCGGCACGCTGCTCGACGCGCCGTGGCCGAAGGTCGACGAAAAAGCGCTGGAACAGGCCGAGATCGAACTCGTGCTGCAGGTGAACGGCAAGGTACGCGGTGCGGTGAAGATCGCCAAAGATGCCCCGCGTGACGCGATCGAGCAGGCCGCGCTCGCACACGAGATGTTCGCGAAGTTCAGCGAAGGCAACGCGCCGAAGAAGATCATCGTGGTGCCGGGCCGTCTGGTGAACATCGTCGTTTGACGGTGCCGCCGGAAATGAGCAGGATGGCGCCGCGAGCCGGGGCGCCACTCGAACGTCGTACAAGATTTACTGCGAACCAGGAGCCAATGTGACTCGCAGATCGTTTTTGACGCTGGCGTGTGGAGTGATGGTGTTGTCCGCCTGTGGCTTTCAGCTACGCGGCCAGCAGGACTATCCGTTCAAGCGCCTTGCCGTTTTGGGCGCCCCGCCCGCGTTCATTGGACGTCTGACCCGCATGGTGCAGGGAGGTAGCGATACGGTGATCGTCACCGTGCCGTCCAATGCCGACGCGATTCTGCGCGTGACCGAAAATCTCGGCAATAGCGTGCTGACGATGAATTCGCTGGGCCTCGTCGAGGAGTATCAGCTGAACTACACGCTGAACTACACGCTCGTTGGCTCGGATGGCACGCAGTTGATTCCGCCTAGCGTGATTGCGCTGAATCGCGCGATGACCTATAGCGACCAGTACTCACAATCGAAGAGCGCGGAAGCAGACCTGCTGTACGCTGACATGCGCAGCGATGCGGTCGATCAGTTGACGCGCCGTCTCAGTGTGGTGCACTCGTTGCATCCGGCGCCGGGACAGGAAGCGCCAGCCGTGGCGCCGCGCGCACCGCTGCCGCCGCCGCCGCTGTAAGCGGTGTTGTGCTTCCACGCTTCCATGTATTGCTCACTTTGTTGACCCGTAGCCATGCAACTGCGACTTGACGCGCTCGAAACGCACCTCGCGAAGGGACTCGCCGGCCTGTACGTTGTGTACGGCGACGAGCATCTGCTCGCGCAGGAGGCGTGCGACCGTATCCGCGCAACCGCGCGTGCCGCCGGCTATACCGACCGCTCGGTGTTCACGGTCGAACGTGGTTTCGACTGGAGTTCGCTGCTCGGTGCGAGTCAGTCCATGTCGCTGTTCGGCGACCGGCAACTGGTCGAACTGCGCATTCCGTCGGGCAAGCCCGGCAAGGAAGGCGCGGACGCGCTGAAGTCGCTCGCTGCGGCGGTGAGCGCGGATGTGCTGACCATGGTCACGCTGCCGCGTCTCGATGCGGCTACGCAAAAAGCCGCCTGGTTCACCGCGCTCGCCGAGGCGGGCGTGGCGCTGAAGATCGATCCGGTGGAACGGGCGCAATTGCCGAACTGGGTCGGCCAGCGGCTGTCGCAGCAGGGCCAGCGCGTAGCAGCGGGTGAAGAAGGACGGCGCGCGTTGCAGTTCATCGCGGAAAGGGTGGAAGGCAACCTGCTCGCGGCGCATCAGGAGATTCAGAAGCTCGGGCTGCTGTATCCGGCCGGCGTGTTGAGTTACGAACAGGTTCAGGATGCCGTGCTTAACGTCGCGCGCTACGACGTGTTCAAGCTGAACGAAGCCATGTTGGCGGGCGACGTGGGCCGTCTCGCGCGGATGCTTGACGGCCTGCGCGGCGAAGGCGAGGCTGCGGTGCTGGTGCTGTGGGCCGTCGTCGAGGAAGTGCGCACACTGTTGCGCATCAAGCGCGGCGTGGCGGCCGGCAAGCCGCTTGCGATGCTGGTGCGTGAGAACCGCGTGTGGGGGCCGCGTGAGCGGCTGATCGGGCCGGCTTTGTCACGTGTGACTGAGGCGGCGCTGGAGAAGGGCCTCGCGCTTGCCGCAAAACTCGACCGTCAGGTGAAGGGCTTGTCCGGCGGCACGCCTGGCAATCATCGGAACGATCCGCCGCCTGATCCATGGGACGGACTTTTCGAACTGGCGATGACGGTGGCCGCACCTTCGAAATCTGCGATCATGCCGCCGCCCGCAAGGCCAGGCGCCGCCGCGCCAGCTCGCCGGCCAGCTTGAGCAGGCAGCCGGAACCCGGCTTACAATCGTTTGATCATTCGCTAATTTTGTCTGTCCGCCGCGTCTGAAGCTGCGGCAACACGAGACTCACCATGGATATCGACCAGTACATGACCGACCTCGGCCGCCGCGCCCGCCACGCTTCGCGTGCGATGGCGCGTGCGTCGACGGCGGCGAAGAACGCGGCGCTCGAAGCCGTGGCATGCGCGATTGAGCGCGAGTCCGCGCAACTCAAAGAAGCTAATGCGCGTGACCTCGACAAGGCACGGGGCAAAGGACACGACGCGGCGTTTATCGATCGTTTGACGCTGTCAGATAAAGCCTTGAAGACGATGGTCGAAGGTCTGCGCCAGGTCGCGGCACTGCCGGATCTGATCGGCGAAATCAGCAATCTCAAGTTTCGGCCGAGCGGCATCCAGGTTGGACAGATGCGTGTGCCGTTGGGTGTCATTGGCATCATCTACGAATCACGTCCGAATGTAACCATCGACGCCGCCGCGCTGTGTCTGAAGTCGGGCAATGCAACGATTCTGCGCGGCGGTTCGGAAGCGCTTGAATGCAATACGGCGCTGGCGAAGCTGATCGGTGAAGGCCTGGAAGCCGCTGGTCTGCCGCAGGATGCGGTGCAAGTTGTCGCCACGTCGGATCGCGCGGCAGTGGGCAAGCTGATCACGATGACCGAATACGTTGATGTGATCGTGCCGCGCGGCGGCAAGAGCCTGATTGCGCGTCTGATGGAAGAAGCGACCGTGCCGATGATCAAGCATCTGGACGGCATCTGCCACGTCTACGTGGACGACCGGGCGGATCTCAACAAGGCACTCTCAGTTTGCGACAACGCGAAGACGCACCGCTACGGCACCTGCAACACCATGGAAACGCTGCTGGTGGCACGCGGCATTGCGGTTGAAGTGCTGCCGGCATTGGGCAAACTGTATCGCGACAAGAATGTCGAACTGCGTGTCGACCCCGCAGCGCGCGCCGTGTTGTCGGACGCCGGCGTGGGGCCGCTTGTCGACGCGACCGAAGAAGATTGGCGCACCGAGTATCTTGCGCCCGTGCTGGCCATCAAGGTGGTGGATGGCATCGACGCTGCGATCGACCACATCAATACGTATAGCTCACAGCACACCGACGCGATCGTCACCGAAGATCACGACCGCGCCATGCGCTTTCTGCGCGAAGTGGATTCTGCGAGCGTGATGGTCAACGCGTCGACGCGTTTTGCGGACGGCTTCGAATTCGGCCTGGGCGCGGAAATCGGCATTTCCAACGACAAGCTGCACGCACGCGGACCGGTAGGACTGGAAGGGCTGACGTCGCTGAAATATATCGTGCTGGGCCACGGCGAAGGGCGGCAGTGAGCGCTGCCTCCATGTCACGCGATAGCCAACAATAAGGTCAATAAATCGTGCTAGGACTGCCGATGCTGTGGGTTAAGACGTTTCACATTGTTTTGATTGCTTCGTGGTTTGCCGGCCTGTTCTATCTGCCGCGCATTTTCGTCAATCTGGCAATGGAGACGGAACCCGCCGCTATAGCGCGCCTGCTCATCATGGCGCGCAAGCTGTACCGCTTCATGACGTTTATCGCGTTTCCGGCCCTCGCTTGCGGGCTGTGGTTGTGGCTCGTGATTGGCATTGGACGCGGCGAGGGCTGGATGCATGCGAAGCTCGGCGTCGTCGTGCTGCTGATCGTCTATCACGTCTACTGTGGACGCCTGTTGACCACCTTCGAGCGTGGCGAGAACCGTCGCTCCCACAAGTGGTATCGCATGTTCAACGAACTGCCTGTGCTGGGAATGCTGGCGGCGGTGGCTTTGGTGATTCTGAAGCCGTTTTAAGAGCCGCCCCTTTTGCCCCTTGTGCCCCGTGTGCCGCCGGTGCCCACGCCTGCGGTGCGCCAGCGACAAAGGTCCGCGCTAGGTGAGCGGATCGATCCGCCGCCGATTGATCACCTCTTTCGTCTCAGCCAGTTTCTCCACTAGCTCCGGACCCCGGCTCAACGCCACGCCTACTGCCAGGATGTCGCCTATCGCCAGATGCGAGACGCGCGAAGTCATCGGCGAAAAGATGTCTGTGTCTTCATCCACGTTTGCGAATAGCCCTACCGTCGCCAGTCGCGCCAGCGGCGAGTTGCCGTGCGTGATCGCAATCACCTTCGCTCCGGTGGCGAGCGCCGCCTTGCATGCATCGACGATATCGCGCGTGCGGCCAGTATTCGAAATGGCCACCACTACGTCGTTCGGGCCGAGTAGCGCCGCTGACATGAGAAACGTATGCGGGTCCGAATACGCCACGCTGGGCATGCCGAGTCGAAAAAACTTGTGCTGCACATCGAGCGCGGCGATTCCCGATCCGCCCGCGCCGTAGAACTCGATGCGCCGCGCCTGTGAAAGCAGCTTGATCGCCGCAGCGACGCTGTCCGATGACAGATTGTTGCGCACCTGGATCAGCGCGCCGATGGTCCGGTCGAGCACCTTGGCCGCTACGCCCGGCGCCGGCTCATCGGGGCGCACGTCGCGATAGACCACCGGTACTTCCGCCGCGATCCCCTGCGCCAGGCGGATCTTGAATTCACGGAAGCCCGAAAACCCGAGGGCGTGGCAAAACCGGGCAATCGTCGGCTGGCTCACGCCCGCGCGGGCGGCCATTTCCGTCATCGACAGATCGAGGACTTCACGCGGCGCCTCAATCACGTAGTCGGCCAGTTTGCGCTCGGAAGGGCGCAACTGTTCGCGCATCGCTTCCACTTGGGACAGCATCATCGGAAAACTCGCACTATGCTGAAGAATGCGTGGACTATAGCTGAATACCGATTAGGTACAAAAACTACATTTCGCGCAGTAGGTGTAATCCCTAGGTGTTCCACGGTTTTGGCTGAATGGCCGTGCGCTATAGCTGTCAGAGGAATTGACGGGGATTGAGTGGCAGAGAGAAACAACATTGCAGTCATGTAGTTTTTCTACTAATATTGCCAAGTCGGCATACAGACGACGTCCCCCGCGTTTCCCTACCTGGCACTGCGCGCGTCCGCTCAAGCCAGCGACGAAGGAGCTTCGATGGTTTCCCCGCATTCGCAATTGCTCAAAGTCACGCAACGCGTGATCGAACGCAGCAAGCCCACCCGCGCTGCCTATCTGGCCCGCATCGACAAGGCTCAAGGCAAGTTTCCGGTGCGCGGCGCGCTGTCCTGCGCCAATCTCGCACACGGTTTCGCCGGCCTCGAGGGCAATGACAAGCTCGTGATCAAGCAGATCCGCGAGCCGAACATCGGCATCGTGTCCTCGTACAACGAGATGCTGTCGGCGCACGCGCCGTACAAGAATTTCCCCGACATCATCAAGCAGGCTGCGCGTGAAAACGGCGGCGTCGCGCAGTTCGCAGGCGGCGTACCCGCCATGTGCGATGGCGTCACGCAAGGCAATGCGGGCATGGAACTGTCGTTGTTCTCGCGTGAAGTGATCGCGATGAGCACGGCCGTCGCGCTCACGCATAACATGTTCGACGCGGCGTTGTGCCTCGGGATCTGCGACAAGATCGTCCCGGGTCTGCTGATTGGCGCGCTGCAGTTCGGCCATATCCCGACCATCTTCGTGCCGGCTGGCCCGATGACGAGCGGCCTGGGCAACGACGACAAGGCAAAGGTCCGCCAGCAGTTCGCGACCGGCCACTGCGACCGTGGCGCGCTGCTCGAAGCGGAAGCGTCCGCGTATCACAGCCAGGGTACTTGCACGTTCTATGGCACCGCCAACAGCAACCAGATGCTGATGGAAGTGATGGGCCTGCATCTGCCGGGTTCGGCGTTTGTGCATCCGCACACGCCGCTGCGCGATGCGTTGACCGCGCAGGCCGCGCGCCGTGTGCTCGACCTGACGGTGGAGCGCGGCAACTACACGCCGATCGGCCACGTGGTCGACGAGAAGGCGATTGTCAACGGCATCGTCGCGTTGCTGGCCACGGGCGGTTCGACCAATCACACGTTGCACCTCGTGGCCATTGCGCGCGCGGCTGGCATCGTGATCGATTGGGACGACTTCGACCAGCTTTCGCAAAGTGTGCCGCTGCTCGCGAAGATCTATCCAAACGGCAAAGCAGACGTGAACCATTTCCATGCAGCGGGCGGCGTGGCGTTCCTCGTGCGCAATCTGCTCGAAGGGGGCCTGCTGCATGAAGACGTCAATACGGTGGCGGGCAAAGGCCTTAAGCACTACACGGAAGAGCCGAAGCTGCTGGACGGCAAGCTGACATGGGTTCCCGGCGTCACGGAGAGCCAGGAGACGGCTGTGTTACGCGGCATCTCCGAGCCGTTCCAGAAGGACGGCGGTCTGCGTCTGATGCAAGGCAAGCTGGGACGTGGCGTCATCAAGATTTCCGCGGTTGCGGCGGCACATCGCAAGGTGAAGGCGCCGGCGATCGTGTTCGATTCGCAGGAAGCGGTCCAGGAAGCCTTTGATAACGGCGAACTGAAGCGCAATTTCGTTGCAGTGGTGCGCTTCCAGGGCGCACGCGCAAACGGCATGCCCGAACTGCACCGTTTGACGCCGCTGCTCGGCGTGTTGCAGGATCAGGGTTTCCACGTCGCACTCGTCACGGATGGGCGCATGTCGGGTGCCTCGGGCAAGGTGCCGGCGGTGATCCATCTGTCGCCGGAAGCGCTGTTGCATGGGCCGATCGGCAAGGTGGTGACGGGCGACATGATCGTCATCGACGCTGAAGCCGGCTTACTGGATGTCGAAATCGACGCAGCCGAATGGGCGGCTCGACCGCAAGCAGTACCGTTGCATCAGGCGGATAACGAAGTCGGTTTTGGCCGCGAACTGTTCGGCGTGTTCCGTTCGGCCGCTGCGCCGGCGGAACTGGGAGCGTCGGTGTTCGGTCCGATGGTGGGTGAATCGATGGTGAGTGAAACACAGGCAAGCCAAGCGCTGCAGAAACAAGGAGTCTGACTATGACGACGAAGAAAGTAAGCGACATCGTGCGCCTCGGCCCGGTGATTCCTGTGCTGGCGTTCGATTCGGCCGAACAGGGTGAAAACGTATCGCGTGCGCTGCATGCCGGTGGCGTGAAGGTGCTGGAAATCACCTTGCGTACTGAAGCGGGTTTGAAAGCCATTGAGCGCGCGAGTCATCTGGCGGAAGACATCGTCGTTGGCGTGGGCACGATCACGAAGCCTGAGCACTGCGCGCAAGCGAAGAAGGCGGGTGCGCAGTTTGGCGTCTCGCCAGGCCTCACGAAGGACATGCACAAGGCCGCGCAAGACGCTGGTCTGCCGCTGCTGCCGGGCGTGATGACGCCGAGCGACATCATCATCGCCCTCGAACTGGGCTATGAGATCGTCAAGTTCTTCCCGGCGCAACAAGCGGGTGGCGTGTCGATGCTGCAAGCATTCCATGGCCCGTTCCCGACGCTGAAGTTCTGCCCGACCGGCGGCATCACTGCTGAAACCGCCCCCAATTTCCTCGCACTGCCGAATGTCGTGTGCGTGGGTGGTTCGTGGCTCACGCCGAAGGCCGCCGTAGCTGCCGAGAACTGGGATGAAGTGACGCGCCTGGCGCGTGCTGCGAGCCAACTCGCCGCGCCGGCGCACTAAGCTCGCCTGAGTGGCAAGCGTGTTGCGCTTGCATAAAGTCAGCGCAACACGCACACCGAAGGCTTATTGAAGGAGTCTCGTCGTCGTAGCCATACAGGCTGCACCGGCGAGGCTCCTTTTTCATATGTGCAGCCGGTTTAACGGGCCTTATCGCCAAACAGACAGTAAAATTCAACGTCCGGGCGGGTCTTCAGTTTTTGCAGGATTGACCGCGCACAGGACGGAGAGACAGGACGCAAGACGCGGCTCGTACCGAGCGCCTGCATCCAAAACCAACAATACAAAAGGAGGCGCTCCATGGGAGCTAACCATGGCAGCTTGCTGCTGATCTATGCCGTAATCGCGATTGCCGCGCTTATTCTGCTGATCACGCGTTACAAGGTTTACCCGTTCCTCGTCCTGATCATCGTGTCGCTGTTGCTCGGCCTCGTGGCCGGCATGCCGATGGGCACTATCGTCAAGTCATTCGAAACCGGTAACGGCAACACACTCGGCCACATTGCGATCGTCGTCGGCCTCGGCACCATGCTGGGCAAGATGATGGCCGAATCCGGCGGGGCGGAACGCATTGCCACAACCCTGATCGACAAGTTCGGCGAAAAGCACATTCACTGGGCGATGATGGTGGTGGCGATCATCGTTGGCTTGCCGGTGTTCTTTGAAGTGGGCTTCGTGCTGCTGATTCCGATCGCCTTCAACGTCGCAAAACGCACCGGTAAGTCGCTGTTGCTGATCGGCTTGCCGATGATCGCTGGTTTGTCAGTCGTGCATGGACTGATTCCGCCGCACCCGGCCGCGATGCTCGCGGTGCAGGCATATCACGCTGATATCGGCAGGACGATCGTGTATGGCCTGATTGTCGGCGTGCCGTGCGCGATTGTCGCGGGGCCGTTGTTCGCGCTGCTGGTGAGCCGTTACATCAAACTGCCCGAGAACAATCCCCTCGCCGCGCAGTTTCTGGGTTCAGCAGCAGAAGAGAAGGCGAAGCAAACGAAACGCGAGTTGCCGAGCTTTGGCATCACGCTGTTCACGATTTTGCTGCCGGTAATTCTGATGTTGATCGGCAGTTGGGCGGACCTCGTGTTCGCGCCGAATACGTTGCCGAACGACCTGTTGCATTTCATCGGCAATTCGGACGTCGCATTGCTGATCGCGGTGCTGGTCAGCTTCTGGACCTTCGGTGCAAAACGGGGCTTTAACCGTGAGCAGATTCAGAAGTTTTGCGGCGACTGTCTGGCGCCAATCGCCGGTATTACGCTGATCGTTGGGGCAGGCGGCGGCTTCGGTCGCGTACTGATGGATAGCGGTATTTCGAAGGAAATCGTTGGTGCGGCGACTGCGGCGCATCTGTCGCCGCTGTTGTTTGCATGGTGTGTGGCGGCGCTGATCCGTCTTGCGACCGGCTCGGCTACGGTCGCGATGACGACGGCTTGTGGCATTGTCGCGCCCATCGCCGCGGCCGGTGGTGTGCAGGTGAAACCAGAACTGCTCGTACTGGCAACGGGCTCCGGTTCGCTGATTTTTTCGCACGTCAACGACGGCGGATTCTGGCTGATCAAGGAGTATTTTGGAATGACGGTGGGGCAGACGTTCAAGACGTGGTCGCTGCTCGAAACTATCATCTCCTTGATGGGTTTGGCTTTGACCTTCGCATTGGCGACGGTTCTGTAAGGAGTTTCAAATGATTCTGATCGCAATGGGCGTGTCGGGCGCCGGCAAGACGCGAATTGGCGAAATGCTGGCGGAGCGTCTCACCTGCACCTTCACCGACGGCGACGCGTTTCACAGCGTCGCCAACAAGGAGAAGATGCATAAAGGCATCCCGCTCACCGACGAAGATCGCTGGCCGTGGCTTAAGACGATTCGCGTGGCGATCGAGGAAAAGCAACATGCAGGCGAGACCGCGGTATTTACGTGTTCGTCACTGAAGCGGTCTTATCGTGACGTCCTGCGTGGTGGCGACAGGGATGTGGTATTTGTGTATCTCAAGGGCTCGTTTGAAGTGCTGCACGAGCGTCTGCAGACGCGGACCGGACATTTCTTCGATCCTTCGTTGCTCCAGAGCCAGCTTGATACGCTCGAAGAACCGGGCGCGGACGAGGCGATTACGGTGAGTATCGAGTTGACGCCGGAAGGGATTGTGGAAGAGGTCTTGAGGCAGATGAAGCTTCGCTAAAGCCAGCGAGAGCGTTGGCTCTCTTGCCGCTCGTCCGGGGGGCAATCTGCGATTTGCCGGTCGGATAGACCGTGAGCGGGAGTAAGATCCAGGCGGTGGGCGCGATTTGGCGCAAAACCAGACGATGGTCCGGGGGTGTTTTGTCCACCCCAAGCGCACCTGGATCATGCCCCGCCGGTCGCGTCAATTTAAGCGGAGAAATAGTGGCGACGTGACTCGCTCAGGGGCGTCTTCTTCAGACACCTCGATCGATAATATGCGGGCGTCCTTTTCGAAATAATTTGTGGTGAAGGAATAGAAACAGCGGCCCATTATTTCCGACTCGCTCATGCTTAATAGTGGATCCGGAAATTGATCGCTTAGATAAACGTAGGACGAATTGACCAGGTATTTATCATCGAATAATATGCGCTTTTGTCCCCTGTCGGTATTGATTTTTATTGATAATGTCTTGTTGAAAGGTATCTTGCTTTTATCAATTTCAAACACAAATGTTTTCTGTCTTGGGCTAAGGTCCTGATATGACCTTACGCAAACAATAAAGTCTTTCGCATTACCCTGCAGCCGATCGCTGTATTCGCAACCTTTGTTTATGATGGAGTAGTCGAAATTTACGGTAAATGGGTAAATGTTGTCTAGCCCATAGTATTTTGCGATGCTCAGGTTCAGGAAATTTTCAGTTATGTCGTTTTTCTTTGCAACACCTCTGTCAAAGAAATGAGGTATTTTAACTGATAAAATATTGTTTTTCTTGTCGGCTTCTATAATGCTCCTGATAACAGCGCTTTGCCCTGAAATGCTTTCGTAGTTCTGATGCAAAAGATAGTAATTGAATAAAAAGAACGGGAGCATGAGCGCTATATTTATTATAGAAACAAGGATTATGCTTTTTTTATCAAGCGAGGCGAGGCATACGCTCAGGAAGCAGAGCAGGAAAAATAATTGCGTCACCAGAGCTCTGTCCGGAAGCGGTGGGCTAATTGCTGCCAGAGCGCTTGAAATCAAGAACAAGAAAATAAACAAAAGATACACAGTTGATTTTGAGACTGCAAAATTTCTGTCTTTATAAAAAATGAAAGACGCGGTAACTATGAACAACGAAAAGAATACATAAGAGTTGAGAGACATGGTCTCGTTGAAGGTCACCAGGAAATAACGCACTCCCCTGAACAGAATCGAGAGTATGTTGCCGCTATATCCTTCTTGCCGTGCACGAGCGATATTTCCTGGGGCAAAGAAAAGGATCACGAACCCTAGCAGATTCCCTAAAGTGCCGGCAAGGATGTTTAACGGTAGAGTTCTTGTTTTGCGTGCTTCGAAAATTAACAGTAACCCCACACTAGCTACCAGACTTACGCTTATGATTTCGCTTGAGGCGCCGGCTATCAAGGCCAGAAAGAAAAGAACCGACAACGAGGTCGCGCCTGGTTTGTTATTGCTTTCCCGATAGGTCAGCAAAATTCTGAGGTAGAAGATTGCTATCAACGCAGGCCAGATATAATTGGCGGCACCTACGTCCCAGAAAACTGCGCTGCCCAGCGACGGATTTGAAATCCAAAATAAAACGAAAATCAGGCAAAATATCAGGGAGATTTCCAGGTAAGTGATATTTTTCCGGATGATCTTGGCCAGCATTGCGATGTTGTAGATCAACAATGTCGCAGCGAGAGAATTAATCGCGGAAGCTATTGACTTATTTGGAACGTTCGTTGTGAGTGAGCTTATGAAATCAGGAACTACGCGGCCGCTCCATTTCATATAATGATTATAGTGAGCTGTTAACGACAGCCCTAGCAGAGAATAAGCGTAGTCGTCGCTCATCATTGGAACAATGATATTGATGGCGTAGAAAGACAGAAAAGCCAACAGCAAAGTTGTCGCTATAAAAGCTCTATCAAGCGATGCCTTCATCCGGTCTTCTCCTTTTCTTCGGTAGAGCCCAAATGTATCTGCAGGTACGCAGCGACAGTAGTGTTCGATCACATGCCGGTCGACTTAGGTGCTTCAGTCAACTTTTTTTACGAGAGAGAACCCGGTGGGGAGTGAGCGCCAATCTTCGAGATTAACGCGCGGGGGCTGCTTGAGGGATGCGCGGCGCTCTATCTTTACGCGAACTTCTTGCGACGCAAAAGAATGGTGATGCAGCCTACCCGTGGTGCCGTGCTCTTGAAGGTCATGCAGTGGTCAAGCAAGTCGTCGGCGCTTGCGCCGACCGTCGCCCCCGATATTCGACGAAGCAAACTGCACCTGCAAGCGCGTGCAATGCGCAAGCAACGTTTCACCGCATCACGTATGGAGCCAACCGGCGTTGCATTGGCGTTACGCTGCGGCGCTGGGACGGCCGCCTGACCAGTGCAAATCCGCTGGGATTTCGTCGGCTGGCACCGGGTTGTAGCTTTGATCCGCTAGCGCCTCGGTAGGATCAAAACGTTGGCGGATGAGATAGATCGGCCGTTGCTTCGATTCGGAGTAGATGCGCCCAATATATTCGCCGATCACGCCGATTCCAATCAGTTGTATGCCACCGAGAAAGAGGATGATGCTTGCTAGCGACGCATAGCCCGGCACGGGATTGCCTTGGACCAAGGTTCGCACAACGAGGAAAATGCCGTATATCACCGCGGTCAACGCGACCGACGAGCCGACGTAAGTCCACACGCGTAGCGGCAGCGTGCTAAAGCTCGTAAATCCTTCAAGCGCGAAATTCCATAACTTCCAGCCAGAAAATTTCGTTTTCCCGGCCACACGTGGCTCCCGCACATATTCGACGATCGCAGACTTATAGCCCACCCACGCGAATAGGCCTTTCATGAAGCGCTGTCGTTCGGGCAACCGCTTCAGTGCTTCGAGCACCTCGCGCGTGAACAGCCGAAAGTCGCCCACGTTTTCGGGAATATGTTGCTGCGCGAGCGCGTTGTGCGCGCGATAGAACATCGCGGCTGCCTTACGTTTTGCGAAAGTATCCGTCTTGCGATCGACGCGTTGCGCGAGCACAACATCGAAACCTTGCCGCCATTTCTCGACGAGCACCGGAATCACTTCCGGCGGATCCTGCAAATCGGCGTCGAAAGGCACGATGATGTCGCCGTTTGCCTCGTCAAGGCCCGCCGTTAGTGCGGACTCCTTTCCAAAGTTTCTGGATAGCTCGACGATCTTGACCTTACCGTAACGTCGACGCAGCATCTGGAGCTTTGCGAGGGTGCCATCCCGGCTGCCGTCGTCCACGCAGACGATCTCATAGTCGAGGTTCTCGAGACTGGCCAGCACGGGCACAACCCGTGCAAAGAGATGTTCGGCGGACTCTTCTTCGTTGTAACAAGGCACGATCAGTGAGAGCAGCATGGTAGTCGTCACCTCGTAATTGGCGGCGATGCACCCTGCAGCCGCGCGACATCCTATTTCTCGCGCAGCGAATCCGCCGGGGGCAGCAAGCGATAAGTTCGTACACTGCGCCCGCTGTTATGCCCGTTCGGTGCGGAAACACACACAAGCTTTTGCGCCTTGACACGGCAACGCATTAGTAGATATGAGTCCACTGGTCGCCGCTATGGTGCGAAACACGCAACCCTACGCACCACCAGCGGATGCCCTACCGGCGCCGGTTGACGACCAGATTTGCTGCGAACCTACCTGGCGTGTGCGGCGCGGAATGACCAGGCGGAATTGACGACAAATCCGAGAACCAGCACACACCCCGTACTGAGGCACTGCGCAATGAGATAGTGCATATGCAAGTGATTGACCAATGTACTCATCAATGCGGCGTTGGCCGCCATGCCGAGCGTGGCGACACAGAAAAATCTGGGGGCCGCGTGCATGTGCCTGGCGGTGCTTTCAAATGTTAAGCGATAGTTGAGTACGTAATTGACCACGGCGCCAGCGGCAGCGCCAACCGTTGACGCGAGTACTGCGCCCGTCATATTCGAGGTGGTCAAAACGATCAGGATGGCGTACTGAACCGCGGTACCCATCACTCCGACCAACACGTATTTCACGAAACTGAACGCGCGACGCATGATCGGTTGCCCCTTCGCTCCGATCGCCGCTTGAGATTGCGCCATTTTTTGAACGTGTATCAAGGTTTAACCGCAGCCACGCAGGCCGAAGGCGAGAGACATACTCCGCCGAAGTTAGCGGAATATAGACGCTGCGTGCGCCGTCGTATGTGTGTTTCCACACTGAACCCGCGATTTGTCGCGCGAAATGTCGACTGCTCTGGAATAAAAATGGCGCTCCTCGGAGCGCCATTTTTACCTCTGCCCGATCGGGCATCGACCTAAGGCAGCGACCATTAACCAATCCGCTTCGCCAGTTCAATCGCCTTGCCGACATATGAAGAGGGCGTCATTGCCAGCAAGCGCTCTTTCGCATCCGCGGGAATGTTCAACCCGCCAATGAACGTCTGCAGCGCCTCGCGGGTAATGCCCTTACCGCGCGTGAGTTCCTTCAACTGCTCGTACGGGTTCTCAATGCCGAAACGGCGCATCACCGTTTGCACCGGTTCGGCCAGCACTTCCCAGCAGTTATCCAGATCTTCATTCAGACGGGCCGGGTTGACTTCGAGCTTATCCAGCCCACGAATCAACGCGTCATACGCAAGCAGCGAGTAACCGAACGCGACGCCAATATTGCGCAGCACTGTCGAGTCAGTCAAATCGCGCTGCCAGCGCGAAATGGGCAGCTTGTCGGCCAGATGCCGCAGCGTCGCGTTCGCCAGACCCAGATTGCCTTCCGAGTTTTCGAAGTCGATCGGGTTCACCTTATGGGGCATCGTCGACGAACCGATTTCACCAGCCTTCAGACGTTGCTTGAAGTAACCCAGCGAGATGTAGCCCCACACGTCGCGGTCCAGATCGAGCAGGATAATGTTGGCGCGCGACACCGCGTCGAACAGCTCCGCCATGTAATCGTGCGGTTCGATCTGAATCGTGTACGGATTGAACGTGAGCTTTAAACGCTGCTCGACGACTTCCTTCGAGAACGCTTCCCAGTCGAAATCAGGATACGCAGACAGATGCGCGTTGAAGTTGCCCACGGCGCCGTTCATCTTGCCGAGCAGTTCGACCTTCTCGATACGTTCGATGGCGCGCGCAAGACGCGCGGCGACGTTGGCGATTTCCTTGCCGAGCGTGGTCGGGCTAGCGGGCTGGCCGTGCGTGCGCGAGAGCAGCGGCTGTTCGGCCTGCGCGTGAGCCAGCGCGACGAGGCGCTGATGTACCGAGCGCAGCGCCGGCAGGATCACATGCTCACGCGCGCCAGCCAGCATCAGGCCATGCGACGTGTTGTTGATGTCTTCCGAGGTGCAGGCGAAGTGGATGAACTCGCTCGCGCGCTCCAGTTCCGGCTGACCCTTCACCGATTCCTTGAGCCAGTATTCGACGGCCTTCACGTCATGGTTGGTGACGCGCTCGATTTCCTTGATGCGCGCGGCGTCGTGCGCGGTGAAGCGCTCGGCCAGTTGCAGCAGGAATTGCTCCGACGCCTCAGAGAAACGCGGCACTTCAGCGAAGCCGGCGTGCGACAGCGCAATCAGCCAGTGAATTTCGACCGTCACGCGATGGTGCATGAACGCGGCCTCCGAGAGCCAGTCACGCAGGGCTTCGGTTTTCGACGCATAGCGGCCGTCGAGCGGGGAGAGCGCGGTGAGCGCGAACAGGGTTTCGGGGCGGGTGTCGGACATGATGGGGGCGTGACAGCTCGGTGAGCAGATCGGAAACGGAGGGAACCCGGGATTTTACCACCGTAATGAGATAGCCCCGGGCAGCGTTCCACGCACGCGGACGGCCTAACTGGCACCGGATGTTGCCGTGTAAGAGGGCTGACGCGTGGTCGCGCCGCTAGAATGCTGACTTCTCCTTTGCCGCAGGTCACAGGGTCCGCATGGAACTGAAATGGCTCGAAGACTTCGTTTCGCTCGCAGAGACGCGCAGCTTTAGCCGGTCCGCGGAGCTTCGTCACGTCACGCAGCCCGCTTTTTCCCGGCGCATCCAGGCGCTCGAAGCCTGGCTCGGCACGGAACTGATCGATCGATCGGTTTATCCCACGCGGCTGACGGCGGCGGGCCAGGTATTCTACGAACAGGCGCTTGCGATGCTGTCGCAGTTCCACGAGGCGCGCACGCTGCTGCGGGGTCACACGGCCACCCCTGCGGCGACCATTGAATTTGCAGTTCCGCACACACTCTCGCTGACGTACTTTCCGCGCTGGCTGCAGCGTATCGAGGCGCAACTGGGCCCGGTGCACACACGCCTGCGAGCGCTGAACGTACACGATGCAGTGTTGTCGCTGGTGGAAGGGGGCTGCGATCTGGTGATGGGCTATCACCATCCAAGCCATCCTGTCGCCCTCGATCCGGCGCGTTACGACATGCTGACACTTGGCATCGAGCCGATCAGTCCGTTTTCGGCGCCCGGCCGCGCGAACCGTCCGCGCTACACGTTGCCGGGCACCGCAGAAGAACCCACACCGTATCTCTCGTACACGCCAAACGCCTACCTCGGGCGCATGACCGAGGTGATCATTGCGAACGCGCCGACGCGTCTGTCGCTCGACCGCCTCTACGAAACCGACATGGCCGAGGGCCTCAAGGCGATGGCGCTGGCCGGTCACGGCATTGCTTTTCTTCCGCACAGCGCGGTGGAAGACGCGGTTGCCGAGGGCAAGCTGATTCGTCTGGACCGCGCATCGCGCGGCACACCCGAAGGGCAGTTCACCTTAACCATGGAGATCCGTCTGTACCGCGACAAACTCGCGGCGCAGGGCGACGATCCGCGTCAGGTGCTGGTACGCCAACTGTGGGACATCGTCACCGGCGAGCTTGCGCAAGGCACGACGTAAGCCTGCTGGAAGCTGGCGATGCGCGGCGAATCACTCGTGTGAGCGCGACCCCGCGATTGCGTTGTTATTGTTACCCTATGCGACACGTTTTTGCGGAATTTGAGCGTTATGCATAAAAAACATAACGGGATGAACAAACGGCATTGGATTTCGAATTGGCGTTTTTCGACAATGGCGTCACTCGTTCAAAACGCTTGGAGCGTGCATGTCATCCCAACCGCAGTCCGCCTCTTCGTTGCAATCCGTCCCGTCCTATCTGAATAGCGACAACCTCGGCCCCTGGGGCAACTACCTGCGTCAGGTAGATCGCGTGGCGCCCTATCTTGGCTCGCTGTCGCGCTGGCTCGAAACGCTCAAGCGTCCCAAGCGCATCCTCATCGTGGACGTGCCCATCGAACTGGATAACGGTACTGTGGCGCACTTCGAAGGCTATCGCGTACAACACAACGTATCGCGCGGTCCGGGCAAGGGTGGCGTGCGTTATCACCAGGACGTGACGCTGTCCGAAGTGATGGCACTGTCGGCATGGATGTCGGTCAAGAACGCAGCAGTGAACGTGCCGTACGGCGGCGCGAAGGGCGGTATCCGCGTTGATCCGCGCACGCTGTCGCGTGGCGAACTCGAGCGCGTGACACGCCGCTACACCAGCGAAATCGGCATCATCATCGGACCGAACACCGACATCCCCGCGCCGGACGTGAACACAAACGAGCAGATCATGGCGTGGATGATGGACACGTACTCCATGAACCAGGGCCAAACGGCTACCGGCGTGGTGACGGGCAAACCGATTGCGCTCGGTGGTTCGCTGGGCCGTAGGGAAGCAACTGGCCGCGGCGTGTTCGTGGTGGGCTCCGAAGCGGCGCGCCGCATTGGTTTCGACATTGAAGGCGCACGCATCGCAGTGCAGGGCTTTGGTAATGTTGGCGGCATCGCGGCACGCCTGTTCCAGGAAGCCGGCGCGAAGGTCGTCGCGGTGCAGGACCATACGGGTACGCTGCACAGCGACGCGGGTATCGATGCCGTTGCCTTGTTCAACTATGTTGCGGAGCATGGCGGCGTGGGCGGCTTCCCCGAAGCCGACACCATTGCGAACGAAGACTTCTGGAGTGTCGAGTCGGACATCCTGATTCCGGCCGCGCTGGAAAACCAGATCACCGAAAAGAACGCTAACAAGATCAAGACGAAGATCATCGTGGAAGGCGCGAACGGCCCGACCACGACGGCTGCGGACGACATCCTGCACGACAAGGGCATCCTCGTGATTCCGGACGTGGTGGCGAATGCGGGTGGTGTGACCGTGTCGTACTTCGAATGGGTGCAGGACTTCTCCAGCTTCTTCTGGACCGAGGACGAAATCAACCAGCGTCTGGAGCGTGTTATGCGCGAGGCATTTGCGGCAGTGTGGCAGGTGGCGAGCGAACAGAACGTTTCAGTGCGTACGGCAGCGTTTATCGTGGCCTGTAAGCGGATTTTGCAGGCGCGTGAACTGCGCGGCCTGTATCCCTGAGCGGATCGCTGTGGCCTGGTTTTCCTTGTAGTTTCCCTGCGTCAACGCGGTCCACAAGGCCGCGGGTCTCACCTGGCGGACGGCATCGTAACGATGTCGTCCGTTTTTTTGCTGGGGTGGCGCAACACGCACGGGGTCGCTCGCAAAGCCGTTCACAAACCGGACACCCTCGTCCAGCAGGGTATTCTCTGAACCATTGGAATACAGTGTTGGTTTAAATTCCAATAAGTTGTAAAACTGGCGCATGTTCTCGGTGAGGAGACCCCCTATGATGGTGCGGAAGGCTGCGGTGTTACTCGCGGCTATTGGGCTGATCCCGGTCGGCGCGCACGCGCAGGAGGCTGGTACGCTTAAAAAGATCAAGGACACAGGCGCGATTTCGCTCGGATATCGGGAATCGTCGATCCCGTTTTCCTACTACGACGACCATCAGAACGTGATCGGTTATTCGCAGGAATTCATGGCCAGGGCGGTGGAGGCGATCAAGCAGAAACTCAACATGCCCAAACTGGTTGTCCGGCTCACGCCGGTGACGCCGCAAACCCGCATTCCCCTGGTGCAAAACGGCACAGTCGACCTCGAATGCGGTTCGACCACGAACAATGCCGAACGCGAACAGCAGGTCGCGTTTTCCACGAGCATCTTCGTGATCGGCACGCGTTTGATGACCAAGAAGGATACGGGTATCAAGGGCTGGTCCGACCTCAAAGGCAAGACCGTCGCGACTACCGCCGGCACGACCTCGGAGCGTCTCCTGCGCAAGATGAATCAGGACAAGAGCATGGGCATGAACATCGTCAGCGCGAAGGATCACGCGGAGGCGTTTGCGACGCTCGCCAACGGTCGCGCCTCCGCCTTCATGATGGACGATGCGCTGCTGGCCGGCGAGCGTGCCAAGGCGAGCAACCAGGCCGAATTCATCATCGTCGGTGCGCCGCAATCCGAAGAAGCGTACGGCTGCATGATGCGCAAGAACGATCCTGAGTTCAAAAAGGTGGTCGACGACGCGATCACGAAGATGGAGCTCTCAGGCGAAGCCGATCGCATTTATAACAAATGGTTTGAGTCCCCGATTCCGCCCAAAGGTCTGAACCTGAATTTCCCCGAGAACGACGCCATCAAGGCGCTCTTCAAGAATCCGAACGACAAGGCGATCGACTAGGCAAGCCGGTCCCAGCAGATGCACCTGGCGCTAGCTGCTTCGCCCGCCCGCCGAATATTGGCGGCGGTGACTTGCGGAACCACGAGATGGTACTGTTCGCCCACGCGTATGATGTCGTCGTTTGCGTGAACGTATCGAGCATTGTCAAAGGTCTTAGGAAAAAGGTTGCGAGATGATTTCTCTCAAGAACGTTTCGAAGTGGTACGGACAGTTTCAGGTGCTGACCGACTGCACGACGGAAGTCAAAAAAGGTGAGGTCGTGGTGGTGTGCGGCCCGTCCGGCTCGGGCAAGTCGACCCTCATCAAAACGGTCAACGGCCTCGAACCGTTCCAGCAGGGCGAAATTACCATCGACGGCCAGTCGGTCGGCGACAAGAAGACCAACCTGTCGAAGTTGCGTGCCAAAGTCGGCATGGTGTTCCAGCACTTCGAACTGTTCCCGCATCTGTCCATCACCGAAAACCTGACGCTTGCGCAGATCAAGGTGCTCGGCCGTTCGAAAGAAGAAGCAGGGGCGAAGGCGCTCAAGCTGCTGGACCGCGTCGGCTTGCGCGCTCACGCGGACAAATTTCCTGCGCAGCTATCCGGCGGTCAACAGCAACGGGTGGCGATTGCACGCGCGCTTTCGATGGACCCGATTGCCATGTTGTTCGACGAACCCACCTCGGCGCTCGATCCGGAAATGATTAACGAGGTGCTCGACGTGATGGTCGAACTCGCGCAGGAAGGCATGACGATGATGTGCGTCACGCACGAGATGGGCTTCGCGAAGAAGGTCGCACATCGCGTGATCTTCATGGACAAGGGCTTGATCGTTGAAGACGATCGCAAGGAAGATTTCTTTGCGAATCCGAAGTCCGATCGGGCCAAGGACTTTCTGGCGAAGATCCTGCACTGAGGCAGACGTAGTAACCCGCGCCGGGGTTTGTCTCCTGGATGCGATAGAGACTAAAAAGCCGCTTCGTTGATGAAGCGGCTTTTTGTTTGGTGCGGTTCTGACTGGCTGCGTTGGCTTACGTTGAGGTTCACTCAGGATTCAAACGCTGCTGCATCGTCCGCCGCCTCGACATCGAGCGTGGCAGGTTCGCTGGCCACCGGATTGCGAATCGCAATAGTCATGGTCGAGGCCGATGCTGACGCCGAAGCATCCGTCTCCCGGTTGCGCAGCTTTTCGAGCACGACGGGAGGCACGGGCACATTCAGGCGGCTCACGACATCACCATGCTGGAACATCAGCAGATCGCCGGGTTCGAAAGCAGTCCACACTTCGTTGTCCGTAAGCGGCTGGGTGGCGATCACCGCGACGCGATCTTCCGGCGTAGTGTATTTCGCGAAATCGATCGATACGTCCGCGTCGACCAGATGCGCGGTCGAGAAGGGCCAGCGGCGCACGATGTAATGCAGATGCGTGGAGCAGTGCGCGAACAGCGCCTGACCATTCGACATCAGGAAATTGAACACGCCGAACTGCGTGATTTCGCGCGTGAGGGTGCCAAGCGCAGCGAACAGTTCGTCGAGCGGCGGTTGTGAGCCTGGGAAGGTCTTACGCAGACCTTGCAGCAACGCGCAGAACGCCAGCTCGCTGTCCGTGGTGCCGACCGGCTGGTACACGCCGGTCAAAAACGGTGAATAGTCCTTGAGATCGCCGTTGTGCGCGAAGATCCAGTGACGCCCCCACAGTTCGCGCATGAACGGATGGCAGTTCTCCAGCAGGATATTGCCTTGCGTTGCCTTGCGGATGTGCGCAATAGTGTTCTTCGACTTGATCGGGTAGCGCTTGACCATCTCTGCGATTGGCGAGGTGGCCGACGCTTGATGGTCGATGAAGAGGCGGCAGGCTTTGTCCTCAAAGAAGGCGATGCCCCAGCCGTCAGCGTGATGATCGGTGACGCCGCCACGCGCCGCGAAGCCGGTGAACGAGAACGTGACGTCCGTTGGCGCGGCGCAGTTCATTCCGAGAAGTTGGCACATGTTGCTGATGCGGAGCCGGTGCGGATGCCCCGCTAAGGGCAACCCGTTACAATGATGATTTCCAAGCATATCACCGAGCCAGGCGCGTCAATTAGCTAATTTGACGGGTGTTGAGGCCGCAACGTTGCGGTTTGTCCACGTCATTGCCACCTGCTTTTTGCCGTGCCAGGTTCGTCAACTTCTTGCCATGACTGCCTCCACTGCCTCCCTCGATTCCCTGACGTTCGCCCGCCCCGACGACTGGCACCTGCACGTGCGCGACGGCGCGATGCTCGCGGCCGTCCTGCCGCACACCGCGCGCCAGTTCGGCCGCGCGATCATCATGCCGAACCTGAAGCCGCCCGTGACGACCACGGCCATGGCGCAGGCGTATCGCGAGCGCATCATTGCCGCGATTCCGGCAGGCGTAAAGTTCGAGCCGCTGATGACGCTGTACCTGACCGACAACACGCCGCCCGACGAGATTCGACGGGCACGCGAAAGTGGCTTCGTACATGGGGTGAAGTTGTATCCGGCGGGGGCGACCACCAATTCGGATGCGGGCGTGACCGACATCATGAAGTGTGCGAAAACGCTCGAAGTCATGCAGGAAGCCGGTATGCCGCTGCTGGTGCATGGCGAGGTCACGGACGCCTCGATTGACCTGTTCGATCGCGAGAAGGTCTTTATCGACCGCGTGATGACGCCGCTGCGCCGCGATTTTCCGGCGCTGAAGGTGGTCTTCGAACACATCACGACGAAAGACGCGGTGGACTATATCCGCGAAGCCGGTGCAGCACCTGAACTGCTCGGCGCGACGATCACCGCGCACCATCTGCTGTACAACCGCAATGCCATCTTCCAGGGCGGCATTCGTCCGCACTACTACTGCCTGCCGGTGCTCAAGCGTGAGACGCACCGGGTGGCGCTGGTGGAGGCGGCGACTTCGGGCAATCCGCGTTTCTTCCTCGGAACGGACAGCGCACCGCATCCGAAGGGACTCAAGGAACATGCATGCGGCTGCGCGGGTTGCTACACGGCGCTGCATGCGCTGGAGCTGTACGCGGAAGCCTTCGATCAGGCGGGGGCGCTTGAGCGCCTCGAGGGCTTCGCCAGCTTCTACGGCGCGGATTTCTACGGCCTGCCGCGCAGCAGCGAACAGGTGACGCTGCGCCGCGAGCAATGGACGCTGCCGGCCGAACTGCCGCTGGGCGATACACCGGTCGTGCCGTTGCGCGGCGGTGAGCCGATCGGCTGGCGACTGGTCTGAGCGGGAGGCGGGTGGTGTCGCAAGACACGCCGATGGCAAACGCGCCGCCACCGTCCGAAACACCTGGCCCACGGCCCGCTACGCAGACGCATAAGCCGAGCTTTGCGGCCATTGACTGGTCAATGCCATGGTTCGCGCAGTTTGCCACGCGAGGCGTGCGCTGGCAGCTGGCCGCGATAGCGGGCGAGACGCAGTTGCTTGCGGCCATGAACGCGGACGCGGCGCAGGTGCTTCAGCATACCGGTCGTGGCGAGCGCCTCGCTTTCATCGCCCAGGACGAGTTGCCGCCGGGGGCGGCGTATGAGGCGCATATCGCGGCAACGGGTTGTGTGCCGACCCGTCACAATCTGCATGACTTCTTCAACGCATCGGTCTGGTTTGCATTTCCGCGCATCAAGGCGGCGTTGAACGCACGTCAGTCCGAGGCGATTGATCTCCTGGGCGTGGGTCCGACGCGCGGTGGCGTGCGGGACGCGCTGACTTTATTCGATGAGAACGCGTTGTTGTTTGCGTGCGCCGATCCTGCGCTAGGGACCGCATTGCGCGGCTTCGACTGGCGAACCTTGCTGGTTGCGAACCGTGCGGCCTGGGGTGCGGCTTGCGAAGTGCGCTGCTTCGGTCACGCGTTACTGGAAAAGTTGATCGCGCCTTATAAGGCGTGCACGGGGCACGCGTGGATTGTCGACGTGCCGCGGGCATACTTCTCATGGTCCGAGGCGAGCCGCGACGCATGGCTTGATGAGGCCGTGAGCGGCGCGCTTCTAACGAATACTGAATTGACGAGCCGCGTATTTGCGCCGTTGCCCGTGTTGGGCATTCCGGGCTGGTGGCCCGCCAACGAGGCGCCGCTTTTCTATGAAGATGCAACGGTTTTTCGCGCCGGACGCCGGGCGCGTTAAGTATCCGTTGGACCGGCGCATCGTCTGAGTGCCAACTACGGATCAAGGGCGCATCAATTGGCCTGCTCGTTGCGTTAGCTATTTGATCCGGTATCAGTCAATTTCCATCCCTTTGGCGGCAGTGCATCTCTCGGGTGTTAAAATCCCCGCCAGCAAAGCAGGCCAGGCAGTCGCGGCCTCTGCGGCTTCGGTCAAAGAGGGCGAGGAAAGTCCGGACTCCACAGGGCAGGGTGATGGCTAACGGCCATCCGTGGTGACACGCGGAACAGGGCAACAGAAAGCAAACCGCCGATGGCCCGGCGCAAGTCGGGATCAGGTAAGGGTGAAACGGTGCGGTAAGAGCGCACCGCGGCTGCTGCGAGGCAGACCGGCACGGTAACCTCCACCCGGAGCAATTCCAAGTAGGCAGGCGCGCATCTTCGAGATGCAGGACGGGGCCCCCGTATCGTCTGCGGGTAGGAAGCTTGAGCGCGTCAGTAATGACGCGCCTAGAGGAATGGCTGCCACGCGCGCGGCGCTTCGGCGCGGTGTGTGCACAGAATCCGGCTTATCGGCCTGCTTTGCCACTGAATAGAAAAATGCCGGCGTCCGTGAGGACGTCGGCATTTCTTTTTTGGGCGTGATACTTACGGGGGCCGAGGTACTGCGTTCGGGGCGCTGGCGCGCGGGTTCGCGCCACAGTGCAAAACTCAGCCCGCCACGATATCGAACGAGTGGGTCAGTTCTGCCGTCTTGGCGAGCATGATCGACGCAGAGCAATACTTGTCGTGCGACAGGTTGATTGCCCGTTCCACGGTGACCGGATTCAGGTTCTTGCCGGTTACGGTGAAATGGAAGTGGATCTTCGTGAACACTTTCGGGTCTTCGCTGGCCCGCTCGGCCTTGAGCGTCACGGAACAGCCGGCAATCTCCTGGCGGCTCTTCTTCAGAATCATCACCACGTCGTATGCAGTGCACCCGCCGGTGCCTAGCAGAACCATTTCCATCGGCCGCGGGGCCAGATTGCGGCCGCCGCCTTCCGGCGCGCCGTCCATGGCGACGAGGTGACCGCTACCCGTTTCGGCGGCGAACGCCATGCCGTCTTGCCCCATCCAGCTAACTTTGCATTCCATGCCAGTACTCGCTTGCCTGTATTCGAGATGGTCATTGTAGCCCGTCGCTTACGCGTTCGCCCGAGGGTACCTCAGCGCGGCGATATGCTTGATCGGGGCTTGCGTGTTGCACTGCGGCATGGTTTTGCGATGCGGGATTTCCCCAGTGTGGTTAGGGGTTTTACTCTACTTTTTTGCCTTAAGAGGGTAGGAAGATGAGTGGTATGCGATTGATTGTAAAAGAGTTTATGGCGTTCGTGCCTCGCTATTCTGCTTTTTGCATTATGAAATCGTGTTTCGCAATGCAAATAATCTTGCGTCGCACAAGGTCGCCTCATATAATCGTTTTCATTGGTTGCCGTTGTTCGACAACCTCCGCATGTCTCCTCCACCCTCCTCCTTTGGTGGATTAAACCCGAACCGCTCGTTCGGGTTTTTTTTCGTCGTTCGGTACGCGTGTTTGGTGCCTCGAAAACGGCGATTGCCCGGCGGCTCGACCTGATCCGCCACCCGGCATTTCGGCCCACGACCGTGAGTGAGAAATCTGCCTTTGTCTTCTCGCTGCTCCGCCCGGTTTGGCTAAACCCGGCAAGTTTTGACTTGGATATAGAATTTCCTTTATAATCCAAGGCTTTTCCGCATTCGTGCCCGCGGAGGAAGAACAGGGAGAGCCTGCACGCGCCTCGATGCGCACACTACAAGCAGGAAAAAAACACAGGGCGCAGCAATTATTTTTGGATCGATCATGAAGACGTTTTCCGCAAAAGCCCATGAGGTTACGCGTGAATGGTACGTGATTGACGCGACGGATAAGGTTCTCGGGCGTGTCGCCAGCGAAGTGGCACACCGTCTTCGCGGCAAGCACAAGCCTGAATTCACTCCGCACGTCGACACCGGTGATTTCATCATCGTTATCAACGCCGGCAAGCTCCGTGTCACTGGCAACAAGTCCACGGACAAGAAGTACTATCGCCACTCGGGCTACCCGGGCGGTATCTATGAAACGACGTTTGGCAAGATGCAAGAACGCTTCCCGGGCCGTGCGCTCGAGAAGGCGGTCAAAGGCATGCTGCCGAAGGGCCCGCTCGGCTACGCGATGATCAAGAAGCTGAAGGTCTACGCCGAAGCAACGCATCCGCATTCGGCACAACAGCCGAAAGCGCTCGAGATCTAAGGGGAGCCCACATGATCGGTAACTGGAACTACGGCACGGGTCGCCGCAAGAGCGCCGTCGCACGTGTCTTCATCAAGGCTGGCAAGGGCGATATCGTTGTGAACGGCAAGCCCATCGCCGATTACTTCTCGCGCGAAACGTCGTTGATGATCGTGCGTCAGCCGCTGGAACTCACGAACCACGGCGTTACGTTCGACATCAAGGTCAACGTGACGGGTGGCGGTGAAACGGGTCAAGCCGGTGCGGTTCGCCACGGCATCACCCGCGCGCTGATGGACTACGACGCAACGCTGAAGCCGGAACTGTCGAAGGCTGGCTTCGTGACGCGTGACGCTCGTGAAGTGGAACGTAAGAAGGTCGGTTTCCACAAGGCACGCCGCAGGAAGCAATTCTCGAAGCGTTAATCGCTTCGGTGCGCTCTGGTTTTCGGGCCAGGCCACTGCAAAAGCCGCCAACGTACGCGTTGGCGGCTTTTTTCGTATTGGCGCGCGGCTCGCGGCGGACCGTGTGGTCGAGCCGCGATCCTGGCTGTAGAGAACCCATTGATTTTGTGGGCTTCGGCACGATATTGAGATCAGCCCTACAATAGCGGTTAGAAGCTTTTTTGGAGAGTTCGAATGAACGCAGTCACCGACACCCCTGTGACCGAGATGCCTAGCCCCTTCGTTTTTACCGACGCAGCGGCTGACAAGGTCAAGCAGCTGATCGACGAAGAAGGCAACCCGGAGCTGAAACTGCGCGTATTCGTGCAGGGTGGCGGCTGCTCGGGCTTTCAGTATGGTTTTACCTTCGACGAAGCGGTCAACGAAGACGATACCGTGATGAACAAGAGCGGCGTCCAGCTGCTAATCGATTCGATGAGCTACCAGTATCTGGTAGGCGCTGAGATCGACTACAAGGACGACATCAATGGCGCCCAGTTCGTGATCAAAAACCCGAACGCCACGACCACCTGCGGTTGCGGTTCGTCGTTCTCGGTGTGATTGGCTGAAGACAGCGCGCGTAGTACACGAAACGGGGCCTTGGCCCCGTTTTTTATTGCCACGACGTTCTGACGCTCGTCTCATGTCCTCGGCACCTTCTTGAAGTGCCCGGTCAGGTCGCGCCTCAGCGACCGCGTGTCAGCGCGGATAAATCGCGCCCAGCACGCGCTCGCCTGCAGCACCGGTGACGGACGCCAGATTTCCCGGTTCACGCGCCACACAACGCATTGCAAGCCACGCGAAAGCCAGCGGTTCCACCTGATTGGGCGGCACGCCGAGCGCCTCGGTGGTCAAAACCGGCACGCCGCTCACCCCGGTATCCTCCAGCGCCGACTGAATCGCCTTCATCAATTCGGGGTTACGCGCTCCGCCGCCGCATACATAGACCGCGCGGGCGTCCGACGCATGCCGTTCGATCTCGCGCGCGACCGTAATAGCCGTCAAAGCAACGAGGGTCGCCTGGACATCTTCCGGCGCCACCGCGGCAAACGGCTGTAGTTTCGCGTCGAGCCAAGCGGGGTTGAACAAGTCGCGGCCGGTACTTTTCGGTGGTTGTTGTGTGAAAAACGGCTCGTCGAGCAGTGCGTTCAGCAACTGCCGATATACCTGGCCACGCGCCGAGAATTGCCCGTTCTGGTCGTAGGGCTTGCCGAGATGCCTTTGCGCCCACTCGTCGAGCAGCGCGTTGGCGGGCCCGCAGTCGAAGCCGCGCACGCTGCCGGCCGCATTGAGAATGGTGATGTTGCTGATGCCGCCCAGATTGCAGACCACGCGGGTTTCGCCCTTGGCACCGAACACGGTTGCATGGAAGGCGGGCACCAATGGCGCGCCCTGGCCACCCGCGGCCACATCGCGGCTGCGAAAATCGGCGATCACGTCGATGCGCGCCATCTCCGCCAGCAGCGCGGGGTTGTTGATCTGACGTGTGTAGCCCTTTTCCGGACGGTGCCGCACGGTCTGTCCGTGAACGCCGATCGCCCGCACGTCCGCCGCCGACAGATTGCCGGCGCGCAGCAGTTCGTGACAGCAGACGGTATACCGGGTGGCGAGGGCATTGGCTGCCAGCGCTTCACGCTCGATTTCGTTCTCTCCCGGCTGCTGAAGGCCAAAGAGGGCGTCCCGCAGTCCCTCGGCGAAGCCAACAAAGGCCTCGGCGAGGACGACCGGCGGCTTGCCCTTGGCGAATTCGACGGCCACGCCGTCCACGCCATCCATGCTGGTGCCCGACATCAATCCGAAATAGATGCCGTCCGCAGTGGTTTCTTGCGCCAAGTTGCTGCTCCTGTCAGTCATGGGTGGTGAACCGTGTTAGCAGATTAGCAGCGCAAGCGCCCTGGAGGTAGTGCCTGTACCTGTGCCGCGAGCATTCTGGTGCGAGATCCGTCGGCGCAAAGCGCGGAGCTTCGAGGCCATTAGATGGCCATTGCGGCGCGGTTTGCGCCTGAACGCGGCCGTTCCGCCCACGTTGGCGGACGCGGCGGTGCGCATCTATGGGACAATCTCCCTTTTTGCGACCTCACGTTCCAGCATGAGCACCGAGTCCCCGTCCAAGCCCAATCCCGCCTTTCCGATTACCGATGAAGTTCGTCACGCGCTCGCCGTTACAAAGCGCGGTGTCGACGAACTGCTGATCGAAGAGGAATTCGCACAGAAGCTCGCGAAGAGCGCGGCCACCGGCACGCCGTTGCGCATCAAGCTCGGTCTCGACCCGACGGCGCCCGATATCCATATCGGCCATACCGTCGTGCTGAACAAGATGCGTCAGTTGCAGGATCTTGGCCACACGGTGATTTTTCTTATCGGCGACTTTACTTCGCTGATCGGCGATCCGTCCGGGCGCAACGCTACGCGTCCGCCGCTCACGCGTGAACAGATCGAGTCCAACGCCAAGACCTACTTTGAGCAGGCCGCACTGGTGCTGGATCGCGAGAAGACCGAGATTCGCTACAACAGCGAATGGTCGATGCCGCTCGGCGCCGACGGTATGATCAAGCTCGCGTCGCGCTACACGGTCGCCCGTATCCTTGAGCGCGAAGATTTCACGAAGCGGTATCAAGGCGGCCTGCCGATCTCGATTCACGAATTCCTGTATCCGCTGATGCAGGGTTACGACTCGGTTGCGCTCAATGCGGACCTCGAACTCGGCGGCACCGATCAGAAATTCAACCTGCTGGTGGGTCGCGAGTTGCAGAAGCAATATGGCCAGGAGCAGCAATGCATCTTGACCATGCCGCTGCTCGAAGGGCTCGACGGCGTTGAGAAGATGTCGAAGTCGAAGAACAACTACATCGGTATCAGCGAAAAGCCGGCCGATATGTTCGGCAAGCTGATGAGCATCTCCGATGTGATGATGTGGCGTTACTTCGAACTGTTGTCGTTCCGCCCCATGGACGAGATCGCTGGCTTCAAAGGTGAAATCGAAGCGGGTCGTAATCCGCGTGACTTCAAGGTCATGCTCGCGCAGGAGATCGTTGCGCGCTTCCATTCGCAGGCCGACGCTGAGCGCGCGCTGGAAGATTTCAACTACCGCGCGAAGGGTGGTGTACCTGACGATATCCCGGCGGTTTCGCTGGCTGGCGCGCCGCTCGCGATCGGGCAATTGCTGAAGCAGGCCAACCTGGTTCCTTCGACTAGCGAAGCCTTGCGCAATATCGAACAGGGCGGCGTGAAAATCGATGGCACGACGGTGTCTGACAAGGGTCTCAAGGTCGAAGCGGGCGAGTACGTCGTGCAGGTCGGCAAGCGCCGCTTCGCCCGCGTGACGTTGACGGCGTGATCGGACATCGCGTGTTTTTGCGTGCGGTGCGCGATACGCGTGACGAAGGCGGCGTGCGCGACCTGCATTGCGGGATGGATGAGTGCGGCGGCGCCGCGATGACCAGGTTATTCAAGTTATTCGCGCTACTCACCGCTGCCGTTAGCGCCACCCGCCCGGAGCTTCAGGCGTGATCGCGCTGATCCAGCGCGTGAGGCGTGCGGAAGTGCGCGTCGGTGAGCGGGTGACGGGCTCCATCGAAGCGGGCCTGCTTGCGCTGGTGTGCGCCGAACGTGGCGATACCGACGCGGCGGCGGATCGATTGCTGGCAAAAGTGCTCGGCTACCGGGTCTTCAGCGATGCCGCCGGAAAGATGAATCTTTCGGTGCAGAATCTGGACGGCACAGGACGCGCTGGCGGCCTGCTGCTGGTCTCGCAGTTCACGCTGGCTGCCGATACGAATAGCGGTCTGCGCCCCAGCTTTACGCCCGCCGCGCCGCCGGATGAGGGCAAGCGCCTGTTCGATTACTTCGTGGCGGCCGCCCGCGCGAAGCATCCTGTTGTCGAAACGGGCGAATTTGGCGCGGATATGCAGGTCTCGCTCGTGAACGATGGGCCTGTAACGTTCTGGTTGCAAACACACGCATAACTGGCCACGACGCCATTCACTCTCATGTCCACGCAGATTCTCTTTATCCGGCACGGTGAGACCGACTGGAACCGCATCAAGCGCATCCAGGGCCACATTGACATTCCGTTGGCGAAGACCGGCGTAGAGCAGGCTCAGCGACTTGCACAGCGCATTGCTGACGAAGCCGCGCAAGGCAGCCGTCTGGATGCGATCTACTCGAGCGACCTGCAGCGCGCACAACAAACCGCCCAGCCTATCGCGGATGCACTCGGTTTGTCATTGCAGCTACGGGAAGGCTTGCGCGAACGGTCGTATGGCGCTTTCGAGGGCTATGACCGGGATCAGATTGCCGAGCGCTACCCGGACGAATTCGAGCACTGGCAAACCCGCGACGGAGGCTTCGCGCCGCCAGCGGGTGAATCAATGCGTGCGTTCTATCACCGCGTGATGGATACGGTTGCGCCAATCGTCGCGGCGCATCCTGGTGGGCGTATTGCGTGCGTCGCTCACGGTGGCGTGCTCGACTGCGTCTACCGGTTTGCCCGTGACCTCACACTCGAGGTGCCGCGCGACTATGCGCTGCTCAATACGAGCGTCAATGTGGTGGATTTCAACGCCGGCAAAGCAAAGGTGGTGTCGTGGGCCGACGTTTCGCATCTGGACGCACCGAGCGACGACGACACGCTCCGCCGTATGCCGGAACCGGGCCGTTGAGCGGGCCGGTTCAAGAACCCTGTCCGCGGTTGGCGGGCGCATAGAGTTGCCCTGCTTGGGCCACGCGGCGTAGGGCCGCGCAGTCAGAGACGTGATGCCGCGACACGCCGTCGCGCGCGCTTTGACACGCCGTTCGTCAGTGCCCAGCGGATCACCGGTGCAACCAGCTTCACGCCCGGTCGCACCAAAGTCCGGCGCATGCCGGCAAGGGCGTCAAAGCCGAGCATGTCCTGCGCCCAAGGCGGCAGAAGATCGATCCCGGCGTTGAGCATCAGCGTACCCGCAGGGCGCATTGCCACGCTTGGCGGCCGCGCGCTCATCAGAATTCTCACGACCTCGCGGGTCCTGCTGCTGCTTTCCAACTCGGGACGCATGCCTAGCAGATACGCGTCGATTTCCGCCCGTGAGCGCGGGATGTCGACGGCCCCCAGCATCTCGGCAATGCGCGCCGTCTCGGCGAAGTACTGATCCTGTTCGGCGATCGGCAACGCATCGTTCACATAATGCAGATGCGCCGTCATAAAGCTCGACACTTCGGCAACATGCACCCAGGTCAGCAACGCGGGATCGCTCGCCTGATACGCGCGGCCGTCAGGCAGGGTGCCCGTTACGCCAAGATGAATTTGCCTGACCCGCTCGATCAATGCGAGCGCGTCGTTCCGGCTTCCGTACGTGGTCCCGGCGATGAAGGTAGCGGTGCGGCGCAGCCGTCCGAGAATATCGCTGCGAAACGACGAGTGATCCCACACGCCTGCGAGTGCCAGCGGATGCAGCGCCTGCAGCAGCAACGCACTGATGCCGCCCGCCATCATCGCGGTGAAGTCAGCGTGGATTTTCCAGCAGATTGCATCTGGGCCGAAGAGGCCTGGGTCGCCGGGCGGCGAGGAGTAATCGAGTGTGGGGCCGCTGCCGGTTGTCAGGTGGGTGACGCCGTTTGCCAGCCTCGAACGCACTCGCGTAACGAGCCGTCGCGCAAGGCCCCCGCGCTCCACGTTCTGGCTGTGCTGGCTGGCTTGATCGGACATCGCAGGTGGCTTCCTTACGCGACGCTCGATCGTTTCACGAGGCCGCCGAGTCCCACAGATCGCGTACCGGGTTTGACGAATCGGGCGCAGCGAGACCAAAGTGACGATAGGTCAGCAGTGTGGCAACACGACCGCGCGGTGTGCGCTGCAGAAAGCCTTGCTGGATCAGGTACGGCTCCAGCACGTCTTCGATGGTGTCGCGCTCTTCACCAATGGCCGCTGCCAGATTGTCCACGCCGACCGGGCCGCCATCGAATTTATGCAGGATTGCTTCAAGCAGTTTGCGGTCCATCAGATCGAAGCCGACCGCGTCCACGTCCAGCATCTTGAGGGCGGCGTCGGCCACTTTAGCGGTGATATTGCCGTCGGCCTTCACCTCGGCGAAGTCGCGCACGCGGCGCAGAAGCCGGTTGGCAATCCGTGGCGTGCCCCGGGCGCGCTTGGCGATTTCAAAGGCGCCGTCCGGATGAATCTGCGCGTTGAGCAGCGACGCCGAACGCGTGACGATGCGCGCCAGTTCCTCGGCGGTGTAGAACTCGAGCCGCGAGACGATGCCGAAACGGTCACGCAACGGGTTGGTCAGCATGCCGGCGCGGGTAGTGGCGCCGACCAGCGTGAACGGCTGCAGATCGAGCTTGACGCTGCGCGCTGCGGGCCCTTCGCCGATCATGATGTCGATCTGATAATCCTCGAGCGCCGGATACAGAATTTCCTCGACAACCGGCGAGAGCCGGTGGATTTCGTCGATGAAGAGCACGTCGTTCTTTTCGAGGTTGGTCAGCAGCGCCGCGAGGTCGCCAGCGCGTTCGAGCACGGGCCCAGACGTTTGCCGAAGATTGACGCCCATTTCGCGCGCGATGATGTGCGCGAGCGTGGTCTTGCCAAGACCCGGTGGCCCGAACAGCAGTACGTGATCAAGCGACTCGGAGCGGCGCTTGGCGGCCTCAATGAAAATCTCCAACTGGCCACGGACCTTTTCCTGCCCGACGTACTCGTCGAGCTGACGCGGGCGCAACGCGCGCTCGAACGCTTCTTCGTTCGGCGACACGGGCGTGGCAGCGATGATGCGCTCAGCGGCGAGTTTGTCGGTTTCGATCATGCAGTCATTGTACCGCGCTGCGCCCGCTACAGAAGCTGGCCAAACGGCCAGGGTGCAGGACGCCTTGGAGTGTGCGAAGCTTCACTCCAACGTTTGTGGGCGTGCGCTGTGGCCCCTCGAGAGGACAGTGGCGTGCACCATCCTCGAAATGCCGCGCTACGCCTTGGAGAGTGCCTTCAACGCGAGCTTGATGCCCTCAGAAACACCCGTGCCCGCGGGCACATTCTTGACGGCTGCAAGCGCTTCTTTTTCGGAGTAACCCAATGCCAGAAGTGCGTTCAGGATATCGGAGGCATGGTCGGATGCCGATGCCGCGCCCGCCATTGCGCCCAGGTCGGCGCCGAGCTTGCCCTTCAGTTCGAGGAGGAGCCGCTCCGCCGTTTTCTTGCCGATGCCAGGCACGCGGGTGAGGCGCGCCGCGTCCTGCATCGTGACCGTTTGCGCCAGTTCGCCGACGCTCATGCCTGATAGCACGGCGAGCGCCATGCGTGCGCCAATGCCGCTGATCTTCAGCAGTTCACGGAAGGTGGCGCGCTCCGGCACGGTGGCGAAGCCGTACAGAAGATGGGCGTCTTCGCGCACGATCATCTGGGTTAGCAGGACCACCCGCTCGCCGGTCGAGGGCAGGTTGTAGAACGTGCTCATCGGCACATCGACTTCATAGCCGACACCGTTACAGTCGACGAGCAGGTGCGGCGGGTTTTTTTCCAGCAGGACGCCGGCAATGCGACCGATCATGGCGAATTCAATGGTGAGAGAAAGGGCGAGTGTAGCGCAGGGTGTGGGCGTCGGGCCCATCGACGCCGCTGAAACCGTGTTTAGGCGCTGCGCCCGGCGATTCGGGCAGAAGGCGAAACGTGTCGGCGCACAACAACCGCAACTCTACCCAACCAGGCGTCCGCGCCGCACCCTCAACCCCTTCTTCGCCAGCGACGGCGCGATACCACCCAGCGTGCTAAGCGTGCTGCGGCCGTGCGCGTGACAAATCGCCATTCCGAGGGCGTCGGCGGCGTCGGTGCCCGGCACGCCGGAGAGGTTGAGCAGGCGTACCACCATCTGCTGCATCTGCTCCTTGGTGGCGCGGCCATAGCCGACCACGGCCTGCTTCAATTGCAGCGCGGTGTATTCGGCCACCGGCACGCCGCCCGCCACCAGCCCGCAGATTGCGGCGCCACGGGCCTGACCGAGCAGGAGCGTAGATTGCGGATTGACGTTGACGAAGACCTTTTCGATCGCCGATTGATCGGGCGCGTGCTGGCGGATCAGCGTTGAGATGCCTTCGAAAATCGTGCCGAGACGGGAGGGCAGATCGGCGTCAGCGGTCTTGATGACACCGCTTGCCACGTAGCTCAACTGATGGCCGTTCTGGTCGATTACGCCAAAACCGGTGACACGCAAGCCAGGGTCGATGCCGAGAATTCTCATGAGGTGCGTTACGAACGAAGTGCTTGCGATACTACAACGAACGGGTGGCGCGGCGGACGCCGCACAATGACGAAGCCGCAATAAATGCAGTGGCCGGACTGTCCAACGAGAACCTCAGGGACGTGTGCATATGGAACGCTATCGAAATCTCAGTGGGAAATCAGGCGTTGGCGCCTACGCAATCGGCGACGATTTCATCGCGATTCGCTTCATCTCGGGCGTGATCTATTGGTACACAGTTGAGAGCGTTGGGGTCCAACACTTCGCCGAAATGAAGAGGTTAGCGACGCAAGGGCGGGGGCTTGGCACCTACATCAGCACGCATCCTGAGGTAAGCGCTGGTTACGCCAACAGAGAACCCGATGAGTGAGCCTCCTACCGGGTCCGCAGCCCACCAAAAGAAACAGGCCCGGCAGACGAATCTGCAGGGCCTGTTTGCGGGGGGCAGCAAGACCGGCGCGGCAACTTCCAAAGAGAAGCACCACGCCGCCGCTCAAACCCGAATCAGTGCCGGAAGTGACGCACGCCGGTCAGTACCATCGCGATGTTATGTTCGTCCGCAGCCGCAACCACTTCATCGTCGCGCATCGAACCGCCCGGCTGGATCACGCAGGTCGCGCCTGCTGCCACGACGACGTCGAGGCCATCGCGGAACGGGAAGAACGCATCCGACGCCACCGCCGAACCGGCGAGCGTCAAGCCCGCGTTCTGCGCCTTGATGCTGGCGATACGCGCCGAGTCGACCCGGCTCATCTGGCCCGCGCCCACGCCGAGCGTCATGCCGTTGCCGCAGAACACGATAGCATTCGACTTCACATACTTCGCGACGCGCCATGCGAACAGCAGATCGTCCATTTCCTTCGGAGTCGGGTGACGCTTCGTCACGACGCGCAGTTCATGCGGTTGCACGTTGTGCGAATCGAGCGACTGCACCAGTAGACCGCCGCCCACACGCTTCAGGTCGAACGCGTTATGGCCTTCGCCCAGCGCGATTTCCAGCAGACGCACGTTCTGCTTGGCCGCGAACACCTGGCGAGCGGCAGCGCTGAACGACGGCGCGATCAGCACTTCGACAAACTGCTTGCTGACTGCCAGCGCAGCCGTTTCATCCACTTCACGATTGAAGGCGATGATGCCGCCGAACGCGGAGGTCGGATCGGTCTGGAACGCCTTCGCATAGGCTTCGTTCGCGTCGGCGCCGATTGCCACGCCGCACGGGTTAGCGTGCTTGACGATCACACAAGCCGGCACGTGGAATGTCTTCACGCATTCCCACGCCGCATCGGAATCGGCGATGTTGTTGTATGAGAGTTCCTTGCCCTGCAACTGCTCGTAGTTCGCGAGCGCACCGGCCGGTACCGTCAGGTCGCGGTAGAACGCGGCGCTCTGGTGCGGGTTTTCGCCATAGCGCAGATCCTGCACCTTGTCGAAGGCCAGGTTGAAGGTCGCCGGGTACGTGTTGCGCGACGAGTGCAGCAGCTCTTCGGTCAGGCTCGTGAGGTAGTTCGTGATCGCACCGTCGTATTGCGCGGTGTGCGCGAACACCTTGGTGGCCAGACGGAAATTCGTCTTGTACGAGACCGCATTGCCGTTGCCGCGCATTTCGTCGAGCACGGTGACGTAGTCTGCCGGGTCGACCACCACCGTCACGTCGCGGTGATTTTTCGCGGCGGAGCGCAGCATGGTCGGGCCGCCGATGTCGATATTCTCGATCGCGTCTTCAAGCGAGCACTCTTCCTTCGACACGGTCTGCACGAACGGATACAGGTTCACCACCAGCAGATCGATAGTGGGGATGTCATGTTTCTCAAGCGCGGCCATATGTTCCGGCAGATCGCGGCGCGCGAGGATGCCGCCGTGCACCTTCGGATGCAGGGTTTTCACGCGCCCGTCGAGCATTTCCGGGAAGCCCGTGTAGTCGGCCACTTCGGTGACGGGCAGGCCCGCGTCCGCGAGCAGCTTCGCGGTGCCGCCGGTGGACAGGATCTTGACGCCGAGCTGCGAAAGCGATTTGGCGAAATCGACGATGCCGGACTTGTCGGAAACGGAGATGAGCGCTTGCTTGATCATGATGAAGAATGAAAAGCCGGTTGGGACGTGGCAGGACGCCTGAAACTACAACGAGCTACAGCAAACCGTGCTGTTGCAGCTTCTTGCGCAGCGTATTGCGGTTAATGCCGAGATACTCGGCGGCCAGCGACTGATTGCCGCCCGCCTGCTCGAGCACCACCTCGAGCAACGGTTTTTCGACACACGAAATAACCATGTCGTAGACGTCATGCGGATTGGAGCCGTCGAGGTCCTGGAAGTACATCCCCAGGCTGTCGCGGACTGATTGTTCAATATTATTCTTGCTCATGCTGCTAGTCGGTCGGTATGGTCCGGCTCGCCGTTCGGGTTGACATCCTCTTCCACGTAGACGAGGCGGTCGGAGAGCGCCTTTTGGGCGTCGAAGAACTCGTTGACGGCGAGTAGTTGTTCGCGCGTCGTGTCCAGCGTATTCATACGGTGACGGAACACGTTGGCGCCAGAAAGGCCGCGAGTGTACCAGCCGATGTGTTTGCGCGCAGTGCGTACGCCCGTAAACTCGCCATAGAAGGCGTAGTGATCTTCCAGGTGTTCGTTCATGACCAGCTGGATTTCGTCGATGCGCGGCGGCGGCAGCAACTCACCCGTTTGCAGGAAATGCTCGATTTCGCGGAACAGCCACGGTCGCCCTTGTGCCGCGCGGCCGATCATGATGGCATCCGCGCCGGTGGCGGCGAGCACATCACGCGCCTTTTGCGGCGACGTAATGTCGCCATTGGCGACCAGCGGAATGCGCACGGCCGCCTTCACCGCGGCAATGGTTTCGTACTCGGCGTCGCCGTGATACAGGTCCGCACGGGTACGGCCATGCACAGTCAGCATGGCGATGCCGGCATCTTCGGCAAGCCGCGCCACGCTCAGGGCATTCTTGTTGTCGCGGTTCCAGCCCGTGCGGATTTTCAGCGTGACCGGCACGGCGTCCGGACCCACGCCCACCGCACCCACGACTGCCTCGACAATGCGCTGCACCAGCGGCTCGTTCTGCAGCAGGGCTGAACCGGCGGCGACATTGCACACCTTCTTGGCCGGGCAGCCCATGTTGATATCGATGATCTGCGCGCCGTTGGCCACGTTGTAGCGGGCGGCCTCGGCCATCATGACCGGATCGGCGCCGGCGATCTGTACGGAAATGGGTTCCACCTCGCCCGCGTGATTGGCGCGGCGCATGGTTTTCTCGCTTTTCCACAATTGCGCGTTCGAGGCGACCATCTCCGACACGGCATAGCCCGCGCCCAGCCTTTTGCAGAGCTGGCGGAACGGCCGGTCAGTCACACCGGCCATGGGGGCGACGAACAGGTTGTTGCGCAGATTGTGGGAGCCGAGAGTGGGCATGGCAGGAACGCAGCGGCCGGAAACGGGTTGCTCCGGACAGACGCGAAATACGAGAGAAAACCGCTATTTTAGCGTTAACAGGATGCCCACACCCGCCGAGACTTAGACGTAACCCATTAAATCTTCTATGAAAGTGGGGCCGGTCATAGACCGCGCCGAGGTAGGGCAGAGACGGCGGCGATGATGATGGCCGCGGAGCAGGCGGCGCCATCATCGCCGCCGCGTTCAACCGTGTCGCTGGACCTGAGGCTCAGCGACGCTGCCCAAACATCATTTGCCGGGCCAAGGCGGTTTTGACCGACGGCACAAATTCGAGCGCGGTGAGGGCGAGCCCGCGCAAGGTGGCGAGCGGTGGGAAGTCGACGGTAAAGAGGCGTGCCAGCGTATCGGTGGCGCCGATCGTCATGCGCCGGTCCAGCGCTCGGCGCTGGGCAAAGGCCGCCAGTGCCAGCGGCGTCGCGCCATGCTGTGAGAG
>NZ_JBAURZ010000093.1:0-6962 GCF_049581445.1 Paraburkholderia sp. | reverse complement strand
GCGTCGGTGTAACGCTGCGCCTGCGGGGCGCGCGGCTCCTTGGCGAACAGGCTGGCAATGAAGCGTTCGATATTGGCCAGCACGCCCGCATCTGCGACCGCGTCGCTCGCGGCCGTCGCGGACGGCATGGGGTTCGCCTGCAGTTCGATGGTGTCAAAGGCGAAGCCAGTCTGCACGAGCGTGTCGCGCGCACTTTCCGCTTGACTGTAGGTGTCGAATAAACCAATCACGGTATGTCGCATGGCTGTCTCCCGACGTTTTATCGAGGCGCCGCGAAAACGCGGGGCCTTTCTCCCGTCTGAAGCCGCAACGATCGTGCCGCAGCCACCGGCGCCCATGGCCACGCACGCAGGCTCGCCAGCCGGCAAGGCTTTGCGCGGGATGCCGCCAGCTGCAGGGTAAGCGGGCCGGATTCACAGGCTCCAGCTTTTACAAACGGCGGTAAATCCCGGCGTTATGGGATGTGGGAGCCGCCCGGCGCGCCTCTAAGCCGCCGGATGCGCGCTACGTTGTGCCAGATGGCGCTGAAGGTCCTGCAGCAGCTTCTCCAGCAAGGCGATGTCAAAGGGCTTGGATAGCACCCGCGCGTCGACATGACGCGCGCGGTCGAGCTCCTCCGCATAGCCTGTCACCAGAATCACCGGCAGCCGGGTTTCGAAGCCTTGCACTGCCTCGGCCAGATCGATGCCATTCATGGTACCCGGCATGTGGATGTCGGAAATCACGAGATCGAAAGGCAGTGCTTCGTCGGTACGAGTCGGGTTGGCGCGAGCGTCGTCGAAGAGGCGCAGCGCCGTGTCCGCGTTGAAAACACACGTCACCTGATGGCCCATCATCTGCAGCAGCGCCTCGGTGCCGGCCGCGACTTCGTCGTTGTCCTCGACCAGCAGGATGCGCAGGCCAAGTGGCGTGCTGGTGTCTTCGATACTCGGCTCGGCGGGTTGCTCGACCTCGGGTGCCTCGGCGGCGCGCGGCAGGTAGAGGCGCACCGAGGTGCCGGCGCCAATCGCGCTATCGATCGCCGCGAGTCCGCCGGAGCGTTCACAGAAGGCAAACACCTGAGGCAGGCCGAGGCCGGTGCCCATCCCTTTAGGCTTGGTCGTATAAAGCGGTTCGAAAGCACGCGCGAGGACGTCAGCCGGCATGCCGACACCCGTGTCTTCAAGCGAGAGCTGGACGAAATCGCCCGTCAGCGGGAAGCCGTCTTCATGACGGAAGGTGATGTTGGCGGCGCGCACCGTAAAACGGCCGCCATTGGGCATCGCATCGCGCGCGTTGACGGCGATATTGATCAGCGCGAGTTCGAGCTCGGCGACGTCGATGCGCATTGGCCAGACGACCGTGCCGATATCCATCACAAGCGAAATCTTCGCACCCAGCGATGCCTGCAGCAATTCGCGGCAGGAGGGCAGCCAGCGTTCGCAGGCAAGCGTTTCGTTACGCAGCGGCTGCTTGCGCGCGACGCCGAGCAATTGACGGGTTAAAGACTGGCCGTTCTTCAACGCGCGTTCAATCGCCGACAGCTCGCGGTCGAGGCCCGGCGCGCCGCGCCGCCGTGCGATCTGCACGTTAGCCGAGACGATCATCAGGAGGTTGTTGAAGTCATGCGCGACGCTGCCGACCAGATTGCCGAGCGCTTCCATCTTGCGTGACTGGCGATAGGCGGATTCGATCGAGCGTCGCATCGACGCTTCGGCCTGCCAGCGCTCCCATGCTTCCTCTTCGGCGCCGAGCCGCCGCAGCGAAAGCCAGATCACGCACCACAGCACGATGGAAGGCGTGAACATCGAGAGGATCAGCACGCTCAAATGACGATACCAGGCGGCCCAGACCGCCGTCGTGCGATAGCCGCACGATACGTACACCGGATAGGAGCCGACCCGGCGGAAGGCCACGATCAGACTGTCCTTGTCGAACACGGACCGGGTGCGGACCACGCCGGCTCGTTCGTTATGGGCAAGCGCGTCGGTCAATGGCGTGTGCGGCGCGATCATGTCCGGCTGGCCGGGCGCGGCCGGATAGTGGGCGAGCACGGCGCCATCGGCGCGGCTCAGGGTCATGGTCATCGGCGAGTCATGGCCGCCGAGCAGTTCGTGATAGAACTCGCTGAAATAATCCGGCCGTAGCGCGACCGACACCACGCCGGCGAAAGATCCGTCAGCGGCAAGCCGCGGCACGCCGGTGTTGAACACCCGCCCGCCCGCGACCTGGCCCACCATGTCCCGCGAAACGTGTTCGAGTACCTTGCCGTCACGGATGCCGGTGAAATCGTCGCGCTGGGCAATCGACACGGGCGGCGCCGGATAAAAACGGCTGCTGGCGAGCAGGATGCCGTTCTTGCCGAAAATCGACACCGCGGCCACCTGCGGGTAGCCGCCGCCCATCGTGCGCAGTTTTTCGTGAATCTCCGCTTCGCGGATGCGGATGCCGTCGTCGTCGAGGCCCTGGACCTGATCGACCACGCGGGCATCGAGCGCTTCGTTCATGTCGAACACCTTCAGCGCGTGCTCTTCCGCGACCCGCACCGTGCGTAGCGTCAGGTCGGTGGCGTCCGCTTCGCGGGCGCGCAAGTCGCTGAACGCCATCGCTGCGACGTAGACGCAGGGCAGCACGATTGCCGCGATCAGCAGGGCAATTAGCGTCATGCGCCGGACGTGGAAATTCTGTTCCGGTACAACGGGGAACAGCGTTTCGTCTTGCCGGCTAGCGGCGGGACGGCTCGCTTCAGGCGGGTCGGACCGGTCGGGTGTCATCGTCAATGCTGCTGCAAACGTCGGGGACGGAAAATCTTACGACAGCCATCATACGAGAAGCTTGGGATTACCGCGAAGGAACCGGCAAACGCCCGTAAATAGACCCTCCGCGTTATGCGTAAGTTTTTCTCCAATCAGACACAAATCCGGAAGCGCAAACGTACACAAAAGGATAAACGCCAAAAATTATTTGATATGAAGATATAAATTTCCCTACAAATTGATCGATTCGAGTGGTTTAAGTTCGTCAAATCCAATTTGACGAGTTGCCTTTTCGCTGGATTAACTTGAGAATCATGTCACAACAAATAAGGCGTCCGCCATGCTCGGACGTCTCTGCCGCGAGGGCCAGCCAGATTACGCATACATAGCGTCACGGAGGGGTTCGCGGGAACGCGCGTGGCGAGCAGGGTATATCTGCCCACTGGCCGCGCTGAATCACCTACGGGGTAGGCTTGAACATGCCGGTCATCTTCATTGTCCAGCGTGCGCATTGGCGCACCTGCATCGTTCCTCTCACACGCGCTCTCGCGCGCGCCTTCCCCCGGCTGATGCATTTCGCATTTTCGTTCGCCTTGGCGGCCCGATCTTTCGGCAGCCAGCGCTTTGCGCTAAAGATTTTCTGATCCCCGCCGTTAACGCGAACGAGCCAATCCCGTTTTTCGACCCTCCGCTATGTCATTGCCCATTGTGATCGCCGACGATTCGCTGCTTGCCCGTAAGGTGCTCACCAAGGCCTTGCCCGCGGAGTGGGATATCGAAATCAGCTATGCCTCAAACGGCCGCGAAGCGCTTGCGCTTTACCGTGAAGGCAAAGCATCCGTGATGTTCCTCGACCTGACGATGCCGGATATGACCGGCTACCAGGTGCTGGAGCAATTGCAGCACGAGGACCTGAACACATTTGTGATCGTTGTGTCCGCCGACGTGCAGCCGATGGCGCAAGAGCGTGTGCGCACCCTCGGAGCGATTGCCTTCATCGCCAAGCCCGTCACCCCCGAGGCGGTACTACCTATCCTCAAGGAGTACGGGTTGTATGTCTGAGCCAGTCCTCAACGAAGATCAGCGCGACGCGCTGCAGGAGGTCGCCAACCTTGCCATGGGCCAGGCGGCCACTCGTCTCGCGCAACTGCTCGATGCGTTCATCGAACTGTCGGTGCCGCGCGTGCAGGTGGTGGCGGTCAGCGAGGCGGCCAAGGCGCTGCGCGAAATGACCGGCATCCAGGAGTCGGTGAGCGCGGTGCGCCAGAGCTTTCGCTCCGACATCAAGGGCGAAGCGCTGGTGATCTGCCGCAGCGGCAGCATTGAACAGCTCTGCGCGCTCGTCAACGATCCGTATCCGCGTTCCGCGTACGAGAAAGTCAGTCAGCAGGAACTGATCTTCGACGTCGCCAATGTACTCACGGGCGCCTGCGTCTCGTGCATTCTCGACCAGCTTGGCCGCACACCGGTGTTTTCGCCGCCGGGCCTGCTTGGCGAGGCGATGTCGCTCGACGACGTGTTCCAGCCCGGCGTGCTCGCATGGGAAGTCGCGCTGCTGGTCGAGGTTAATTTCGCGCTCGAAGACCAGAGTTTCCGTGCTCACCTCGTCATGCTGATGGCGGAAGAGTCGATCCGTCACATGAACCACGCGCTTGATGCGCTGCTGTCCAGCTTATGAACGTCGCCCCTCCCTCATTGAGCGACCTGGTTGTCGAGCGCGTCGGCTTCGGTATTTTCGTGCTCGATCGCGAGATGAAGGTGCTGATGTGGAACCGCTTCATGCAGGATCACAGCGGTTTGTCGGCCGAGCAGGTGGTCGGCAAGTCGATCTTTGCCAATTTCCCCGAATTGCCGCGCGTGTGGCTGACCCGCAAGCTCGAGAGCGTGTTTCAGCTCGGCAGCTTCGCGTTCAGTTCGTGGGAGCAGCGTCCGTATCTGTTCAAGTTCGATCACGACCGGCCTATCACAGGCGGGGTCGACTTCATGCAGCAGGACTGCACGTTCATGCCGCTCACGCGCGAGCGTGAGGTGGTGGCCGTCTGCGTGACCATCTCCGATGTGACGCACGTGAGCATCGTGCAGCGCGAGCGCGAGGAAGCGGTCGCCAAGTTGCAGGAATACGCTGACCGCGACGGCCTGACCGGCATCGCCAACCGCCGCTATTTTGAAGCGCGGTTACGCGACGAATACACTCGCTGGCAGCGCTACGGCGGCGACATGTCGGTGCTGCTGTTCGATCTGGACCACTTCAAGAAGATCAACGACCAGTTCGGTCACGTGGTCGGCGATACGGTGCTGCGCGAAATGGCCCAACGGGTCGCTCAGGTGGTGCGGGTACAGGACACCTTTGGACGCTTTGGCGGCGAGGAATTCGCGCTGCTACTGCCTTGCACGCCGCTCGAGGATGCAATGCAGGTCGCCGAAAAGATCCGCCTTACGATCAGCGACACGCCGGTCGATGTCCAAGGCGTACTGGTGCCGGTTACCGCCAGCGTAGGCGGCGCCTCGGCGCGCGTCGGTGTCCCCAATTACGACGTGCTGATCAACGAAGCCGATGCCGCCCTCTATAGCGCCAAGCGCCAGGGGCGCAACCGGTCAGTCGCCTATATTTGAGCCAACCCGGACGCGGTGCCGTCGGAGCCCGGCTCGGCGGCGCTTTTCCCAATTCAAGTAAGGCGGCGATAGCCGCGCATTGCGCCCCAAAACTGCGCCATCCCGTAAAGGTTGCTATACTTTTCGCCGTTTCCGGCATCCCTTGCCGGTGTTCTCGCGCGCGTCCGCGCGCGCGGCTTACCTTGCGGCTAGCCACAATTTCTTGACCGCCTCCAGAGGGGCCCCTCAGCGGAGATCGTCTTGGCTGTTTCCAATCTTGTCGTGGACGATACAGAAACCGACGCCGCTGCCGCCACATCGGGCAGCTCGTTCTATCTTGCGATGCGCATCCTGCCGGCTGCGCAACGCGATGCGATGTATCAGGTCTACGCTTTTTGCCGCGCTGTCGACGATATCGCCGACAGCGACTTGCCGCACGCCGAACGCGCGGCTGGGCTCGAGCGCTGGCGTGCCGATATCGACGCCTGCTATGCCGGCGCGCCGCGCGCTTCGCTGCGGGCGTTGACGCGGCACATTCATACGTTTCACCTGCAGCGCGAAGACTTCCACGCGATGATCGACGGCATGGCGATGGACGCTGCCGCTGACATATGTGCACCCGACGAAGACACTCTTGACCTGTATTGCGACCGTGTCGCGAGTGCGGCTGGCCGGTTATCGGTGAGGATATTCGGGATGCAGGAGGAGCCGGGCCGCCTGCTGGCGCACCATCTCGGCCGCGCGCTGCAACTGACCAACATCCTGCGCGATATCGACGAAGACGCGGACATCGACCGCTGTTATCTGCCGCGCGAACTGCTGGCACTCGAAGGCATCTCGACCACCAGCCCCGCCGCCATAGTCGATGACCCGTCCTTGCCGCGCGTGTGCGCCAAGCTCGTCACGCAGGCCCGTCAGCATTTCGCCGAGGCGGATGCCATCATGGACGCCGCGCCGCGCAACCACGTTCGCGCGCCGCGCATCATGTCGGGTGTGTACCGGTGCCTGCTCGACCGCACCGTTGATCGCGGCTTCGACCTGCCGCGTACGAAGGTCAAGAAGCCGCGCGCGCGGCTTCTGTGGATCCTGGCCCGCTACGCATTCTTTTGATGGCGAGGCTCGTCCACGTGATCGGCGCAGGCCTTGCCGGCCTGGCCGCTGCGGTGCAATTGCAGCGGCGTGGCGCGCAGGTCGTGTTGCACGAGTCTGCTGCGCAGGCCGGTGGACGGTGCCGCTCTTACTATGACCGCACGCTCGGTACGACGATCGATAGCGGCAACCATCTGGTGTTCTCCGGGTACGGCGCGACGCTGAATTATCTGCGCGCGATTGGTGCGGCCGATGAGCTGGTAGGTCCGGCGCAGCCGGAGTATCCCTTCGTGGATCTCGCGACGCGGGCGCGTTGGACCGTACGCCTGTCGCCGGGGCGCCTGCCGTTGTGGATCTTCGACCAGGCGGCGCGCGTACCGAACACGAATCCGGGCGATTATCTGTTGCTCGCGCCGCTGTTGTTCGCCAGGCCTGGCCGGACCATGGCGCAGACCATGCGCTGCGATGGCGTGCTGTGGGACCGCCTGCTGCGGCCGCTGTTTCGGACCGTGCTGAATGTCGAGCCGCGTGACGCGAGTGCGGAAC
>NZ_JBAURZ010000092.1:0-11892 GCF_049581445.1 Paraburkholderia sp. | reverse complement strand
GGGCAGGCTGGTCGGGCTTCGCTTTACCGAAAAGCTTGTTTACGATGTCACCAAAGATACTCATTCTCAATCCTTCGCAGGTGGGTTACTGGCGCAAGCGCACTATGCTCACGGGACGGATGAGTCTATTAGGATATGTAAACCTTGTGTCCGACGCAGGGCAATTTGCTTGTCAAAGATCAAATGAGAGCAAATTAGTGGGCGCGGTGAGCTCAGCTCCCTAGGCTTCGGTTCACGTTTATTCACGAGCCCAACCGGAGCCATTACGGAATACGGCGCCCCGCGCTTCTGCCGCGCTGGCTGCCCGCCTGGACCACCCGCTGCACCGGGCAGGTGCGCCGATAGTACGTAAATGGTAGTGGACCGACCGCTGCCGGCGATACAAGTCGCCCATACTCCTCGTCATATGCGATCCGTACGCTCTCCAGCGTATAGCACTGACATTCTGAGTTCTCTCCACGCGCTGGTGCGTCCGATCCCCGAACGTGATTGCCGATGCGGCACGCGAGCGGTAGCCCACCGCTCGTTGTGCGCGCCCACTTGTGCGTCTGTCGCGTACTGGATGGATCCTATGCGGGCGGGCTCGCCCGGTCTGTGGAGCGCCCAATACGTTGCTAGCCGCGCGCAGTGGCGCAGTTTTTGATCGAACGGCAACGAGCAAGCGCCCGGCGAGTTTAGGAGAACGATGGGAGAGTGTGTGAAGAATTGACAGGCGAATGGTCTGGGAATCCGATCGCTTTCTTTATATCTGTCTTGCGTGGCACAAGCGTGAAATCCGACAGCCGGACACCCGACGACGACGTCTGACCGACCAAGGCTTCCCCGACGTCGCCGGGTGCCGCTGCGGACCCCACTTGCCGCTCTCAGCCCAGAGCGGCACGATTTGCCCGGTACGACACGCGAGTTGCGCGCCGTGCCGGACGCCCCACCTGCCAGCCGTCGTGTGTATCACGGCGACCGAAATTGCTGCTGCGAGTTGCTGCGAGGTGCCACAAGTTGGCACGCCACGCAGTGATTTGCTGTGTTTTGCTATGTGTATGACGCGCGAGGTGGTCGAGGCCCGCGCGCGCTGAACCTCAAGCTGCCTTAGCTTCCTTGCCCGGTGCTTTGGCGACCTCGAAGTTCGCCATGATTTCCAGCGCGCGCACCATGGCGGAGTGATCCCACGCCTTGCCACCGTTCGCTGCGCAGACGCTGAACAGTTGCTGCGCGCTCGCGGTATGCGGCAGGGCGATGCCCAGCTTGCGTGCACCGTCCAACGCGAGGTTCAGATCCTTCTGGTGCAGTTCGATACGGAAGCCCGGATCGAACGTGCGCTTCGTCATGCGTTCGCCATGCACTTCGAGAATGCGCGACGAAGCAAAACCACCCATCAGCGCCTTGCGCACGCGCTCCGGATCGGCACCTGAACGGGCCGCGAACAGCAGCGCTTCGGCGACCGCTTCGATGTTCAGCGCGACGATGATCTGGTTCGCGACCTTGCAGGTCTGGCCCGCGCCGTTATCGCCGATCAGCGAAATGTTCTTGCCCATCAGTTCGAAAAGCGGCTTCGCGAGTGCAAAAGCTTTTTCCGGACCACCGACCATGATCGTCAGCGAGGCTTCGCGCGCACCTACTTCGCCGCCCGAAACCGGCGCGTCGAGGTAGTCGACGCCTAGTGCATTGATCTTCTTCGCGAAGGCTTGCGTGTCGAGCGGAGAGATCGAGCTCATGTCGATCACCAGCTTGCCTTGCGTGAGGCCCTTGGCCACGCCGTCGTCGGCGAACAGCACGTTGGCGACGTCCGGCGTGTCCGGCACCATGATGATCACGATGTCGGATGCCTGTGCAACGGCGGTCGAGTCGGCAACCGATGTGGTGGCCTTGCCCAGATCTTCCGGAACCGGATACGCGCCGTTGACGAACAGCGTGTGACCGCCCTTGATGAGGTTGCGCGCCATATGCGCGCCCATGATGCCGAGGCCGATAAAACCAATCTTTGCCATTTGATGATGTCTCCAGTAGGTTGGGGCGGGAGTGTGCGTGGGTTGAGTGTCGATCCGCGCGTGGTCGGTCAGGCCGCCACGTGCGCTGCGCCGCGAATCTGTCCGGCGATGCTTTGAACCCAGGCAAGGCCTTCGGTGGTCGTCGTGCGCGGCTTGTATTCGCAGCCCACAAAGCCGTCGTAACCCAGCGAGTCGAGCAGATCGAACAGGAACGGGTAGTTGATTTCGCCAGTTCCCGGTTCGTTGCGGCCCGGATTGTCGGCAAGCTGGATGTGCGCGATCGACGCCAGATTCTTTTTGATGGTGGCGGCGAGCTCGCCCTCCATGCGTTGCATGTGATAGATGTCGTACTGCAGATACAGATTGTCAGAGCCGACGGCGCGAATCACATCAAGCCCTTCCGCCGAGCGATTCAGCGCGAAGCCGGGGATGTCAAAGGAATTGCACGGCTCGACCAGCAGCTTGATGCCTTCCTGTTTCAACGCGTTAGCAGCGAACCGCAGGTTGTCGACGATCGTCGTGTGAGCGCGGGCTGCATCGACGCCCGGGCCGGGAATGCCGACGAGGCAGTTCAGTTGCGGCACCTTCAGCGCCTTCGCATATTCAATCGCGCGGCCGACACCTTCTTGGAATTCGCCGACGCGGTCCGGCAGGCAGGCAATGCCGCGTTCGCCGGCTTCCCAGTTGCCCGCGGGCAGGTTGTGCAGAACGAGCTTCAGACGGTTCTGCTGCAGACGCTCGGCCAGTTCGGCCGCCTTGTACGGATAGGGGAAGAGAAATTCGACTGCGTTAAAGCCCGCGTCCGCTGCCGCGGCGAAGCGGTCAAGGAACGGCACTTCGTTGAACAGCATGGTGAGGTTGGCTGCAAATTTCGGCATGGTGCTGGGGTCTCGCTGGTCGGTCATAGTGAAAAACGCGAAAGACGCGAAACACGTCTCACGGGCGGCTCAGCGCGAAACACACGCTGGGCCGCTCGAACGTTACGGCGGATTTAGAAGATTCAGTCGAGCATACTGATGGCGCTCGGCGCATCTTCACGCTTCAGAGCCAGTTCTTCGAACTCGTTGATCGCGTCGATTTCGGTGCCCATCGAAATGTTGGTCACACGCTCGAGGATCACTTCGACGATCACCGGCACGTTGAATTCGGAGAGCATCGACTGCGCCTTTTGCAGCGCCGGCTTCAGCTCTTCCGGCTTGAACACGCGGATCGCCTTGCAGCCGAGACCTTCGGCCACCGCGACGTGATCGACACCGTATCCGTTCACTTCAGGCGCGTTGATGTTGTCGAACGCGAGTTGCACGCAGAAGTCCATGTCGAACGCGCGCTGCGCCTGGCGGATCAGGCCGAGGTACGAGTTGTTCACGACCACGTGCACGTACGGCAGCTTGAATTGCGCGCCAACGGCGAGCTCTTCGATCATGAACTGGAAGTCGTAGTCGCCCGAGAGCGCCACGATCGGACGTTGCGGGTCGGCAACGCGCACACCCAGCGCAGCCGGAATCGTCCAGCCGAGCGGGCCAGCCTGGCCGCAGTTGATCCAGTTACGCGCCTTGTACACATGCAGGAACTGGGCACCGGCGATCTGCGACAGACCGATCGTGCTGACGTAGCAGGTATCGCGGCCGAACACCTGGTTCATTTCTTCGTACACGCGTTGCGGCTTCATCGGCGTGTTGTCGAAGTGCGTCTTGCGTTGCAGCGTGCGCTTGCGTTCCTGGCAATCCGCGACCCATGCGCCGCGGTCTTTCAGTTTGCCGGCGGCTTTCCATTCCTTGGCGACTTCGACGAACAGTTCGAGCGCAGCCTTCGCGTCCGACACGATGCCGAGATCCGGCCCGAACACACGACCGATCTGCGTCGGCTCGATGTCCACGTGCACGAACTTACGGCCCTTGGTGTAAACCTCGACGCTGCCCGTGTGGCGGTTCGCCCAGCGGTTGCCGATACCGAGCACGAAGTCGGACGCGAGCATGGTGGCGTTGCCGTAACGGTGCGATGTTTGCAAGCCGACCATGCCGGCCATCAGCGGGTGATCGTCGGGAATCGCGCCCCACGACATCAGCGTCGGAATCACTGGCACGCCGACCGTTTCCGCGAATTCCACCAGCAGATCTTCCGCAGCGGCGTTGAGCACACCGCCACCGGAGACGATCAACGGCTTGTCGGAGTTGTTCAGGAGCGTGAGCGCCGCTTCGATCTGCTTGCGGGTTGCCTTCGGCTTGTAGACCGGCAGCGGCTCATACGTGTCGATGTCGAACTCGATCTCCGCGAGCTGCACGTCGATCGGCAGATCGACCAGCACCGGACCCGGACGGCCTGAGCGCATCACATGGAACGCTTGCTGGAACACGCGCGGCACGAGCGCGGGTTCGCGCACCGTGACGGCCCACTTGGTGACCGGCTTGGCGATCGATTCGATATCGACGGCCTGGAAGTCTTCCTTATAGAGACGCGCGCGCGGCGCCTGACCCGTGATAGCCAGAATAGGGATCGAGTCAGCCTGAGCCGAGTACAAACCGGTGATCATGTCGGTGCCGGCGGGGCCCGACGTGCCAATACACACGCCGATATTGCCCGGTTGGGCACGCGTATAGCCTTCGGCCATGTGCGAGGCGCCTTCAACGTGACGCGCCAGCACGTGGCTGATGTTGCCGGCTTTACGCATAGCCGAGTAGAACGGGTTGATGGCGGCGCCTGGCACGCCAAAGGCGGTGTCGATACCTTCTTTTTCGAGCACCAGCACGGCTGCGTCGACGGCTCTCATCTTGGCCATGAATGTCTCCTCAATGTCTGTGAATGCGAATCTAAGGGGGTTGAGGTGAACTTTAGGCCTGCGCTATAGGTTTGATAAGATCAGTCCGGGTCGCTTATTTCGAAACAAAAAGTATGGGATGGCGACAGCCCGCGACAGGCAGGAGACAAAAATGGACCGCTTCAAACAGATCGAAACCTTTGTGCGCGTGGCGGACGCGGGCAGTCTCGCGGCTGCGGCGCTGGAGGAAGGCGTGTCACCGGTGATACTCGGACGGCGCATCGACGCGCTGGAAAAGCGCCTCGGCGTGAAGCTGATGTACCGCTCGACCCGGCGCCTTGTGGTGAGCGAGGAGGGTGCGGCGTTTCTGGAACGCTGCCGCGGCTTGCTTTCCGAGTGGGATCAGGCTGAGAACGAACTGGCCGCGGGACGCCGGGCGGTGAGCGGGCACCTGATTGTCTCGGCGCCGGCTGCGTTTGGCCGCAAGCATGTTGCGCCGCTCGCACCTCCATTTCTTGCGGACAAGCCGGAATTGCAGCTGTCGTTTAACCTTACCGACCGGGTGGTGGATCTGGTCCGTGAGGGCTATGACCTGTCGTTTCGTATAGGCGGAGCGGTGGATCCCAATTTCGTGGCGGTCAAGCTGGCGTCGAACCGGCGCGTGGTCTGTGGCACGCCCGAATATTTCCGCAAATATGGCAAACCGAAGACGCTCGAAGACCTGCCGCAGCACAATTGCCTCGCCTTCAACCTGCAAGGGGGCCAGAACCGGGGTTGGTACTTCCGGCGCAATGGCAAACTTGTGACCGTGCGGGTCGGCGGGACGCTCGATTGCAACGACGGCGAGTTGCTGCACCGCTGGGCCTCCGAGGGTCTTGGCCTCGGTTGGCGCTCAACCTGGGAAATCCAGCAGCAGCTGGCTCGTGGCGAACTGGAAACGGTGCTCGATGAGTTCGCGCTGCCGGACTACGACATCCTCGCGGTCTACCCGCAGCAGCGCTATGTGCCGGCCAAAGTGCGCTACTTCATTGATTATGTGAAAGAGGTGTATTCCCGGCCGGAGTACTGGAGTGGGGAGGTTTGAGGGGTCACACGCACCAGGGACAGGGGTCGCGGAACCGATGCCGCGCCTAAACCTTTGAAAACACACCCAAATCACGCGGCAAACTAACGGGATATGTTGCAACCCGTCCCTATTCGGGCTACAATCTTCGGCTTCTCACTTGCCACACCGGTTCCGACGCCCGGGTGGCTTTAATCCCTAAGGAGTGTGTATGCGTCATTATGAAATCGTCTTTATCGTGCATCCCGATCAGAGCGAGCAAGTGCCTGCCATGATCGAGCGTTACAAGGGCACGATCACGTCGCACGGTGGCCAGATTCACCGTATCGAAGACTGGGGCCGTCGCCAACTGGCCTACATGATCGAGAAACTCGCGAAGGCTCACTACGTCTGCATGAACATCGAATGCGACCAAACCACGCTCGACGAGCTGGAACACGCATTCAAGTTCAATGACGCCGTTCTGCGTCACCTGATCGTCAAGATGAAGAAGGCCGAAAGCGGCCCGTCGCCGATGATGAAGGAAGTGCAGCGCGAAGAAGCCAAGAAGGCAGCTGCTACGCAGCCGTCCGAAGCGCAGGCTTAAGACACACTATTTAAGCTACCAGGCAAAAGCGTCGCTCTCGTGAACAGGCTGCAACTTACAGCCAGCGTCGTCGAACGCGAACCGGTGCGGTACACCCCCGCCGGCGTTCCGATCGCAAGCTGCACGTTGCAACACCACACCGAAGTCGTCGAAGCCGGCATTGCCCGGCAAGTTGAACTGACGATGCCGGCAGTGGCGGCCGGCGAGGCGAGCGGCAAGCTGGAAAGCTGTGTGATGGGCGTCGAAAAGCTCTTCACCGGTTTCCTGGCCAAGAAAAGCCGCAACGCAAGAACCCTGGTATTTCACATCACAGCATTGCAGGACATTGGAAAGGACTGAACATGCCCCGCCCGACTGGTAAGAAATTCGACAAGCGTCGTCAGCAACAAAACCCGCTCTTCAAGCGCAAGAAGTTCTGCCGCTTCACGGCAGCTGGCGTCGATCAGATCGACTACAAAGATATCGAAACGCTGAAGGACTTCATCGGCGAGAACGGCAAGATCACGCCGGCGCGTCTCACGGGTACGAAGTCGCACTATCAACGCCAGCTGGACACGGCTATCAAGCGCGCACGTTTCCTCGCGCTGGTGCCGTACACCGACCAGCACAAGGCCTAACCCGACGACGCGACAAGGAGTATTTGAATGCAAGTTATTCTTCTGGAAAAAGTCGTCAACCTGGGCAACCTGGGCGACATCGTCAAGGTGAAGGACGGTTACGCACGTAACTTCCTGATCCCGAACAAGCACGCACGCCGCGCAACGAAAGACGCAATCGCTGAATTCGAAGTTCGCCGCGCTGACCTCGAAAAGGTCGCCGCTGAAAAGCTGGCAGCTGCTCAAGCTCAAGGCGAAAAGCTGGCCGGCTCGACGGTGCAGATCGCTCAGAAGGCTGGCGTTGACGGCCGCCTGTTCGGCTCGGTGACGAACGCTGACATCGCTGAAGCACTGGTCAAGCAAGGCTTCGCAGTGGAAAAGGCGCAAGTGCGCCTGCCGGAAGGCCCGCTGAAGCTGGTCGGCGACCACGCTGTGCAAGTCTCGCTGCACACCGACGTTCTCGTCGACGTGACGGTGTCGGTGCTGGGCGAACACGCCTAAGCATCCAGTAGTATTAGCCAGGTAGTTTTGCTGGCGAAAGGCAGGGGCCGGGTGACCGGCCCCTGCTTTTTTGTTTCCCTTTTTCCCATTCGGCGTCCGTCGTTTGGGGTCAAAATCGCGAGTTTAGATTTCCTTCCGCGAGCATTTACCCCGATAATTCCATCCCATGAACGCACCGTCCAAAGACCCCCAACTCGAGTCGCTGAAAGTCCCGCCGCATTCGATCGAGGCCGAGCAATCGGTACTGGGCGGCTTGCTGCTCGACAACGCCGCCTGGGATCGCATCGCCGATTTTCTCTCGCAGAGCGACTTCTACCGCTATGACCACCGCATTATCTTCGAACACATCGGCAAGCTGATCGCGGCGACGCGTCCGGCCGACGTGATCACCGTGTACGAAGCGCTGGGCACGGCGGGCAAGGCAGAGGAGGTCGGCGGTCTCGCGTATCTGAACGCGCTGGCGCAGAACACGCCGAGCGCCGCGAATATTCGCCGTTACGCGGAAATCGTGCGCGATCGCGCGGTGTTGCGCCGGCTCGTTTCGGTCGCGGATGAAATCTCGGCTGACGCCTTCAACCCGCAGGGTAAGGAAGTGCGCCAGTTGCTGGACGAGGCCGAGTCGAAGGTGTTTTCGATCGCCGAAGACGGCGCGCGGGGCACGCAGGGCTTCCTGGAAATCGGGCCCTTGCTGACCCAGGTGGTCGAACGGATCGACACGCTCTATCACACCGCCAATCCGAGCGATGTGACCGGCACGCCGACGGGCTTCGTCGACCTTGATCGAATGACGTCCGGCATGCACGGCGGCGAGCTGATTATCGTCGCGGGCCGTCCGTCGATGGGTAAGACGGCTTTTTCCATGAACGTGGGCGAGTATGTGGCGGTCGAGTACGGTTTGCCGGTCGCGGTGTTTTCGATGGAAATGCCGGGCAGCCAATTGACCATGCGTATGCTCGGCTCGGTCGGCCGGCTGGACCAGCATCGGATGCGTACCGGGCGTCTGACTGACGAGGATTGGCCGAAGTTGACCCACGCGGTCCAGAAGATGAGCGAGGCGCAAATCTTCATCGACGAAACCGGCGGTTTGAATCCGATGGAACTGCGGTCACGGGCGCGCCGGCTCTCGCGCCAGTGCGGCAAGCTGGGTCTGATCATCATCGACTATTTGCAGTTGATGAGCGGGTCGTCGTCCGGTGAAAACCGCGCCACGGAAATTTCCGAAATCTCGCGTTCGCTTAAGAGTCTGGCCAAAGAACTCGACGTGCCGGTGATCGCATTGTCGCAGTTGAACCGCGGTCTGGAACAGCGCCCGAACAAGCGCCCGATCATGTCGGATTTGCGCGAATCTGGCGCTATCGAACAGGATGCTGACGTCATCCTCTTCATTTACCGCGACGAGGTCTACAACCCGGATAGCCCGGACAAGGGCACGGCGGAGATTATCATCGGTAAACAGCGTAACGGGCCAATCGGACCTGTTCGCCTCACGTTCCACGGTCAATATACGAAGTTTGATAATTTTGCGGGTGCGCAGAACTTCTACAGCGAGTAAAGCGATAAGTGACGGCGCTGTTGTAATGACGATGTCAGAAGTGCCACCTGATCCCGGTCCCGGTACAATATTGCGGTTTTATGTCAGCCATTGACGTGACCAATTTCCGGGATTCCAATGTTCGGTCGATTCATGCCCACCGAGGGCAAGTTCTTTGAAATCTTTAACGAGCATGCCGGGTGCATTGTCTCGGCCAGCCACGAACTCGAACTGCTGATCGACAATCTGCAGGACGCCGAGATCCACAAGCGGAACGTGCAGAAGGCCGAAAAGGCCGCTGACAAGCTCACGCACGAAACCATCGATCTGCTGCACAAGACGTTTATCACGCCGCTGGACCGCGACGAAATCCACAAGTTGATCACCACGATGGACGACATCCTCGATCTGATGGAGGACGTCGCCACGGCCATTTTCCTGTATGACGTTCAGACGGTGACCTCCGAGGCAAGTCAGCTCGCGCACATCTGCACGGCTACCGCGGAGCGCGTTCAGTACGCGGTTGGTCTGCTGTCGGATATGAAGCAGGCGAGCCAGATACTTAAGGCATGCGAGGACATCGACCGTCTCGAATCGGAAGCGGACCGCGTGCTGCGCGCGGCAATTTCCAAGCTCTTCCGCGAAGAAGACAACGTCAAGACGCTGATCAAGCTGAAAGCCATCTACGAACTGCTCGAGACCATCACGGACAAATGTGAGGATGTGGCGAACATTATCGAAGGCATCGTGCTGGAAAACGCATAATGCAATCGATACAACTCGCCATCTGGGTGGTCGCCACTCTGGTCGCCGTGTCGCTGGTGTTTGACTTCATGAACGGTTTTCACGACGCGGCGAACTCGATCGCCACGGTCGTCTCGACGGGCGTGCTCAAGCCGCAGCAGGCCGTTGCGTTCGCCGCTGCGTTCAACGTCATCGCCTATTTCATCTTCCATTTGAAAGTGGCGCAGACGGTCGGCAAGGGCACGATCGATCCGGCTATCGTCGACCATTATGTGATCTTCGGCGCGTTAGTCGGTGCGATTGGCTGGAATATCGTCACCTGGCATTACGGTATTCCGTCGAGCTCGTCGCATGCGCTGATCGGCGGTCTGGTGGGCGCGGCGCTCGCCAAGTCGGGCTGGCACTCGCTGAACCTGGACGGTCTGATGAAGACGGTCGCATTCATCTTCATTTCGCCGCTGCTCGGCTTTGTGCTCGGCTCGTTTTTCATGCTCGCGGTGTCATGGATCTACTTCCGCACGCCGCCTAGCAAGGTGGACCGGCGCTTCAGGCGCTTGCAGCTCATCTCCGCGGGTTTGTACAGCCTGGGACACGGCGGCAATGACGCGCAGAAAACCATCGGCATCATCTGGATGCTGCTGATCGCAACCGGCTACGCGTCGTCCCTCGCGGATGCGCCGCCGGTCTGGGTGATCGGCGGCTGCTATCTGTCCATGGGACTCGGCACGCTGTTTGGTGGCTGGCGCATCGTGCGCACCATGGGGCAAAAAATCACCAAGCTCAAGCCTGTTGGCGGTTTCTGTGCGGAGTCGGGCGGGGCGATTACGCTCTTCGTCGCCTCCTTTCTCGGCATTCCCGTGTCCACCACACATACGATTACCGGCGCTATCGTCGGCGTTGGCGCCACGCAGAAGTTGAGCGCGGTGCGCTGGGGTGTGGCCGGTAATATCGTTTGGGCGTGGATCCTGACCATTCCCGCGTCCGCCGCGCTTTCCGCGGCGGGTTGGTGGCTCGGCCACCGCTTCCTGTAGCAAGCGTTTGCCCAGGGTGGCGTGACGTGCTCAGATGAGCGGCGCGCTGCCCCCGTCCATCGGCACAATCGCGCCCGTGACATAGCTCGCGCGGCGGCTCGCCAGGAACAGCGCCACGTCTGCAATCTCCTCGGGTCTGGCAAAGCGTCCGAGCGGCACCTTGGCCTGGCCGCGCGCCAGCGCTTCCGCCGTGTCTATGCCTTGCTGGTTGGCCTCCAGCTTCAGCGCTTCTTCGACACGTTCGGTCAAGGTAGAGCCGGGATTGATCGCGTTGATGCGAATGCCGTAGCGCGCGTAGTAATGCGCGAGGCCGACAGTCGCCAGCATCAGCGCGGCATTGGCCGCACCGCCCGCAATATGAATGTCGCTCGCCATCTTGCCACCCATGCCGATGATGTTGACGATCGTACCGGGCTCGGTACTTTGTCCTGCTTTCACCCGTTCGGCCATCCGGCGCAACACTTCCTGCTGGGGATAGATGTAGGGAAAGTACTTCGCTTCCATCGTCGCGCGGAAGGCATCGGCATCGAGGGTTTCAGGATCGTAGCGGCGTGCCGCGCCCGCGCTATTGATCAGGACGTCGATGGGGCCGACCGCCGAGGTCACTTCTTCGACGATATCAGCGGCGCCATGCGGTTCATGCAGGTCGGCGCGCGTGAGGTGGACTTGCAGGCCTTCGCTTGCCAGTTGCTCGCGGGCGCGGGCGAGATTCGCGGGATCGCGCGAGACGATGGCGACCTTCGCGCCCTCGGCGGCAAAGCTGCGGGCGCAGGCAAGGCCAATGCCTTTGCTGCCGCCGGTGACCAGAACCACTTTGTTCTTCAGTCCAAGATCCATTGTGATCACTCCGCCGTCAGAGAATAGGAAAGACGATAGCAGATAGCATAGGCGCGCGTGGTTGGGTGGCCAATGGGGAAACGCTTGGGGGGCGGGGTTGGCTAGTGTGCGTGGTGTGGGTGAGACGTGCGCACGACGGGGCACGGCCTCAGTCCAAGGGACGCAACGTTCAATAGCTGCCGTTCGCGAAGTGTGCGATGGGATCGTCGCTGGACTGCGTACGCGCGGGGACCCCGTGCGAGGCCGTGGATGCGCGCATCACC
>NZ_JBAURZ010000091.1:0-10375 GCF_049581445.1 Paraburkholderia sp. | reverse complement strand
GTTCAACCGTGCGTTCGGCGCGCGGCACCAGCGGGCGCGCCACCAGCGAGGTATCCGCGGGCAACGGCAGGGCCAGCCAGGGCAACACGCTGACGCCGACGCCCGCCTCCACCAGCCCAAAGACCGTCGCCGAATGCCCAAGCTCTTGCACCACGGTCGCGCTTACGCCGTGCTCGAGCATGACCGCATCGATGATCGGGCGGCTACCCGATGCGTAGTCGAGCATCACGAGTTGCTGCCCTTCGAGCTCAGTCCATGCCACGTGCGACCGGTCCGCCAGCGGATGGTCGTCGCGCGATACCAGGCAAAACGAGTCCGTCATCAACGATTCGCTCAGCAGATCGTCCGCCGCGAACGGGCCAATGATCACGCCGAAATCCACCTCGCCCGACTTCACCTTGCGGATCACGTCGCTCTGCACGTCATCACGCAGGCCCAGCGTAATGAACGGAAACTGCTGACCGCAGGCGGCCACCACCTGCGGCATCAACCGGCAGGCCACCGTGGGGCTTGCCGCGACAACGACCCGGCCGCGCCGCTGCTCACCGATCTCGCGGATCTCACGCAATGCGTCGTCGAGATCGGTCAAGAGACGAGAGACGCTGGACACCAGATTGCCGCCCACATCCGTCAACTGCACCTCGCGCGTGGTCCGGTCGATCAGCTTCAGGCCAATTTCCGCCTCTAGCTCACGCACGCACCGGCTGACCGCCGATTGCGTGAGTCCAATCTCGTCGCCCGCACGGCTGAAGCTTTGCAAACGCGCGACCTCAATGAAAACCCTTAGCTGACGCAACGTTACATTCATCCGAAAACCTCATCAATGGCGGCATTTCATGAACATTCTATTGTTTCTTTTCATGTATCGCACCCAGAGTGTTGTTTCGCTGCGATGCAGCAATAAGGCGCAGACGCACGCTGCGCGGGCCTGATTGCACAAGATTGGTGATTGTCCCGATTTGCGAGATGGGTTTTTTGGATTCTTATACGCCCCTGACTAACGCCCGCGCTGGCCCGCTAACACGGGGCTTCGAGGTAGTTTTTTAATAGATGGCACGCTTCGTGCATTTGGTTGCGCACTGGGTCGGCGTCATGGATCTGACAGATTGGCAGAACATGACAAGCCCGACCCCGCCTGGCACTCGCGGATGAGTGCATGGAGAGTGCGCGGCGCGGGGCAGCGCACCGGAGTTAGCTTCGCTGAGGTGAGACATGATGCTGTTCGACGATTTGAGAGACAACGAGTGGGCGCTGGTCGAGGCGTTATTCTGTGCGGAGCCAGCACGGAGTGAACGACGCGGCCGGCCACGCGTGGAAGCGCGCGCGGTTGTCAATGCGGTTCTGTGGGTACTCTCGACGGGTGAAGGCTGGTCCAAGCTTCCCGGCCGCTACCCCTCGCCGCCGACTTGCCGCCGCCGTTTCGACGAGTGGCAAGCCGATGGTACGCTCGCCGAAATAGTTAAGCGACTCGGCACGAGCGGGCGCGAAATTTCGCTGCGCGGCCGAATCGGCGCGACCGCGGCCAAACCGCCGGCACCGCCTAGCCGCGACCGCCTGCGTGGCGCATTCTGGACCAATCCGGAATCGTGGCGCGCTCCGGTCAAGATGGCCTGAAGAACCTGTTTGCTTTGCCGTTGGGCGCCGTCAGGCGTCCAACGCGCATCTGGAGCCCCGTCTTGGGGCTCGGGCCACGCCGTCGCGAGATGGCCGCTCAGCCACCACCGTCTACCGTCTCCATCAATCGGACGCAGGCGCTCGCAGTTGCCTTCCGGCAACTTGCCGACGCTCATTCTCCGTGCCCGATGAAGCGTGGTGAAACATCCATTTACTATTACTTACAGCGCGCTTTCGCTCCTGAGCATACCGTATGACTATGCACACAAGCCTGATCCAACAGGTTTGAACGGAGCTCAGCATGAAACCAATGTCACTGCTTCTGTGCGGCATTGTCGTTTCATCACTCGCCGCACCTGCTTTCGCACAGCAAAAGCCACAAGGATGGAACTGGCGGCCGGAACGGCCCGCCACGATGGAAGCCTGGCAACAGGACGAGCGCCCGCGTGAATTTACGCCGCCGGCCCCGCGTGGCGACCTGCGCGGCGATATAGCGAGCAATGTGCGCACACGGCCGGAGCCGTCGCGCGATGAGGGGCCACGCCGCCGTTGAGGCCGAGCCGCTGACGTCAGGCAATTGGCTTATGTCACAAAAGGCCGCATGACTTCGCGCCGCAACGTTACGTTCAAGAGACGACGCGCCTTTGCCTGTCAGCAAAACAGACATGCAGATGGACTCAACTTCGCGGGAACCCCGGGCGGTTGAACCAGTCTCACCCATGCCATTAGCACAGCGTGGCAGAAGTAATTCCGGTAAGCCCGTATCCTTGTGATACGGGCTTTTTTTGCACAAATGGCCGTGTTTCCGCGCAACGTGCGTGAGGCGCACGCGCGGCAACGCGCTGGCGCGCATGGCGCCTGACGTTGACCACCGGGTAGAGGCGGCTAGGGGCGCACTTCCAGATCAGCCGTGCGGGTCTCCGCAGCGACGTAATCATTCATCCTGTGCGCGGACCAGTTTCGCGAGCGCTCGTCACGTTCGAGCCGGGTGAATTCAGCCCGGCCGCGATCGGTAAGCACGGCGATATCGACGGGCGCGTGAAACCCTGGAGCGGGAGCGACCGTGCGTTGCCTGACAGTCTCCATCAAGCCCAGCGCGCGCAGATATTCGAAAACGCCGGGACGTCTGGCCCACGGGACCTGGCGATATTGCGCCCGCCTTAGCGCTTCGAGAACTACTTCGTTGGAATACGTGGTCATCTCACTTCTTTCTTAAAGTGCAGCCATGACACATCTTCGTGCAGCACATCACCGCGCCACCAGTGACGCGCGTAGCACCCACTCTTGACGAAAAACCCGATCGCAATCTGCGATGTCTCCGTTTTTCGCCAGGCGCTGCCTGTCATTCCTTGATTCAGAGCCCCCGTAACGAACCCGTGATAGCGTTCGCCTCACGTGCTTGCGATGCAACCCGAGCGGTGCGATAGCAGCAGCGTGAATACCCTAAAAACCATACGTTACCCCATTTAAATTGATTCTATTCACTTTATTGGCGCTTTTTTTTGCAGCAATTCTGCTAACGCCCAAGGCCCGCATTGCGCTCGCGGTGACAGGTGTCATCTTTTTCTGGTTACTGGCGGCTGGCTGGCTCACTGCCCCGCTGCTCGACTGGGCCCAAAAGGGGCCGCCTTCCACGGATCCCCTGACTTACGGTGCGCGCACGATGATCGTCATGCTCGGCAGCGGCACCGATTACGACGACAACCACAAGCTAGTGCCACGGTTCGACGCACTTGCCCGGATCGCCACGAGCGCCGCTACTTATGCCGCTTGCAAACGCAGCGACTCGAACTGCCAGGTCATCATTAGCGGAGGCAATCCGCAAAAGCACGAGGCGTCGGAGGCGGACACTTACCTGCCCTATCTTCTGGAGAAACAGGTGCCGCGCAGCGACGTCATCCTCGAAAACCGCAGCCTGACGACCTACGAAAACGCCCGCAATGTAGCGGCCGTCTTGCACGATACCCACTACGACACGTTGATCCTCGTCACGTCGGCGTATCAGATGCCGCGTGCTTTGCTCGACTTCCATCGCTTCGGACTAACACCTGAGTTGCTCATCTCGAACCGTCGAACAGCGCACCGGGGCTGGCTGCCGCGCCTCGACAATCTGGTCAACGCCGACCTTGCGCTACATGAGTTGATTGGCATTGCACAGTTTTATGTCTACTGTACGATTGGCTGGTTCTAGATGAGCCTTGACGATTCATTAGGGATGCATAGCAATTGTGTGCTATCGCTTCAAAAGCATGAACTCACGATTGGCGAAAAGGCGATCGGTAGCGGCCGACGCGTTCTGACGTCACACTTACGTACGCTTTGCCGGCATACCTTTTTTGCGGCCGTTGTCCGGTAATCGTTACGCTCAAATAGCCCTGCGTCTGACAGTGCCACGCCTAGACAAGCCTACACAGGCGTAACCAAATGTAACTATTTGTCAATTCTGTTACAAAGGGTCTATTGGAGCGGATATTGCTGGCTAGAATGCAATGTCCTTATGATCGGACGGGCAGTCCTCAGCCACAACCACTCTACGGAGGTAAAGATGAAGAAAGTGTCCCTGGCGATCCTCGTTTCTCTCACGGCACTCACCGGCGCCGCATACGCACAGGACAATGGCGTCACGATGAGCACCGATCCGGCCAAGGCAGCCGACGTCGAGCAGCGTGCGCAAGACTTGCAAGCCAAGCAGGAAGCCATGGAAAGCAAATCGTCCATGCCTGCCATGCACCACAAGGCAATGCCGCACCACAAAAAAATGGCCAAGCCGGAAGCCGCGAGCCAATAATCGCGCTTGAACGACTGGCCGCGCCTCTCGCAGTTGCGCTGAACGATAAAAAGCCGAAGCCGGCCTTGCCGGCCTCGGCTTTTTTTGTTGTCAGTGACGTCCCGACGGTATGCTAAAGTCGCGCACCGAACTACCCCAACCCGTGCGCACCCTGGTGCGGAGGACAGAATGAGCAACATCCAGCTGGACATCGAATGGACCGAAGCAGCATCGCGCAAAATCGAGAAGCTGATGCCGCGTGGCGGTCAGGAAGCCTTTCTTGCGTTGCCGCCGGTCGAGTGCCTGCCCATGGAAGGCGACGTGCTGTTTCTCGGCCCGGACGGCAAGCAACAACCGTTTATCGTCGCAGAACGTCAATATCACCATGACGGCGATGCAGACTGGACCATCATCCTCATTCTCGACGTCCCCCAATCGACGCATTGAGGGTTGTGTGCGATGTTTCGGGCCGCCTCGGCCCACGCAACGCCTGCGCCTCGCTCAGGCGATCTTCGACACCACCCGGATTTCCGAGTGCTCGACCCAATCCGCGACTGCTGCGATGTAGGCCGCGATATGAGCGGACTTCGCATGGGCGGCGAGCGCTTCCTCGCTTTCCCAACGCTCCACAAATACAAAGCGGCTCGGCTCGCGCAGATCGCGATGCAGATCGTACTGCAGCGCGCCGTCTTCCTTGCGGCCAGGTCCGACAATACCCTCGAGCGCCTCGCGCAGATTCTCTTCGAAACCGGGTTTTGCCACCGAGATTGCGACCACTGCGGTTTCCGCCATGCAGCGCTCCGGTGAGAAAAGCAGCAGCCTATCCGCCGCCCGCCAAATCTGCTGGTGCGCGGCCAGAGACCACGCCCAGCGCGGCCTTCCAGGGGGCGAAAGTGCGCTTTCGGACTCACTGAAAACCTGGAGTTTGGCGTGCATATGCCGGGCGAGCGTGCTAGCGTAGTTGCATGCACGGATGGCTTCGTTTGTGTGTGATTACCCGTACATTCATGCAAAGTTTGACCTGCTAGACTGCTTTTCGACCAATCTGTCGGGGGCCAGCATGGCTGGTATTGATCTCCGCATCTCCGGGCGTCGCGCGCACTGCCATGCCATCGCTGCGGCCCCATGCCTACCGGGCGCCCGTCCCGGTTTTTCACCGTTCAGCCTGTCTGACAGCGCGCCATCATGCCCTCCGTCGAAGAACTGACACTCAGCGGCCTGCTGCCCCATCTGGTACGCGACGAGAGCGGCTGGACCGCCACGTGGCGGGCGCTCACGCTGCACAGCGTATTTCAGCCGGTGCTGTCGATCACCCATCAGCGCATTGTCGGCTACGAAGCGCTGTTGCGCGCCTTCGATCCGGTTGGCCTGCCAGTGTCGCCTGACGTGCTGTTTTCCGGCACGCGTTCGGCGAATGAAGCGCGCGAGCTCGACCGGATTGCGCGTTGCCTGCACGTGGCCAACTTCATGGAACAGAACGTGTCGGTTGGCTGGCTGTTCCTCAATACGCGCCCCCAGGTGTTCGAAACCGGCTGGCCACAGCGGGCCTTCATCGATGAATTGTCTGCGCACTTCGGGCTGGCGCAGGAGCGCATCGTGATCGAGGTGCTCGAACAGCCGGCGGACGACGAATCCGCCGTCGCCAGTATGCTGACGGCATCGCAGCCACGCGACTTCCTGATCGCGATTGACGACTTCGGCACGGGCTTTTCGAACTTCGATCGCGTGTGGCGCTTTCGTCCCGACATCGTCAAGCTCGACCGCTCGCTGGTGGCGCGCGCCGGCAAGCGCCAAGGCGACGAATCGTTGATCGGCCATCTGATCGCCATGCTGCATCAGTCCGGCACCCTGGTGCTGGCCGAAGGCGTCGAAACCGACGATGAACTGATGATCTTGATGCAGGCGGACGTCGACTTCGTGCAGGGTTTCTGGCTCGGCCAGCCGAAGGGCTCGGTGCAGGCCGCCTGCGCCAAGGTGCCGGCGCTGATCGAATCCATGTGGCGCAAGTTCGCGGATTACGAGCGCAAACATGCCCGTCATCAGCGGCTGGGTTTCGAGGGATTTGCCGAAGCCGTGCTGGCCTCAGCGCGTAACTTCGCGGCCGGTGGCGATCTCGCGCAAGCGGCGCAGGAGGTCTTTCATATTCCCGAGGCACGCCGGGTGTTTATCACGGACGTGCAAGGCGAACAGAAGCACCCTTCCGTGTGCGCGCCGTCCGTTGCGCCGCCCCCGGAACGCCTCGCTCCGCTGCTTGCCACTACGCGCAGCAACTGGTCGCGCCGCGCGTATTTCAAGCACGCGCTGGCTGCCCCTGGGCGGGTCGCGATGATGGGCCCGCACTATTCGCTGATTGACGGCGAAGACTGCTACACCGCCGCAGTCACCCTCGAGCGCGAGGGCGAAACGGCGATTCTCTGCGTAGATTTCATTCCGGGCGCATCCAGTACCGTCAGGCGTTGACCTGGGCCCGTTGCTCGCGCAACTTCACTTGCGGTTGTTCCGATTGCGCCTTCCCAGTCGCTCAGTCGTCCACGCGGCCGCGGCCAGATTTGATCTCGCTGCGTTTCGCCTTGCCGTCCAGCCGGCGTCGCACCGATGCGCGCGTTGGCCGCGTCGCAACGCGTGGCGTGCGGGTGACGCTCACGCTTTGAATCAGTTCGTCGAGGCGAGCGACTGCCGCTGCGCGGTTCATCTCCTGAGTGCGATGTTCCTGTGATTTGATGATCACTACGCCGTCCCGCGTGAGACGCCGGTCCGACAGCGCCAGCAGGCGCATCTTCAGCACGTCAGGCAAGGACGATGCGCGGACGTCGAATCGCAAATGAATTGCGCTCGAAACCTTGTTGACGTTCTGCCCGCCCGCCCCTTGCGCGCGCACTGCGGTCAGTTCGATTTCTTCGGGCGGGATCGGATAGCGGGAAGTCATAAGATGCGCAAGAAGCAATGAAACGCAAGTGTACACACGCGAGTTCCGGGCGTGTTTGCCGGGCAACGGGCTACCCGCGATACCGACGGGCCAACGACTTGCCCGCCCAGGTGGTTTTCGATGCGCACCCTGCGGTCAATGGATCTAAAGTGACGCGCCCTCTTCGATCGTCGGACTGGGCTAGCCCGCAAAACAGGTTGCCTGCCACTGACACCTCGCGGATACTGCCATCTTTCGCTTACAACGTAAATTAACATGAAACTGCGTCCTGCTTTCGTGCTGGAACTTGCGGTGAATCTCGTGCTGCCATGGCTCGCTTATAAGCTCGCTGCGCCTCGCTGGGGCGAGACGGGTGGGCTGATTGCTTCGGCCGTGCCACCGGTGCTCTGGAGCATCGTGGAACTGGCGCGCTTCAGACGCGTCGATGCGCTCAGCCTGATTGTGCTGATCGGCATTGCGCTGTCGATCGGCGCGATGGCGCTGGGCGGCAGTCCGCGCATGTTGCTGCTGCGCGAATCGTTGGTATCCGGCGCGGTCGGCGTGGCTTTTCTGCTCTCACTGCCAATGCGCCGGCCGCTCATTTTCTATCTCGCGCGAGCCACGGTTGCGCGCGAAGTAGCCGGCGGCGCCGAACGCATAGACACCCTGTGGCGTGAAAGCCCGACTTTTGCCGTTTCAATGCGCGCCATGACCGGGGTTTGGGGCGTTGGCCTCACCTGCGAAACCGCCCTGCGTTCGTGGATGGCCTGGACCTGGCCCGTCGAACGCTTCCTCGTCGTCTCGCCGTTCACCGGTTACGGTATCTACGGCGCGTTGCTGCTATGGACGCTGTGGTACCGCAAGACATTGCAACGTCGCGCCACCCAGGGCGGACAACCGGACGGTATCGCGGGCTGACCAGCTAGTCTGTTCAATTTGGTTTGAGCTTCGCTCCTCACGTGAACCATACGTCGCTCCTCGCGCGAACAAGCAGAACGCGCCCAACGCTCGGCGAGGAGTAACGCCTTGCCACAGACAAGCGCCTTGACACTCGCTTCACAAATCAGCTTGACTGAACGCGCGCCAGCGCGAGGGCCATCACACGCACCCGGCGTTGCTTCGCCCGCCATACGAACAAGCGCCCTGGCAGCAGACCCAACAGCGCAGCTCAGAGCCGTGCAAAAAGACTGAAAGTAGCATAGCAAAACCAACGTCACTATAGAACCTGGCCAAACGAACGAGGTCAGATGGCGCATAAAATCAGTTAGACTCAACACCGCTTTGGGGCTGTTCCTGCAATCCAATTTTTGTCGTGGTACGAAAACCAGGCAGTCGATGCGCTATTCGGTTGAGATCAAAAAATTCCTGTATAGCCAGTACTTTTATGGCGGACTGCGCATCGCAGTGGGCGTCTCATTACCGCCCATTCTTTGCCTGCTGCTGTTCAACCAACGTGACCTCGGCTTCACGATTGCGACCGGCGCACTGGGCGCATGCGTAGTCGACATGCCCGGGCCGCTGAAGTACAAGCACAACGAAATGTTGGCGTGCAGCGTGATCGGCTTTCTGTCGGCGCTCGCCACCGGGCTTGCCACGGTTAACTCGGTTGCACTCTGGTGCACCGTCGTGCCGCTCACCTTCGTGTTGTCGTTGATCGTCGTGTACGGCAACCGCTGGCCGCAAATCAGTTTCGCCACGCTCTTCATGATGATCATGACGCTTGAAGAGCACTTCACGCCCATTCAGGCGCTCGTCAATGCATCATGGATCCTCGCCGGCGGTCTCTGGTACACGTACTGGTCCACCTTGGTCAGCAGCTGGCAGATGCATCGCATCGAACAGCAGGCGCTCGCCGAGAGTGTTTTCGCTTGCGCTGACTATCTGCTCGCGCGCTCAGACTTTTACGACCTCGATAACGACCTCGACGAGTGCTATCGCAATCTGGTCGCCAAGCAGATCGCCGCAGTCGAGCGCCAGGACGCGGCCCGCGATATTGTGCTGCGCAACCTGCCCAAGCTTAAGACTGGCAAGCTCGAACCACGCCGCGCGATGCTGTTCAACCTGTTCATCAACACGGTTGACCTGCATGAACTATTCGTGGGCGCCCATACCGACTACCCCATGATTCGCAACACGTTCGGCGGCTCGGACATGCTGACGTTCTATCGCGACCTGATCCGCAAGGCGGCAGCCGATCTTGAAGAGATCGGCCTCGCGGTGCTGCAAAACCATTCGGCGCGCAGCCGCGTCAACGTGAAAGCCGAGTTGCGCGCCATCGAATTTGAAATCGAGCTGATGCGCAAGCAGGATCTGCCCACGAGGAATCCAGAGGCTTACTCGGCAGTATCCGCGACGTTCCGGCGTCTGTGGAGCGCGACGCGCCTGATCGACAAGATGCGCAAGAGCCTGTCGAGCGAAACGCGCACCACCGAAACCGAACTGCGTCTCGATCAGGCCTTGTCGCGTTTCGTGTCGAGCCGGCGCGTGCCGTTCGGACAGATCTTTTCGAACCTCACCATGGCGTCGCCGAGCTTTCGCCATGCATTGCGCGTCACCATTGCGGTGGCGGTCGGTTTCTGGCTGGGGCGGCTGCTCCCGCTCACCAATGCCTACTGGATCGTGATGACCACCGTCATCATCCTGAAGCCCGGTTATTCGCTTACCAAACAGCGCAACGGGCAGCGGATTATCGGGACGCTGATTGGCTGCGCAGCCAGCATTGCGTTGATGGTGTTCGTCAAGCAGCCTGCTGTGCTGCTCGTCGTGATGTTCGCCTCGATGGTAATGAGCTACAGCCTGCTGCTGTTCAACTACACCGCGAGCGTGGTATTCACCTCGTCCTACGTGCTGCTGATGTTCCACCTGCTCGCACCGGGCAGCATGCGGATCATCGGCGAACGCGCCATCGACACGCTGGTCGGCTGCGCGATCGCCATTGCCGCGAGCCACCTGTTCCCCTACTGGGAATACCGGCTGATGGGCAAGCTGGTGAACAACATGATCGCGGCGACGCGGCAGTATCTCGAAGCGAGCTGGTGGTGGGGCGGCAAACCGGAGCCTATCGCCACGGCGGTCATAACTGAGGCCGG
>NZ_JBAURZ010000090.1:0-2808 GCF_049581445.1 Paraburkholderia sp. | reverse complement strand
CTGACCCGCCGGATCGGCGATGCGCTCGAGCGCGGCTTCGACGAGCTTGCGGCTCGTGGTGCGGCCGGCGACGAGATCGGCCGCGAGCTGGGCGAGCGGCGGGAAGGGCTTGAAGTCAGTGGCCATGGTCGGTCAGGTCCGGTTAGAACCGCGTCGATAGCGGTGGCGTGCGGTTGATGCTTGTGCTTCGAGCATGCCGCCGCATCGGGCGAGCGGCGTCACGGCGAGCGACGCTGACGTCCGGAAAATCTGCAAACGATCCCCCGCCAAAGCAGGCTAACGGGCCAGGATCATACCGCCCGAATTGTAGAACAAGGCTTTGCGCCGGGGGGGGCGAGTCCACGGAGGGCATGAGCCGGCCTGAGGACGCGTAGCACGCTAAATCGGACCGCCGCAAATGTGAGTTACCATCCTTCAAGATTACTTTTTGTAAGGATTCTCGCGTTATGCACCACGGTATCGGCTTCATTCAGGACCTCGCGGTGGTCATGGCGCTTGCCGGCGTCGTCACTGTGCTCTTCCATCGCCTGAAACAGCCGGTCGTGCTGGGCTATATCGCAGCGGGCGTGATCATCGGGCCGTACACGCCGCCGTTCCAGTTGATTCACGACGAGCAGACCATCCAGACGCTGGGTGAACTCGGCGTCGTGTTCCTGATGTTTTCACTCGGACTCGAGTTCAGTTTGCGCAAGCTGTTCCAGGTGGGCGCGACGGCGATCGTCGCGGCGCTGTCGGAGATCGTCCTGATGTTGTGGCTCGGCTTCGAGATCGGCCGCGCCTTTGGCTGGAGTTCGATGGACTCTCTCTTTCTCGGCGCCATTCTTGCCATCTCGTCCACCACCATCATCGTCAAGGCCCTGTCCGAACTGGGCCTGAAACGTGAAAATTTCGCGCAACTCGTGTTTGGGATTCTGATCGTCGAGGACATCCTCGCCATCGCGATGCTGGTGCTGTTGTCGGGCATCGCGCAGACCGGCCAGCTGAGCGCAGGCGTGGCGCTCGTCACGCTCGGCAAGCTGCTGCTCTTCATGACGGTGTCGCTGGTGGTCGGCATCCTCGTAGTGCCGCGCGCGCTCGACTATGTTGCTCGGTCGCGCAGCGACGAGATGCTGCTCGTATCGGTATTGGGTTTCTGCTTCGGCTTCTGCCTGCTGGTCGTGAAGCTGGACTACAGCATTGCGCTGGGGGCATTCCTGATCGGCGCCATCATGGCCGAGTCGCGCCATCTGCACCGCATCGAACATCTGATCGCGCCGCTGCGTGACGCGTTTTCGGCAATCTTTTTCGTGACGATCGGCCTGATGCTGAATCCCCATGTGCTGGTCGATTATGCGTGGCCGATTGCGGTGATCACGCTGGCCGTGATCGTCGGCAAGATTGTCTCGTGCGGGCTCGGCACCTTCCTCGCCGGCAAGGATGGACGTACCGCGATGCGGGTGGGCATGACGGTGTCGCAGATCGGCGAATTCTCGTTCATCATCGCCTCGCTCGGGCTGACGCTGAAGGTCACGAGCGCGTTCCTGTATCCGGTTGCAGTCGCAGTCTCGGCGCTGACTACGCTGTTTACGCCGTACCTGATCCGCGCCGCTGATCCGCTCACCCAGCGTCTCGGCAAGTCGATGCCGCGCCCGGTCGCAAGCGTCTTCGGTATGTACGCGCAATGGCTCGCCAGCCTGCGGCCGGCAAGCGGTGAGCCCACGCTCTTTAGCATCACGCGTCGCATTGTCCTGCAGATTGCAGTGAATCTCGCATTGGTCGTGGCGATTTTTCTGGCGGCAACCTACGGTGCTTCGTACGCGAACGTGTTGCTTGACCGCTGGCTGCCTGACGAATCCATTCAACGTGTGGTGCTATGGAGCGCCGCGTTGATTGTGTCGATGCCGTTTCTGGTGGCGGTCTACCGCAAAACCAAATCACTCGCGCTACTGCTCGCAGAGGTCAGTGTGCAGCCGGCTACGGCAGGGCGCTTCACGAGGGCGATCCGCTACACGATTTCCGACCTTGTGCCGGTAGTCTCGATGGTGGGCGTGTTTCTGCTGGTGGCGGCGCTTTCGGGCGGGATTCTTCCGCCCACCGGACTGCTCGCGGCGGTGCTCGTATGCGCCGCGCTGCTGCTGGCACTATTGTGGCGCTGGTGCGTCAAGATTCATGCGACGCTGCAGATCGCGTTACGCGACACGTTCAACGAGCAGCCCGATCCATAAACGTTCGCTGGGCCTGCGCTGGATATGTACCGGGCGCGTAACAATGTGAGCAATTGTGTGCAGGTTTGCCGCATATCGTCCGGTAGCGGATAATCAATCCATATCCATTCGTTCGCGTGGAAGGCGCCTGTCCGACAGTCATGAGCGAAAACAAACCAGAGAATGCCGGCACACCCGGCACCCCATCCCCATCCGGCCAGCCGGCAGAGGGTTCGAAGCTCGATACCGCACCGGCGGCCCCACAGGTTTCGTTGCCCACCTCGCACGAGGATGCGATCCAGTCGCCGCTCAAAGGCCTGCCCGCGCAAGCTCCTGAGCCCACGGTGGCGGCTGAAGAAGCGGCGCTACGCTCGTCAACAGACGACCCCGTCAGCGCCTCGACCGTCTCTCCCGAAGATCCCGCCAAAGCGCAGCAACGCGATGCCGCCGAAGCGCGCGCCTCGGCGGCTGAGTCGACGGCGCAGCAGGAAGCCGCAGTGCATAAGCGCGATGCCGCGCGAGGCACTCCGGCATCATCTACGCAACCATCCGCGCAGGCCAGGCCCAAGGCTGCCGGCGCGACGGACAGCAGTGCCTCGCCCGAGTCAGCCGCTGCGCGTGGCAC
>NZ_JBAURZ010000089.1:0-7782 GCF_049581445.1 Paraburkholderia sp. | reverse complement strand
TCGTGGCGCAGCGGGCACTCGAGGCTGCCCGCACGCTGGAGCCGCCGGAACGGCGCGGCGACACGGTGGCGCGCTTCTTCGACCTGCTCGAAACCGTGAGCCGGCGTGGCGCGTATCTGGCACTGCTGACCGAATATCCACAGGCGCTGCACCGGGTGTTGTCGGTGCTGGGCGCGTCGCGTTGGGCGGCGGGGTATCTGATCCGCCATCCGCAATTGCTTGATGAGCTGCTCGACGACGAGGCGATTGCAAGCCCGTTCGATTGGCCGGAATTTAAGCGCACGCTGCGCCTGCGCCTCGCCGCGGCGGACGGCGTCGAACAGCAGATGGATCTGCTGCGCCATGCCCATCAGGCCGAGGTGTTCCGCATTCTGCTGATCGATCTGGCGGGCCAGTTGAGCGTCGAACACGTGAGTGACCGGCTTTCCGAACTGGCCGATGCGATGCTCGACGTGACGCTCGAAGCGGTCTGGAACCAACTGGCAAGACGCCATCGTGAGGTGCCGCGCTTTGCGGTGATCGCGTATGGCAAGCTGGGCGGCAAGGAGCTGGGATATGCGTCGGATCTGGATCTGATCTTCCTCTACGACGACGCGGACGAGAACGCGGCGGAGATCTACGCGATGTACACGCGCCGCCTGATCACCTGCCTCACCATGGCCACGGGCGCGGGGACGCTGTTCGACGTGGATTTGCGCTTGCGGCCGAATGGCGAGTCGGGCCTGCTCGTCACCGACCTGGACGCTTTCCGGCGTTACCAGTTACGCGAAGGCGATGCGGCCAATACCGCGTGGGTCTGGGAGCACCAGGCGTTAACGCGCGCCCGCTATTGCGCCGGCGATGCCGAGATTGGCGCGAAGTTCGAAGCGATCCGCGAGCAGGTGCTGACCACGCCACGCGAGGCCGCGCCTTTGGCGAAGGAAATCGTCGAGATGCGCGAACGTGTTGAGGCCGGGCACCCGAACCGCACGAGCCTGTTCGACCTCAAGCACGATCGGGGCGGCATGGTGGACATCGAATTTACCGTGCAGTTCTGGGTGCTGCTGCATGCGGCGCGCGATCCCGAGTTGATCCGCAATACCGGCAATATCGCGTTGCTCCGTGAGGTGTCGCGCTTCGGCATGATGAGCGAGGAAGAGGCGGAGACAGTGGGCGCGGCCTACCGGATCTATCGCAAGCTGCAGCATAAGTTGCGGCTGGATGGCATGGAGAAGGCGCGGGTTGATCCGGCGGTGGTTGCCACCGAGCGGGAGGCAGTGCTGGCGCTGTGGGAGCGGGTGTTTGGGTGAGGCGCCTGCCTCGTTAGCGCGCGGCAGTGATCGCTTGGGTGGCCGCTCAAATGACCACGCCGGCGGTCACATAGCTGGCCAATCAAGCCGCCAGCATTTCCTTCGCGTGTTTGCGCGTGGTGGCGGTAATTTCCAGGCCGCCGAGCATCCGCGCAACTTCCTCGATGCGGCTCGCCTTGTCGAGCGACGTGACGTTGCTCACCGTGCCACCTTGTCCGTCCGAAGCCTTCGCCACCTGGAAGTGCCGGTCGCCGCGCGCGGCCACCTGCGGCAAGTGCGTAACGCACAGCACCTGGCGGGCGCCGCCGAGTTGATGCAACAGCCTGCCGACGACTTCCGCCACGCCGCCGCCAATGCCGGTATCCACTTCGTCGAAAATCAGCGTCGGAGTTGGACTGGCGGCGCTGGCAATCACGGCGAGGGCGAGGCTGATACGCGCCAGCTCACCACCTGACGCGACTTTCGCCAACGGCCGCAGCGGGACGCCCGCGTGGCCGGCCACCCGGAATTCGATCTGTTCGAGTCCATGAGCGCCGCCTTCCGGCAGTGCCACGAGGGTAACCTCGAAGCTGCCGCCTTTCATCGACAATTCCTGCATGCCCGTCGTCACCGCTGACCCCAGCGCCTTGCCGGCTTTGGTGCGAGCCTTTGAGAGTTGTTTGGCCTGGGCCAGATAGGCTTCCTTCGCTTTGGCTTCGGCGGCGTGCAGGGCGTCCAGATCGGCGGCGGCGTCAAGCGCAGCCAGTTGGGCGCGCCGGGCGGCGTGTTCTTCGGGCAGCGTTTGCGGCTGCAGGCGGAATTTGCGGGCGGCGGAGTGCAGCGCGTCAACGCGCTTCTCGATCTGCGCGAGCCGTTCGGGGTCGAGTTCAAGCCGCTGCGCGTAGTGACTCAGCGAGTAAGCGGCCTCCTGCAACTGGATTTCGGCGGGCTCTAGCGCGGCGAGGGCGTCGTTCAATGCGGGATCGATCTCGGCCAGGTCGCGCAGCTTCGAGACGACCGACGCCAGATGCGTGATCATTGCCTCGTCCGATTCGGACAGCGCTGCGAGCGCGCCCTGCACGCCGTCGATCAGGTTGGCCGAATGCGACAAGCGGTTGTGCTCGGCGTTGACCTCTTCCCATTCGCCGGGTTGCGGCGCCAGCTTGTCGAGTTCGGCCAACTGCCATGCGAGCCGCTCACGCTCCAGTTGCAGCTCTCGATCACGCGTCTGCGCCGTCTCGACTGCCTGCGCTCCGTCGCGCCAGCTTCGCCAGGCGCGGTTCACGGCGCCGGCCAGTTCGGCGAGCCCCGAATGGGTGTCGAACAGCTCACGCTGTGCGTCCGGGCGCATCAACAACTGGTGCGCGTGCTGCCCGTGGATGTCCACCAGCATTTCGCCGACTTCGCGCAGTTGCGCGAGCGTCGCCGCCGTGCCGTTGATAAAGGCACGCGAACGCCCGTTCGCGTCCACCACCCGCCGCAGCATGACCGTGTTGCCCTGCGAATCGGCGGCGTCGGTGCCAAGCGCCTGCTCGTCGAGCCACTGCTCGACCTGCTCGTGAGTGTCGAATTCCGCGGTGATGTCGGCACGGGTTTCGCCGGTGCGTACGACGCTGGCATCGGCGCGGGCGCCGAGTGTCAAGGCCAGCGCATCAATCAGGATCGATTTGCCGGCACCTGTTTCACCTGAAAAAACTGTAAAGCCGCTGTCGAATTCAAGATCGAGCGCGGCGACGATGACGAAGTCGCGTATCGAGAGGTGGCGAAGCATGGAGGTCGTCTGGTGGCGTGGATTACGTTGCGGCTGCGGCGGCGTGCTCAGGATTCTGTCAGGACTTGATGTCGTCTTCGTGCGACGGGTACTCGTTCCAGTGCAGCTTCTTGCGCAGCGTAGCGTAATAGCTGTACCCAACCGGGTGCAGCAGTGGCACGGTATGGCGCGAGCGGCGCACTTCAATGGTGTCGTTGTGTTCCAGGGCAGTGAACGACTGCATGTCGAAATTGACGTTCACGTCGCGGCCGGAAACGATCTGGATGCTGACTTTCGAGTCGTCCGGCAAGACGATGGGCCGGTTCGACAGCGCATGCGGAGCGATCGGCACGAGGACGATGCCCTGTAACTGGGGATGCAGGATCGGCCCGGCCGAAGACAGCGAATAGGCCGTCGAGCCGGTTGGCGTGGCGACGATCAAACCATCCGAGCGCTGGTTGTACATAAAGCGGCCGTCGACGGCCACGTGCAGTTCCGCCATCCCCGAGAAGCCGCTGCGATTTACCACGACGTCGTTGAACGCAAGCGCGTGGTAGATGGGGTTGCCGTCGCGCATGATGCGCGCCTCAAGCAACGTGCGCTCTTCGCGCTCAAAGTGACCGGCGAGCATGTTCGGAACGAGTTCCTGCATGTCGGAGATCGGGATATCGGTAATGAAACCGACGCGCCCATGGTTGATACCGATCAGCGGTGTGCGGTATGGCGCGAGCTGGCGGCCGATGCCGAGCATCGTGCCGTCGCCGCCGAGCACCACGGCGACGTCGGCCCGTGCGCCGATTTCGGCGGGACGCAGCGCGGGATACTCAGTCACGCCGATTTCAGCTGCGGTGTCGGCCTCGAACACAACTTCAAAGCCGCGCTTGGCGATGCAGGCGGCGAGCGCGGTCAGCGGCTCGCCGATGCCTGGCGTATTGTTGCGCCCGACGAGCGCGACTGTCCTGAACTGGCTGGTAACTTGCATGCCGGCATTACACCATAGGTAGGGACTGAAAAGAACCGTTGGCGCGGAGTTGGGCGCCCGGCGCCGACGCGCTTGCCAGCCGGGCGGTCAGTCGGGCCCCGGACACTTGCTGGCCCAGCCGCGACAGGGAGCCCGGTCGCTCGCCAATTATCGTTAGAATGGTGTCGTCCCCATGGTGAGGGCACGGTTTGTGCAGCGTCCAACCCAGCGCGGGTCCGCGCCAGGCCGCGTGCCGCAGGCCGATTTTGGCGGCAGGTGCCACAACGGTTAGCGCTCGCGGTCGTCGCGTCATTAAGCTAAAATTTTCCGTCATGCTAGATCCTCGCGCACAAACCCTCCTAAAAACGCTGATCGAGCGCTATATCGCCGAAGGTCAGCCGGTCGGCTCGCGCACGTTGTCCCGCTATTCCGGCCTCGAGTTGAGCCCGGCAACGATCCGCAACGTGATGTCCGATCTCGAGGAACTGGGGCTTGTGATCAGTCCGCATACGTCCGCGGGCCGCATTCCCACGCCGCGGGGCTACCGGCTGTTCGTCGACACCATGCTGACGGTGGAATCCGCCGCTGACGAAGAGGCTGTCACCCGCACCGTCAAGACCACACTGCAAGCCGGCGAGCCGCAGAAGATCGTGGCGGCAGCGGCGAGCGTGCTCTCCAGTCTTTCGCAGTTCGCAGGCGTGGTGCTGACGCCGCGGCGCAGTCATGTGTTCAAGCAGATCGAGTTCATGCGCCTGTCCGACAAGCGCATTCTGCTGATCATCGTCACGCCCGAGGGCGACGTGCAGAACCGCATCATGGCGACGCAGCGTGACTTTTCGCCGTCGCAACTGGTGGAAGCGTCCAATTACATCAACGCGCACTTTGCGGGCCTCTCGTTCGATGAGGTGCGCCGCCGGTTGCGCGAAGAGATCGACGCGCTGCGCGGCGATATGACCACGCTGATGCACGCGGCCGTCACGGCCAGCACGGACGAAGCCGACACCGGCGAGACTGTGCTGATCTCCGGAGAGCGCAATCTGCTGGAAGTGGCCGACCTGTCGTCCGACATGGCGCGGCTGCGCAAGCTGTTCGATGTATTTGACCAAAAGACCAGTCTCCTTCAGTTGCTCGACGTGTCGAGTCACGCGCAGGGCGTGCAGATCTTCATTGGTGGCGAGTCCAATCTCGTGCCGATCGAGGAAATGAGCGTCGTGACCGCGCCCTACGAAGTGAACGGCAAGATTGTCGGCACCCTCGGCGTAATCGGACCGACCCGGATGGCTTACAACCGTGTGATCCCGATCGTCGACATTACCGCGCGCCTGCTTTCACTTACGCTTAGCCAGCAATAACTGGCGAGCAGTACCCGGCCCCGTTCAAGTGCAGCGGGCCTCGCGGTCCCCGCAAGCCATGCACCAAATGATGCGCGACGGCGCGTGGCTTGCCAATCCGCCGAATGGCCAGGTTTGGGTCGCCGACCGCGCCGCTATAATGATTTCCACCTAACCCTTCCCGCTTTCAGCTGAGAGCCCTGTAGCCTATGCGTTTCGACCTCGAGCGGCCCTCGCAGCCCGCCACCTCGCATCGTGTCGCGGTCCTGCTGATCAATCTAGGCACGCCCGACGCCCCAACGCCGCGCGCCGTGCGCCGCTACCTCGCACAGTTCCTGTCGGACCCGCGCGTGGTCGAGATTCCGGCGGCGATCTGGCAGATTATTTTGCGTCTGTTGATCCTGCCCTTGCGCGGGCGATCTTCGGCCAAGAAGTACGCCGCGGTCTGGACCCCCGAGGGCTCGCCGCTGCGCGTGTTCACCGAGAAGCAGGTCGAGGCACTGCGGCACTTGTTGCAGTTGAATGATTACACCGTGTTGGTCGACTACGCCATGCGCTATGGCATGCCAGGTATTCCGGCGATGCTCAATCAGCTCAAGCTGGCGGGTGCGGAGCGCGTACTGCTTGTGCCGATGTACCCGCAATATTCCTCGTCGACAACCGCCACCGCATTTGACGACGCATTTTCCGCACTCAAGCGGATGCGCAACCAGCTTGAAATACGCATGATTCGCCAGTACGCGGACCATCCGGCTTACATCACGGCGTTGGCGGCGCAGGTACATCAGTACTGGCACGCCCATGGCCGCCCGGATTTCGCAGCGGGCGACAAGCTCGTTCTGAGCTTTCACGGTGTGCCCAAACGCACGCTCGATCTGGGCGATCCGTATCATGATCAGTGTCAGCAAACTGGGGCGCTCCTCATGCAGGCGTTGCAGTTGACGCCGGTGGAATGCCGCATCACTTTCCAGTCGCGCTTTGGCAAGGCTGAGTGGCTGCAGCCCTATACGGCGCCGACGCTCAAGGAACTGGGCGCGGCGGGCGTGCGCCGCACTGACGTGTTCTGCCCGGGCTTCACCGCCGACTGCCTTGAGACGATCGAGGAAATCGGCATGGAGGTGCGCGACGAGTTCATCCACGCAGGCGGCAAGGAGTTTCACCGGATTCCTTGCCTGAACGCCTCGCAGGCCTGGATTGCGGCACTTGGCGAGATCGTCGCGCAAAATCTGCAGGGGTGGCCGGTGCAGGCGGGGCACGTCCATGGGACTGCGGCTGTGTGATGATCTGTTGGTGCGCCGCGCGGCCGACTGCCAGGCACGACATCCGCCATTGCTTGCGGCCCGGATTTATGGAGTAAGCACGCCGTAGGGCGGTCATTCGCCGCTGATCGGCTACTTACCGCATGTTTGTACGCTGAACCGTTTCAACGCGCCGAAAGCGCCAGACTGACTCATGAACTACAGAATTTCGACTGAACCGGGCGCGCGCTTGCGCATCGACAAATGGCTATGGGCGGCGCGCTTCTTCAAGACGCGCTCGCTCGCGGCGGACGCCGTCGAAAAGGGCCACGTGCGTATTGCCGGCGCGGCGGTTAAGCCGTCCAAGGACGTGCGGGTTGGCGATCTCGTCGAAGTGGAGATCGAGCGGATCGTGTGGCAGGTGGAGGTGCTCGGTATGTGCGACGTGCGCGGGCCGGCGAGTGTTGCGCAGACGCTTTACGCCGAAACGGAAGAGAGTAAGGTGAAGCGGCAGTTGGAGCAGGAGCGGCGCAAGACTTATCGCGAGCCGGCTGCCGCATTGCACGGTCGGCCGACCAAGCGTGACCGGCGGACTATCGACAAACTTTCAGGTGGGGATTGAACAACTGTTCCATGGTGGCGTGTACGCCACCGTATTCCGTCGTACTGTCGTTGACGGCTCCCGACATGCAGATGGTCGTGGTTCCCGCAACGAGCACCAAGGCGACCACGGATATAGCAAAGGTCAGTTTCACGGTACTCCCCCGAAGGATGCAGGACGAACGTGCGGTTTAACTAGATGGGTATGGTTTACGCTGGATTTAGGGTAAACATGAATTTTCCAGCAGATGGATGGAGTTTAGGTCAGTCCGCGACGCGGCTCAATCTCATTCTGATGAAGTCAGAGTAATGGTTGTAACTGGGAATTTCTGCCGCCGCGAGGCGGTACGAAAAGTTCCCGCGCACGGCTTGAAATGACCGTTTCGGACCTCATCTCCACTCACTGATGGCGGCGATTGTGTCGCGTCTGTGTAGCGTTCATGCAACGCTTGAGCGAGTCCACACGGACAAAGACACGGCCGCCCTTGGCTTTCACTTTTAACGACTTTCAGCGACATGGAAAACACGCAAGAGAACCCGACGAGCCAGAATCCCACGCCCGCCGACGAAGCCGCGCGCCAGGCCGCCGAGGCCGCCACGCCTCAGCCGGAAACCAACCCGGCTGACGCAGCGC
>NZ_JBAURZ010000088.1:0-95463 GCF_049581445.1 Paraburkholderia sp. | reverse complement strand
TCCGCGAGTTGCGCGACGTGCCCCAGCCCAAGCGCGCAAGCCGCCGAGCCGAGGCGGAAAGCCGCATCGCTGGCCTGCAGGGCCTCGCTCGGATCGGCCTTCTCAGGATGACCCGCCGCGCGGGCGTGCTCCGCCAACGCGGCAATCGATGCATCCGCCGTCTGTAGAAAATCTTCGTAGGCGTGGGCGTTCACGGTAAGGACGCCGAGTTCGCGCGTGCGAGCCACCAGCAAGTCGGTGGCCCCGGACTGCGTCTTTGCGGCGCCGGCTTCCCATAGCGCCTCGGAATCCTGCGTGCCAGCCACGTGCCAGTCGACCGTCAGACCATAGTCGTGCAGCAATTCAACGTGATCGGCATCTTCCGCGGCTGCGCCATACAACGCGTACTCACGCCACAGCAACGCCAGCGTGGCCCGCACCAGCGAACGCGACGCCAGCGGAATGCCGCGAGCGTGGTCCGCGAAGGCCAGATTGCAACGCGCATGGAAACGCCGTGCGTCTGCGTCGCCAGCCAGGTGACCGCTCACACGCAGCGCACGGGCGCACGCCGATGCAAGCCGCCAGAAGTCGTAGGGATCTGGACCGGCAAGTTCGGCGAGACACGCGTCAAGTTCATCGAGCGCGGCGCGCATCGCGGCACTCGCTGCCGCACTTGCGGCGCCATCGCTCGAATGCGCCCTCAAAACCGGCAGCAACGCACGCTCGTAGCGCGCACGCAAATGGGCGAGACGCTGCGCCGGTTGCGCACTGAAGGTCACCGGCGGCACGGGCCGCGCCGCCAGCGCGAGATCTTCGAAGGTGACGCTAAAACCCGGCGTGCGTTGCGAAATCAGTGCGTTAAGCGCGTGGTAATGCGCGAAGAGGGCGGGCGAGCACGACAGCTCGCGCAGATTGTGACGTGCGATGGCCGCACGGAAATCGTGCAGGGCGGCGCCGAACAGCTCACGAGCGTTGGCTTCATCAGCAGGCTCGACCGAGGTGAGTGGCGAGACCAGCACCAAGGCGTCTGCGAACCGCTGCGCGCTTGGCCAACCCGCTTCACGCAATGCCCGCACCGCGCGCAGCAGCGGCGCGGCCAGGTCACCACGCTGCTCGAACGCCAGTTGCGCTTCAGCGAGCGCAAGTTCAGCCGGACGGACTGCGCCGCCACGGGCATTGGGCAAGGCGTCCAGATAGTCAGCGGGGGCGGAACGCACGTTTTGAGAGGTCATGGGCTAGCGGCATGGGTACGAACAGGCTGCTGACAGGCCGACGCACGGCCATGCGCGCCGTGCAGCGCGCACGACGCCGGATGGTCAGATCTGGACCATCTCGAAGTCTTCCTTGCGCGCGCCGCATTCGGGGCAAGTCCAGTTAATGGGAACATCCTCCCAACGGGTGCCCGGCGCGATACCTTCGTCTGGCAAACCGGCTTCTTCATCGTAGATCCAGCCGCAGATCAGGCACATCCAGCTTCTATATTCCATTCTTCTGTCGCGTCAAAAAGAGCGTTCAAACGAGAGCCATGATGGTACCGTGTTGCCGCCCTAATGCCTAGCAGTCGAAAGTCGCGATCGTAGCGCGTTGCCGGCGCGCTGTCCGTCAATCTGGACAAGGCCCGACGGGATAATGTCCGATCTGTGCGAGAAGTCGCTCCTGGATGCGAAAAAACGCCCCCGCAGCGCTTTAGGCCGCATAATTGAGCCGACTACGCGCCCAGTGCGCGCTTACATCCGCTCATTTCCTCCCAACCATCTTCATGCCCAGCGACACTCCTCCGATCGTACTCACCTTCGGCCTCTCCGACCCAACGGGCGGCTCAGGCTTGCAAGCAGACCTGATGACGCTTGCCAGCATGGGTTGTCATGGCGTCAGCGTACTCACGGGCTACACCGTGCGCGACTCGGCAAGCTGCGACGAAGTGACCGGACTCGACCCCGAAATCGTCGCTACTCAGGCGCGCATGCTGCTTGAAGACATGCCGATCGCCGCCTTCAAGGTAGGCGCGGCGACCCGTGCGGAAGTGGTGAGCGCAATTGCCGAAGTCGTGGCGGACTACGACGACATTCCGTTAATCCTCGCGCCGGACTTCACTCTCGACGACGAGCATGTGCTTGCCGCGGACGAACTGCGCGAGGCCATCGCCGATTTGCTGGCACCGCAGACCACGTTGCTGGTGGCCGATCACGCGACGCTGCTCGCGCTTGCCCAACCGGACGGCGACGCCGAGGCGCCGAGCCTCGACGCGGCGATTTCGCATTTGCTCTCGCAAGGTTGTGAATACATCCTGTCCACGGAAACCGGCTCACACCGGCTCGTCAATACGCTCTTTAGCGAGGACGGCCAACTGCGTCAGGATATGTGGGACCGCGGCCCGCACCGCATTATGGGCTTGACCGATACGCTCGGCGCCGCAATTGCCGCGCTACTGGCTAACGGGCAGGACCCCGCCGAAGCGGTGCGAGAAGCGCAGGAATATGTGTACCAGGCCATGCGCAACGCGTTTCGCCCCGGCATGGGTGTCTATATGCCCGATCGGTTTTTCTGGGCGCGCAGCAGCGACGAGGAAACGCCGCTCGCGACCGGTAAAGATGCTCCGCCGGGCGAGGCCCGGCATTGAGCAGCGGCGCTTCCGGGCCAGCCCGCGGAGCGCCACCCCTGCCAACGCATTCCCGACGAATTTCTTTCATTTTACTATCAACGTTTTGCACTGCTATGCAACGCGTCAAACGCATCGATCGCGGGTTGAGCTGTAATCGCCCGCTGCGTCCGCCTCTTTCTCATCGTGTGCCCACGTTCGCGGTCCGCTAAAACAACGACCGGCGAGCGCTACCTCGACTCGCAAACGTTTAACTGACGCAATTGCTCGTACTCTGTGTAGAACAGCCTTCGCGGGCCTTCCCATCAGGACTATTCTTCTCACCAATCCAGAAATTTGTCACCGCTGTATTACGAACGTAATTAAACGTTACAACCCGAATTTTTATCCGTTGTATATTTACGGCTTGTAATGTCGCATACGCCGGTTCCATGACTCCATTCACCTTGTCGAAACGGGCGCAAAAACGGCCCATGACACTATCGCTGGGTCATATCGCACGTCTCATCAGAGGCAGCAGTTCACCGGTCCTACAACCGACGCTTGGCTAAGGGGAAATCGTCGAATTGGACAATCCAGCCACCCGCTCCTTCCCGGACGATCACGAGACCCACCGTGGCAACCAGGACGACCGATGCAGCGAGCCCGAACGCCATGAAGGCCTCACCCTGGGACGAGCCCAGCCGTTCCTGCAACGCGTAGACGGTGTGATCTCCGTTGATGATCGCGCGCGCATGTTTTATCAAAAGGCTGTGACGATCTGGCTGACAGGTCTATCCGGCTCAGGCAAATCCACGATCGCCTATGAACTCGAACGTCTTTTGATGTCGCAGGGTCACCCCTGCTACGTCCTCGATGGCGACAATATCCGCCACGGTCTTGGCGGCGACCTCAGCTTCACGCCGGAGGACCGGCACGAAAACATCCGCCGGGTCGCGCACGTCGCTCAACTGATGAACGACGCCGGCCTGATCGTGATTACCGCGCTCATTTCACCCATGCACGAAGATCGAGCCATGGCGCGCGATATCATCGGGCCCGACCGATTCGTCGAAACCTTTCTTTCGGCCTCGGTGGATGAATGCGCGCGGCGCGATCCGAAGGGTCTGTATGCCAAGGCCCGGGCAGGGAAGATCCCGTCCTTTACAGGCGTCTCTGCGCCCTATGAAGCACCCGTCCACCCCGATCTACGCGTGGAAACCGCAAGCGAGAGTAAAGAGGCAAGCGTGGCAGGAATCTTCAATTACTTGAGCAATTCGTTTTTGACGACGCACTAATTGCGGCTTGCACTGCGATCCGGGGGCAAGCGTGTTCGCCACTCCCTCGTTGATTCGCTGAAACAATAAAAAAACCCGCATCTCTGCGGGTTTTTCTTTTGGGAAGCACGCCTTGCGACGCGCTCCCCCATGTGTTTCCAAACAGACCTCTGACGAGGTCCGGTGGAAATTACATGTCCATGCCCATGCCGCCCATGCCGCCGGGCATACCGCCGCCCATCGGAGCATCGTCCTTCGGCAGTTCGCAAACAGCTGCGTCGGTCGTCAGCAGGAGACCTGCCACCGATGCTGCGTTTTGCAGTGCCGTGCGCGTGACCTTGGTCGGGTCCACAACACCTGCGTCGACCAGGTCGACATACTCGCCCGTTGCTGCGTTGTAGCCGTAGTTGCCCGTGCCTGCTGCAACTGCTGCCACCACGACGCTGGCTTCTTCGCCGCCGTTCGTGACGATCTGGCGCAGCGGTTCTTCCATTGCGCGCAGAACGATCTTGATACCAGCGTCCTGATCAGCGTTCAAGCCCTTCAGGCCAGCGATTGCCGTGCGAGCGCGGATCAGTGCAACACCGCCGCCAGCCACAATGCCTTCTTCCACAGCTGCGCGCGTTGCGTGCAGTGCGTCTTCGACACGTGCCTTCTTTTCCTTCATTTCGACTTCGGTCGCAGCGCCAACCTTGATCACTGCAACACCGCCGGCCAGCTTGGCCACGCGTTCTTGCAGCTTTTCACGGTCGTAGTCCGACGTTGCTTCTTCGATTTGCGTGCGAACTTGCTTCACACGTGCTTCGATGGTGGCACCTTCGCCAGCGCCGTCGATGATCGTCGTGTTTTCCTTGCCCACTTCGATACGCTTCGCTTGACCCAGTTCAGCCAGCGTTGCCTTTTCGAGCGTCAGGCCGGTTTCTTCAGCGATAACTTGACCGCCGGTCAGGATCGCGATGTCTTCCAGCATGGCCTTACGACGATCGCCGAAGCCCGGAGCCTTGACAGCAACAGTCTTCAGGATGCCGCGGATGTTGTTGACCACCAGCGTTGCCAGTGCTTCGCCTTCGACGTCTTCTGCGATGATCAGCAGCGGACGGCCAGCCTTGGCGACTTGTTCCAGAACCGGGAGGAGGTCACGAATGTTCGACACCTTCTTGTCGTGCAGCAGCACGAACGGGTTTTCGAGCACAGCAACTTGCTTGTCCGGGTTGTTGATGAAGTACGGCGACAGGTAGCCGCGGTCGAACTGCATACCTTCCACGACGTCCAGCTCGTCTTGCAGCGACTTGCCGTCTTCCACCGTGATGACGCCTTCCTTGCCAACCTTGTCCATCGCTTCAGCGATACGGTCGCCGATCGACGAATCGCTGTTCGCCGAGATCGCGCCGACTTGAGCGATTTCCTTGTTGGTCGTGCACGGCTTGCTGATCTTGCGCAGTTCTTCGATTGCAGCCGTAACAGCCTTGTCGATACCGCGCTTCAGGTCCATCGGGTTCATGCCCGATGCAACGTACTTCATGCCTTCGCGAACGATGGATTGCGCGAGGACGGTTGCCGTCGTCGTGCCGTCACCTGCGTTGTCGCTGGTCTTGGAAGCGACTTCCTTGACCATTTGTGCGCCCATGTTCTGGAGCTTGTCTTTCAGCTCGATTTCCTTGGCGACCGACACACCGTCCTTGGTGACCGTCGGGCCGCCGAAGCTGCGCTCGAGTACAACGTTGCGACCCTTGGGGCCCAGCGTGACCTTCACAGCGTTGGCGAGGATGTTCACGCCTTCAACCATCTTGGCACGGGCGGAATCACCGAATACGACGTCTTTAGCTGCCATCTTCTAACTCCTTGAATTCTCTGGAATAACCGGGGAAGTAGCGACCAGCGCTTACTTCTGCACCACGGCCATGATGTCTTCTTCGCGCATGACGAGCAGTTCGTTGCCGTCGACCTTGACGGTCTGACCAGCGTACTTGCCGAACAGGACGCGGTCACCGATCTTCACGTCCAGGGCGATTTGTGCGCCCTTGTCGTCGCGCTTGCCCGGGCCGACTGCCAGAATTTCGCCTTGATCCGGCTTTTCTGCTGCGGCTTCGGGGATCACGATGCCCGACGCGGTCTTGGTTTCTTGATCCAGACGTTTGACGATCACGCGATCATGCAAAGGACGAAGGTTCATACATACTCCTCTCTTGATTAAGACTGACGAACGCTGAGAAAACCCGGCTGGCTGAGCCAACCGGCGATGTTGTTAGCACTCTCGTGCAGCGAGTGCTAATTATATGGACGGGTGGTGACAAATTCAAGAAGGATGGGGGTAGGAATTGTCCGCATGGGTCAAGATTCACTTAACTTTGAACCTTGCACTGCAGCAGCGCCCCGAGTCGAATCAAAATAATATTCTTTAAAAACAACCATCTAAACCCCTTCGCCGCCACGGGGCCACGCTGACCCGCGCGCAGCCGCTCAGTCGCGGAATATGCCCGCGCAGTCAGCGTGATCACCATGCCAGGGAATTCCCTAAGCATGCAGGGGGCAGGCACATTTCGACCTCGAACTCCGGGCGCGAGGACCGAACGGCTGGTCAGCGCGACGGATACGCTATCCGCCGAAAATCGACCCGAGGCAGTCAGACATCGAGATGAACGCGAACGTTCACAAACTGGGTAAAAAGACGCGCCGAAAGACGCCCAGTCCGACATGATCAAGACCGTCAAGATGTTCGGCTTCAGGGTAAGCGACTGGTCATTGCTGACGGACAACATCGGTACTTACGGTACGACATATCGTCAACGTGCCGTGATTGCGCTCTCCGGTCTTGGAGCCAATCTCCCAGCCGACGCGGTCTATCCAACCGCGTTCAACGACAGTAATGGCAAGCCGCTAGATGGAGCCAGCAGGTACGTGTTGCACTTTGCAAAAGGAAACCTTCCGCCCGCGAATGCTTTCTGGTCGATCACGATGTATGACGACAAGGGATTCCAGGTGCCGAATCCGATCAACCGGTTTGCGATTGGCGACCGCGATCACCTTAAATTCAATCTGGATGGGTCGCTGGATATTTATGTCCAGTCAAATTCACCGGGTAACAGCAGCCAATCGAACTGGCTTCCTTCTCCGAGATCCGGCACCTTCGCACTGACCTTGCGCGTTTATTGGCCGCGCCCTGAAATGCTCGCCGGAACCTGGGAGCCTCCTGCGGTACGGCGCGTCAAATAACCGGTAGCCGCGAAGCAGCCGCGTAACGCGCGCGCCAACCCGCCCGCACCCGGGTTGACGCCGTTAGACGCCATCGCATAGCATCCTGGGTAGCGGTGCAGGCCGCTTCCCGGTCCGCGGAAAGGGTTGAACCCACCTGTAGCAGCACGTCAGAAATCTCACCATCCTTTGTGCTGGCGGTATTGCGGACCTTCGGCCATCAAATGCACGAGGATCCGTCATGAAGAAGCTGCCACCCAAGGCCAATCTTGATCATCTGAAGAAGCAGGCGAAGGAGTTGTTGCGTTTCTACCGCAACGGCAATGCAACAGCCATCGCGCGCTTCGCCCAACATCTCCCCGCCGCCGCACGTCGCACAGATAGTGAAGTGACCGCGCTTGAACTTCGTCTGCACGATGCGCAGTCCTGCATTGCTCGCGAGTACGGCTTTTCTTCCTGGCCGGACCTCGCCCTGTACGTCGAGGCAAGCGCCTTCGCCCGTCACGAACATGCAGCCCTGGTACAGCGCTGGCTTAACCTTGCGTATGGCGGCGACGTCACCGGCACCTATGACCCGGCACGACCGCGCGTCGCAGTCCAACTCCTGCAGGACCACGTCGGCCTTCTCGCAACCGACCCTTACGTCGCCTGCGCAGCGGGGAATCTCGATGTCGTGTCGCGGACAATGACGGCCGATCCAGCCTGGATCAACCGCGCAGGCGGAACGTTGAACCTCCCGCCGCTTGTCGCAGTGACACACTCATGCCTGGGACAACTACCGGAGTGTACTGCACGGCTACGCGAATGCGCGCAGCATCTGCTTCAGGCCGGCGCCGATCCAAACCAGCGTATCGCCAACCGGCTTCCACCCGCTTCCCTGGCAATACCCGACGAGACGGCTCCGCTGTCTGCCCTTTACGGCGCGGCTGGAGTGATCCGCGACCCAGCTCTCACGGAGATGCTCCTGAATGCCGGTGCCGATCCCAATGACGGCGAATCGCTGTATCACTCGCTGGAGAACCCGGACTGTACGCGCTTGCTGCTCGGGCATGGCGCGCGCGTTGCCGGTACGAATGCGTTGTGGCGCGCGCTTGACATGTCAGACCCGGTCGCCCTCGAACTGCTGCTGGCTCACGGCGGCGACGCTAACGAGCCGGCCGCAGCAGGAATCACGCAAGCGTGGGGGACGCCGCTGCTGCGCGCAATCGCGCTGCGCAGATCGCCTCGCCATATTGCCGCACTGCTTACAGCCGGTGCTGATCCCAACGCACGCACGCCCGACGGCCTCAGCGTCTGGCGGCTGGCAACGCAGATTGGTCTGCCTGAAGTCGTGGACCTTTTGCGCGCGTACGGCGTGCAGGAGAATCTCACTGAGGGAGATGAGTTCGTGGCGGCCTGTACTCGCTCTGATGCAATCGAGGCACGCCGCATTCAGGCGCGACGTCCAGACCTGCCACGCTCGCTGCCGGAGGGCCAGCTTAGGCTACTGCCCGATGCCGCAGCATGGGGATCCGGCGATGCAGTCAAGCTCATGGTCGAACTTGACTGGCCCATCGCCGCACGCGGCGGAGACTGGGAGGCCACGGCGCTAAACCACGCCGTCTTTCGTGGCGACGCGCTGCTGACGGCTTTCCTGCTCTCTCACGGAGCGAGCTGGCGTGAGAAGCAAGGCTTCGGAGACGATGTCCTCGGTACGCTGTCCTGGGCCTCCGTCAACGAGCCAACAGGGGCAGACAATCGCGACTGGACCGGTTGTGCCCGCGCACTCACGGCTCACGGACTTCCCAAAGTGGAGCGGGATCCGTCAAACCCGGAACGGCTGCTCATCGAAGGCCGGCCCAGACGATTTTCCGAGGCGGTGACGGAGGTCTTGCTGGAAGGTGGAACCGCAAACCTGGAACCGGGCTGACCTGTGTCATTGCTCAGTCGCGCCCGCCGCCGTCTCCGGTGGCGGACGTCGTTTGATGAGATATCCTATCCATTCGTCTGAGTGGAGAAAATCCGTCGCTCCATTTGTCCGGCGGTGCCCGGGTAACTTCGACACATGAATGAACCGGACCAAGCTGCGCCCAACAACTGGTTCAGCGCAATGTACCCATGCCTATGCGGGCAAATTACCCGGTGAGTAAGGTGGCTGTGGGCCCTCGGTGTCGAACAGGTCCTCGGGTTCGCCGTTCATACGCTGGCGAACGGAGTCATTAACGAACAGCATCCCCGCCGGGAAGGTTCGCGGGGAAACGCCGGCCGCCAGCCAAATAGGGCTTCCCGCCCATGCTCGATGTCGCGGGGCCAGAGGTTCGGACTTAACTTCAACGGGAGGATGGAGCTTGAACGCTAATCCCACATCGGAATGTTGCAGCCTATCAATCATCCAGAGCAAGGGACCATCGGACAGGCCGTGTTCGGGGTAGCCTCCGCCGATGTCGCAATGCCCTCCCGGAAAAACCGCCTGCGTCACCTTGGCGTTGGCGTCCCATAACGTTGGTTCGAATGGCTTGCGTTGCTCGTCAAGCGATACCGCGTGCACGCCCAGGTTGATGTTGGGACTCAAGGCCGTATCGCAGAAGCGGAATAGATCAATCGCCGCGCCAGCGTGGTAAATCGGGATGCCCAACGACCCCACCGTATCCCAGACCGCAACTGCGGCGACTTTCGCCGGGACAAAGGAACTGGCATCCAGATCCTTCGCGTTGGAGAAGGCGCTGTGGATCTCCAGCAACTCGATCAGGCCGTCCGCTATCTTTTGAAACGTCGTATCGTGGCCGTGTCGCCAGCGGTACCAGGCCGCTACCGCGGTGTCGTAACGCGTGTCGTCGTCAACGGCAGCGAAGTCTGGTCGCAATAGACCCTCTCCCGCGATCAGGCCCGCAAGCGCGCGCGCGGTATATGCGCCCCGGCTAAAGCCGACGATCACGATGCTGTCACCTGGCACGAAGTTACGCGGGATGTAGGTATAGCCGCGAGCAATGCGGGCTACAACGCCTACGCCAAATGCACCACCGGCCACCTTGTCCACCAGCTGTTGTGAATTGCCTACCCCGTGGATGTACTTTGCGACCTGGGTCGGTGTGCCACTCGCGTTCTGAAGCGACTTCTCCATCTCCACGCCGCCCCAACCGCTTCCGGCTGGCTGAGCGTCGCCGTCAAGCCACGCGAAGAACTTGCAGACGTTGGTCAGTTGAGGTTCGCAGCCTGCCGTGCTGTCAGGCGTGTTGCCGTCGCTCGCTGCCGGTTGCTCGTCCGGCCCGTTCCATGTGCCATCGGCACAAAAGACAATAGTCTTCGACATCGAATCCTCCTTTGGTCAGTAGAGGCATTCCCCGCTCTTACGCGACGCCAGCAATATGGCGAAAGCATGAAGATTGGCAGGTCCGACCACCCATCGGAGTATTCCGGGTTACCTTGTCGTCCCTGCGTGCGGGTTTGCGTCCAACGCTTTAATTTCCCTTTTCTCCCGTTCGATGCGCAAGCCGCGGTTGAATCACCGGACAAATCATTTCGTTTGCGCCGGCTTCTGGTCAAGGCTAAACACGCGGGTAATCATTGAGTCGATCATGCGAAAGAACCCGTCCGCGCCATAACCAGCCAGGAACGCTATTCCCGACGCCGAAAGCGTCAACACGCCGGCGCCGGAACTTATTTGCGCAGCCACAGTGGTTGGTGTGATAAACAATCCGACCGCAAGCCCCGCGATGGCTCCAAGGATGATTCGGATGATGGCAAGCGTCTCGTCGCGGGGTGACAAAATAGTCACGGTTACCCGATTGCTTATATCGCGCAAGAACGAAGCAATTGTTCCGACCAGCCCGAACAAAACCGGTAATACATAACTTGCGTACGCTGATAGGACCAAGGTTATGGACTGAACGTCCTCTTGTTTTGCGATGGAGTCGCCAGCCTTGTTTAATTGCATCGTTGGTGACGTGGGAAACGGAATCGTCAACCAGTCAGAGGGCCATTTGTTAGCGAACGTCGCGACATCGTTGATCGACTTTTCGTAACGCGCCTGATTGTACGACCACTGGTTACAAAGGAGCCTGATCTGATTGCTCTGTTCATCGATCTTCGCTTTGCAACGGGTCGGCACACTATCGTGCCTTTGCTGATCCAAGGCGATTGCCGAATTTTCCTTGTCGACTAAGGCGTATATCTCACTGGTAATATCGGTTGCGCTTTTTTGGTCCTTCTCGAAGCGGGAAGTTAATTGAACGCCGTACACGACCAGCCACAAAAGAATCGCGGAAAATACGGTGATCGCAGCCCCAACGCGAGCCACGTTTCTGTGAAAACGTCGGAAGCGCTTCGCACTAGGAATAAGTCCCGGGTAGGCTTGCTTCGCGACGATGGCTCGAGTCCCTTTTTCGACAATGACAGTCGCTTGCTGCTCAACCGATTGGTCAGGTTCTGACTGAACTGCTTCCTCCAGGAACATGTAGGTGTATGCGATCGTGAGTCCGTTGGCCGGATACGCGATTGAATTTAACTTGTCCTTCACACAGAGCAGCAACGCAGAATTATCCGCCCTCTCCGCAAGACATTGATTCGTCTCCGGTGGATAGCGCATTGCACAGATTCGCCTGATTACCTCAATAGGCGGCAGTGTAGATGCGTCGTTACCGCCGCGGTCCGCATTGTCTCCACGAGTGGGACTATCTGCCCGGACTGGATACTTGATGTCGCCGATATCCCATATATGGACATCCGGTCGCCCAGAAATGAAATCCATAAGCAAGAGGGCTTCATTAAGGTCTCGCTGAAGGATCAACTGTTCGGCAGGGGACCCTGCCGGTTTAGACGCAGTGGGATTCGGATCGGGTGACGGCGGAGATTCGGGCGATTGTTCAGCCGCTGGTTTTTCCCCTGTCGCAGACGGAGCCGCATTTGCACCGGCGCCCCGCGAAACAGGATCTGGCGTGGCAGCCGGATCGGGCAATGGAGGTTGCCCAAGGTCGAGAGTGGGAGAACTCATGGCATTCACCTTTAGCGGTTCTCACGTGTCGAGCGAGTCGGGTATTAAAGCCGCTCCGCGCTTGTACGCGTCTTCGAAACGATCCAGACCATTTGAGCCGCCGTTCACCAGTTGTCTTGCCGTTGCCATGTTCCCGACGAGCAAGGCGTTTTTGATCGCAAGCTCCTTGTCCGCGAGAAACAGTGCCAGCAGATTCGCAGCGATCGCCGGGTCGCCAGCCAGGTCCGGATTCTTAATCAGATCGACAGGCGGCGTGAGCTTGGGTCCGTACTTGGCGTAGTTCAACCGCCCAGTGAGCTGGATGAATCCCCTGCCCTTGAACTGCGCACCGTCCGGTGCGCCCTGGTTACCCAGATCTTTGCGATTGTCGTAAAGGTCGAACGGACGGCCTGAGGGCGACGTGTTGAACCGGGATTGTCCTTCGCTGATTGGCTCGAAGCACTCCACTTCAGCGCGCACGGTTGAAAGCGCCATCAGGACCATGGACTTGTCATCAACCTTATTCGTCACCAGTGCCGAAAGCATCGACGGCAAATTGGTTTTGATATTACCAATTGGCGTGATCGGAAACATCTGGCTAACGATCTCGACGGATACCGCAGGAATCGCCGACGGCAACTCATTCGAATCGACAATGCCTAGAGCAGACAACGTACGCGGTCCTGCCACCCCGTCAGGCAGCAACCCCTCGCTCTTCTGAAAGGCGATTACCGCTGCAACGGTTCCCTGCCCGTACATGCCGTCGATCGCGCCTGGACTGAAGCCATGTTTCGTAAGCGCTTGTTGCAATGTCTCAATGTCTCCGCCGTTATCGCCTTGCTGAAGCATGCCGTTTTGCATGGCTGTTCCTCGTTCTCACGGTCGTCTTGCGTTGACTGTCAAATCGTCGGATTCGGTTAAGCAGACAATAGGTGATAGTTCCGGCGTCATCAGAACAAGCGGACTCTTTATGTGCGTTGCCGCACATTGGCGGGACGAATGTTGTTTCGACGGGTTGGGCGTTAACAATCGCCCGCAGTAGGAAGCTCGGCGGCAGGTGGCCTCAATCATGCGCCCGCACGCAAAACTGAGAGCGCAACTATGTAGAAATCTAACAATATGGAACTTGAATACTGCGAAGACTACGGTACTTTTTTGTTTCCTGGCCGACCGGCTTCATATGCGAACTCGCCTCATCTGCGTCTACCACACGAATTGCTACGGATGCGGCACGTCAGGTTTCAGATTTTCAGGCCTCATCTCGTCCTATCGATAATCCCGCTTTACGAGAAAAGGAGAGTTCAGACGAGGCCGGAAGATCTTCGCTCGTCGCCGCAAGCTTCGTTTGCAGGTCGCACTTTTACAAAACCAGTTCCCAGCCCATTCGATTACCGTCCAGTAATCGTTTCGATAATTCAACCAATGAAGGCTGGAACAATGGTCGACGGGAAGTCCGGGCCTGACATCCGGAGCACCCTTACGAGTCTTCTTGTGGTCACCTGAAGTCTCAGATTTTGCTCCTCTCTATAGACGAAGCGAAAAAGGGCATTTATGCATTTGCTTAGCCACACGCTATCGACGTGTCCATGTTTGGAGGCGAAGGTCCAGGCATCTGAATGTCGAGCGTGAGCGTACGTGTTCGGAATAGATTTTCATGAGTCCTCCGATGCATTTTGGACCAGGAGCGTAGTCGTTGCGTGCATTGCAGAACAAAAGCGTCATGGACGCATAAAGCCACGACAACAGCCTATCCCGCCTTCGCTCTTCACTTCCGAGGAGTAGAACATCACCATGCAAACAAGGTCAGAAACCGACGCCACGATTGAGATTGGCGTCCCCGCGAGCGAACCGGTCTCCAGCACGGCGATCATGCGAACGCGGATACCCTGCGCCCTTGTCGACGGATCGGGAGTGATAGGGGAAGCGAATGCTTCCTTCGAGGCGCTTTTTCCGGAAGCAACTGGCATATCCATCGCGGATTGTCTTCAATGTGGCACTGCAGTCACCTCATTGATAGACGGATCCCAAAACACGCTCCATTTGTTTTATCAGCGCGAAAATGGCGAGCGCGTTCCGGCGATAATCCAGTCGGTCCCTCTCGAACGCCAGGATGCCCTCCGTACGCTGATCGTTGTGACGGACGGCGCGCTGTTCCGCAAATCCGAAAGCAAACGCTTCGAATCGACGCCGTGTCCGATCTTACGCATCACCGTCGATGGCCGCATCACCTATGCAAACTCCGACGCGCGATCTACGTTCTCCTTCAAACAGCAGGATCTGATTGGCCGCCCGCTCGCCTCGCTGTTCGACGCACAGTTTGAATCGCGGGTTGCCGAAGATGTCGTCCGGTGCACTCATTTGCAAATCGCGCGCACGCTTGACGTGACAACCTCCGACGACAGGGTTCGAAGTGGCCGCCCCGTGCGCCTGGTTCTGACCCCCGACCTCGGGCCAGACGGCCAGCCACTTGGCGCGCTCGTGGTCATTCAGGCCGCGACGCAAACCATCCGCGATCGGATTCGAATGCTCGCGCTGCAGCCTGGGCCGAGTTTCTCCCCGGTGCCGGACATAAAGAAGACCGCCTCGACAGTCCCCTTCTGGCAGCAGCAATTCAATCGCGTCGTCGAGTGCGTTCGCCAACTGGTTGATTTCGATCACGTGAATTTCGGTGTCTATGCGAACAGCAACACGTTGTTTCGAGCCGTTGCGCTCTTCCCGGAAGATAGCCCCGAATGGCCCGCACGTTGGTTGGACTTGCCCGAAGATGTTGTGCCTCAATGGATCGCATCCGGCGAGACGTGGATTCGTGACGTAGAGGCGTTCGTGGCGAGAGACCCGAACCTGCTGAGAAGCGAAGTCGTGCGATGCTACCGGGAGTACGGAATCAGATCGTCGATCACGCTACTCGCATGCCGGGGCGACAAGGCTACTTCGGCACTAACGCTTTGTTCGAAGGAGCCAGGAAAATACGGCAAAGCCGATCTCGATATTTTGCGAGAACTCGATCTCGAACCAATCCTCCTCCAATACGAGGAGAACATTTCGGCTGACCGGCAGCGGTTCTGTTCCAGTATCAAACAGATTCTCGATGCGCCTGGACCACTGCGCGACGCCACCACGGATACGGTCGACGAAATCGCGCGTCACTTCGAATGGGATTACGCAGCGCTCTTTCGCGTCAATCGCCACAAGCAACGCTTCGAACTCTTTCACCAAAAGGCATCGCATCAAGACTTTCTGATGCCGAAAAATTATCTTCAACCGATAAGCGACGGCATGCTCGCTTCGAGCCTCAAGGACGATTGCGCTCGCATCGTCGACGAGATCGGCGAAGTTGGTGTCGAGCAGTTCGGCTATGTGGGCGTCGACCGCGCTGCGCCAGGGAGTAGAACACTCAAATCGGCCATGACGATTCCAATCCATCTCAATGGCCGGCCGCGATGGATTTTCAATGTCGAGTGCGAGACATCGCACGCTTTTCGCGGCCCCGATGAGGCCACGCTCAGGGAAGTAATCAAAAGTATCGAAGAAGGCTTGAAGAACCGCATGCTGAGCGAGACAAAGGCGTGCCTTCTGAAGGAAACCGACCGTGGCGTCGTCGTCGTTGGAACTGAAGGTCTGATCATGGAGTTGAACGAGACCGCCGCTACACTGCTCAACTGGGACGAAAAACAGAGCCCGCAGGACAGCCTGCGCCTGAGCGACTTTGCCGCGAACGATCATTCGCGCGATGTGCTCGAAGGTGTTATCAATACCTCCAGGCGCCGCATCGAATTGCGGGGAGCCAATGACCGTAACACGGTGGTGCTGGCCACGCGCGTGGAACTCGACTCGAGCTTCGACACCGCCCTTTGGTTTCTGACTGACGTGGAAGGTGTCAAGTGGAACCAGAATCTGCGCTTTCTTCACGAGACAGTCTCGGATGTCGCGCAACAAACGCGCGCTCCGCTCACACTGGCGTCCCTGATCGTGAGGGAATTGCCTGCGATGTTCCGCGCAAACGCCCGAAGCAATGCCCCCGCGACAAGATTTGAAAGGCTGCATTCGATCAGCGAAGAGTTGCTCGCGGAGATTGGCAAAGCCGATCTGACGTTCGAGCGCCTGGCAGACGCGCTTGCGATTCGCAAGACGCCGATCCGCTTTACCGAAACGGTCAATCTGACCCACTGCGTCGCCGATGTGCTCGAATGTCTGCCTGTGCGTGACCGCAAAGGCATCGCTGCCCCGCTGCCCGAAGAGAGTTTGCTGGTAACCGGTGATCCCGGACGGCTGACCTTCGTGGTGAGGTCGCTGCTGTCTTATCTTGTTCGCATGCGACGGGACGACTCGGTCACCGTCACGGTCACGCTGCGCTGCACCGATCAAAACGTCCTGCTCGATCTAAAGCTGCCCCGCCTGCCCGCGGTCGCGGCATCGTTGGGATCGGACGCGACCGACGCGCTGACGCTCGCGGCGCGGGAAGCGCGCGAAGCGGCGAGCCTCGCACTTCATTCGATCAGGAAGATCGTCAGAGCGCACCGTGGAACGCTCAGACGCGAGTCCGACGCAGTCACCAATTGCGATGGATCGCCTCGGTGGAGAGAGTTTACCTTGGTCTTCCCGCGCGCCTGAGGAGCTTGCCATGAAAACACCTGTAGAGCGGCCCATTCTCATTCTTTGCGGCGACGAAGAGACGTACCCCATCATTCGGAAATCACTCAACTCGTTGAAATCGGCAAAGCGCCGGTATCCTGAACTGAGCTATTTTCTCAATCGGCACGATGAGATGCGCATCGGAAATGTCGAAGCAGCAAAGAAAGCGCTAAATCCGAAGGCGGCCGATCTGGTCATTCCGGTTGTCGTCATCCTTGATGCGCTGGTGCTACATTCGGATACGCCGGAAGCGAGTGAAACCGATGCCGCCGTGAGCTTCATGAAGTGGCTAGACACATGGCACCCGAATATTCCTGTGCTAGTGGTCGCTGTGCATTCGACCGAGGAGATCGAGCGGCGCGTCCTGGCACGCCGCAACGCATCACTCTGGCGGCTTAACATCACGGCCGATCAGAACATACTCGCGGAAGCTCTCGCTGGCATCGCACCGTCGAATCGGAAGGGCCCGCCGATAACGGACACGCGACGCATCACGATTAACGTGGGACGAGAATCGGCAAGCTACAGAGTGAGCAATGGGCGCTATGAATTTCTGTCCTCCAGCGCGATTCCGTATGAACGGCGCACCGCGCTGGACAAACTCATGGCGAACATCGAGACCTTCTCGCCCTGGCGCAATTCAGGTCCGCGTATGCTCGAGGACCGTTGGTACGGTGACGCGATTACGCACGGCCAGAAGCTATTCGATGTCCTGATCAAGAACACGGTCGGATCGCATCTCATCGAAATGTTGAAGCAACCGGCCGCCACCCAACTGAAAGAGCCGCCGAAACTCGACCTCCGATTCGAAATTGACATGGGCGTCTCCGACTACGAGAAGCTCTTCAAGTTGCCCTTCGAGTTCGTCAATCATGAAGACTTCGACGGCGTCCTCTGTTCGCGCATTCCGATGGCACGACGCATACGGATGGAGAAACGTCAACTCGACGACGATATCGTTACCGCTACCAGTACCGCAGGTGGACCCCTGCGCGTCCTGTTCATCGACGCGAACGTAAGCGGCAACGTTCGTCTGCAAAAGTACAAAAGTCCGGTGATGACCAAGAGTTACTCGTTCGCGACGCTGCGCACCGGGCAGGAAGAACTGGCCATTCTGCAAAAACAGGTTGACACACTCGGGCCTGACCGAATGGCCCCGGTCGATGTCATCGGGCAGGCTGAGCAGGGGTTAGTGGGCGACAACTTGCGCGAGGCGGTCCGCCTCACATTGACAAAGAGCCGATACGACATCGTTCATTTCTGTGGGCACTCGATCACACTCGACGACGGCTTGACATACCTGATTTTCCCGGGGCCGCCAGACCAGCCACTCGCAATTCCAATCAGCGAGATTGCGGACTGGCTGCGAGCCGGTCATTGCAGGATGCTCGTACTGTCTTCGTGTGAAGGCGCCTCTGCGTTGACCGCAATCGAGACGATGCGCCGTGGCGTGGAATGCATGCTTGGCTTTCGATGGATGGTCGAAGAAAAGCTCTGCGTCGAATACTTCAAGCGCTTTTACGAATCCTACTTGACCATGGGTCAACCGTTCTGCGAATCGTACCGATCCGCTTGCAGTCAGCTTCAAGCGGCGAAGGACGGCTCCCCCGCATGGGCGTCGGCGCTCGCCGTTCTTCGTGACTGACCTTGCCTGGTTCGATTGATCATCCTTTGGAGATCCGCCATGTTTTCGTTCGTCGCCAATCTTTTCGACACCGGTGCTGCAGGGCAGGCAAACGGTGTCTTTTCAATTCCAAACCGGCGCAATTTCGATGCGTCGTTCATCGCAGAGGCCGACAGCAGTGACCCACGCGCCGACAGACTCAGAGGAAACCCGTTCCGGCCGGAACAAAGCTATTTCAGCATTCGCGTCGTCGAAATGCGCATGGCTCAAGCGGGCAACTACATCTCGACGTTCCTTCCCATGTGCAGTTGCTTTGTGCGCTATCCGTATGGGGCGTCGGTGCGCGAGGTGCCCTTCATCATCGGTTACGACCTGATTCGAAATCTGCTAGGGCCGAACGCGGCGAAGCAAGGCGCATCTCACGTCGCGTTCAAAGATATCTATGTCGTGCGGGATGTCCCGGTCAAAGCTGGCGGTGTAACCATGTATGCAGCGCTTTGCCAGATCAAAGATAGTTCGTTCGCGCGCGGCATGCTCGACCTGATCGGCGACACCGTCGCGGCGATTGGAGGGCCAGCAGTCGCACTAGCAGCGACGACCGGCATCAACATGACTAAGCGCCTGGGCGCTCTGCTTGGCGCGGACGGCGTGGAAACGCGCTTCGGCCTTTACAACGGCGACGTCCTCGGCAATAGCGGCTATCGTGTACTTGCGGGCGCGGGACCGCAGACAGCAGGCGTCCAGATGAAAAAGGGCGAACTCTGCAGGGTCGACGACCAGGGCAAAGAGGTCACAGTGGACGATGTTGACTATCTCGTGATCGCGCTGGAGTACCGAGAGACGCTTCTTGATCAGCAGTTTGGGGCGCTGGCGCATTTGCCCTTTCATGCTAAATGGACTGAACTGACCAGGAAGCTTATAGTCGGCGATGACGCCGGTGCGGACGACCAGTTCAAACAACTGGCGGCGGAGATCGTCACGTCACCGGATGTGACCGAGGCTGACCGGCTTGGCCTGTTAACGACATACATTTCGCAGATGGAGAGTTGGCGGCACGCGAAGATTGGAGCGAACGTTGTCAGAGCCGGCGAGCAAACGCTGAGCACCGAACTCAGCGACTGCGCGGATCGGCTAGAAGATAACCAGATGGAAACGGCCGCGATGCTGCTTCGATCCGCTTCGAAATATGTAAATGTTCTCGACGAAAGCTGGACCGTTGCCGAAGAGGCGTTGTCAGATGATGCCGTTGTCAAGAAGATGGCTCTAGTGGGCGCCGCGTTTCAGTCGAAGAAGGCCGACCCGAAATCGTTCGCACGCACGTCCGCGCAGCTTCTGAGCGCGGCTTTCAAAAGTTGAGCGGCTCGGCCGGCCTTCGACGGCAGATTCAGTTTGCGCAGATCATAAACCTGGCTGGTGGGTGAAATATCGTGCGCGCCGCCCGCTAATAGTCGGATTGTTGGCGATCCGGGCAGAGATATCGAAAGGCTGACGGTGGCCGACGATTGGGGCGCACTTCACGAAGCTCTACGGGCACTGCAACCGGACTGTCGAGCCGACATTTCCGACACTGAGCTAGATCGAGTTGAGGACTTGATTCGTGCTGTCGCGGTCATCGCCTTTCGGCGATGATTTTCTGGCCTTCACCGTCCTACCCAGCGAATACACTTGCCGTATTGTCGACGTAAAGAGGAAACTCGTATTCAATGCACCAAGCTAACAACTGCGTGTATAACGTTCTCCAGTGTGGCCGTGCCCATGCCGGAGCGGAGCTTTGCCATGCCAGTTCGGTGAGGATGTAGACGGACGCAACGCCCATTGGCATTTCAAGCACCACTTTTCCAAGCGGGCAGGAGCACACCAATTCCTCTTTCCACCGAGTTTGGAAGGTGAAGTTCATTTGCTGAGGTGTTCGGACTTGCATTGCTCGATCCAGATTAATACTCTTCGGATTTGAGCTTCATTGCCAGAATATAAATTTCGCTCCGAAGCTTTTCGAAACGTTCATTGTCGATGGCATCGGCCCGTACTGTCGCCCCGCTGCCGCCGCTTCGTGGGAGAACGATGTCGTTGAGACTGCCCATACACGCTTGGCGAGACTGCTCCAGAAGTTATGTCCATCCGTTTCCCTACGCTGGACAATCCGTCGGAGTTTCAGCCGATGCTGGATATCTGGACATCCAGTGCACAACCATGGGTTTGCCTTAGTCAGGCAATTCCTCACTATCCTCAGTCGCCCTAGTTCGCTCGTCGCCTGACAACGTCTCGTGCGACAGGCATGGCGCGATCCATAGGCGAGCTCCGGTTTCGCCGAAAGCGGTCGTTCACCATGTCAGGCTAACCGGTCCACATCTCAGCCCTGTCCTGGATTAACATCGTTACAATCAAATCCTGCGAATCACGAACGGCGCTCAGCTTCGCCGTGCAAAGCTGACTTCAGCGCTTGGCCGACAGCATTCCAGTTCAGTGCTTCGTTACGGTGCCCGCCCGATCCCAGTTGGCGATCGGGCGGGCACGGAAATATCATTGCAGGGTGTGGACGCTGCTTATCACCTCATTATCGTCCTCATCGGACGAGGCTTGGTCAAGGATCGCGCACCGGAAGTCAAATTTGACGCGAAGGATGGCAGATTCGATGCGTGAATCGCCGCGATGGGAGCTCAGGCGAGTATTGATCGCCTCCTCGACGGCGAGAATCGCCTGCTCGACGCTCTCCGGATCATCGCTATCGAACCCGACCTCAACCTCAATGCTCTCAAGCAGATTTAACGCTGTTGCGATGTCCTCTGAAGCAACGAATAGCGTCTCGGCATTTTCTCTCATCGATCTTCCCCGTTGAGTTGTCTAGTGTCTTCAGACAGGTGCGAGTTGCACGGCTATCGTTGCACATCCAAAGCAACCTTGCACGGCGACGGTATTGGGTGTTGGGTTCGAAACAACGGTGGGGTTGCTGTACGTTGTAAAGCGAATAGAATTGAATGTTCCAGCGTGGGGCCATGATCATTGCGATCAAGAAAGAATGCCGCAAGCCTGAAGCTGTCATCGTGCGCTCAGCGACACATGCGCCCTCTCGGTGCCTTCTCCTGGGCCAATACTTCACTGGCGTTTTTGCCTCGGCAGGGCGCATAGCTGCCGCCACCCACTGCGGTCAGACAGCTTGCTCCAAACCTGTCAGTTAGCCAGATTCAGGTTTTGCAAACTGGAGTGCCAATAAGCGGCCGTTGGCGACCTCACCCAATCGGCCAGATCCGGTCGTTCGACATGGATGCCTAGATTGTCGACAATCGGCTAGCCATCCTCTGCCCGCTGGGCCCCTGTGGGTCGTTGAGTGCGGGCACGACGGCGACAAGATTGTCGAACGTGCGGAGAGCCTGATTTTCATCGCCGGCATCTATGTCCAAAGTCCGATGCTGCCAGCGCGTCGCGTGGCGTAGCCTGATCCGTGAAGCTTGCGTTCCCGTGCATGCACCTGCCACCTGAGACATTCGGCATTCCAAAATGGCAAATGCCAAAACAATTGTTGTTGTCGTCGTTGATGACGATGAATCGGTGAGCCGGGCGATCTGCCGTCAGTTGCGCTCCGTTGGAATAACGGCGGCGTCCTTCCCGAGCGGAGACGCTTTCCTGGAGGCCTTGTCGTCGACGCCGGCGCCAATCCGCACGATCAGCAATGGGCGCGGTACTTCGAATCCCGATGGGGCCAGAAGATGCTGAACTCAGCGCGAGGTCGCGGTAAGCTGTACCGTGTCTGGCCAAGGCAAGCTGACATGTGTTCCAACTGTCAGCAGCCCATCACAATGGACACCCGCTGGGATGTCAAGCATCTTGTGAAGCGAACTGACGGCGGGACGGATGCAGCAAGCAACCTTCAGGTACACCATCTCAATTGCCGTAGATATCCGCAATACGCCTGAAAAAGCACTTGCACCACCGGGTGTCGACAGATGCCTTTGCAGAGGCTTGAGCCGTATGCTCCTAAAGGCGCACGTACGGTTCTTAGTGGGCCGTACCTCAGCAATGCGGTACGGCTACCCGACCAGGATCATCGGGGCATCAAGTCCAGAACAGGACCCATGCTCGGCTTCAAGAATTTCGATTGCGCGGCCATCACCCTAACAGGCGTCGAGTTACTGCATCGCATCCGCAAGGCACAGTTTGCCCTCGGCCAGCTGCGCCTCAAAGACCGGACTCCGTCCTCGATCTGGAACGCCGTGCTTACCCCATGAAAGCAGCTTTATGGCCACGCAGCCTTCGGCACAATTTCAACTATTTGCACCAGAGCCGATCCACGAGCCGAAGAAGCGAAGCAATGACGATCACGCGTACTCCCTTGATTGCGCAACAAACGCGAGCAAAGCCGATCCGCGATGGCAGCACTTCAAGCGCAACCATTGATATGTCGATGAAAGCGGCGATTCGTAAAAAGATCCGCCCAGCGTTCGTGTCGACCAGAACGCGGGGCGGACAACCGAGGCAGCTCGCCTCCGGACCGCTTTAGTGACTACATGGGGTTAGAATGCTTTCAGCGCTCTGCACGAATTTTCGTCGGCAGATGTCGGTTAGCGAGCGGCGATGCCTTGCGCGCTCGGGGGCAGGCCGGTCACCGCTCCGATCGAACTCAGACTGCCATCGGGCGAGATGCGGAAGCCACTGACGGCGCCGTCCCCTTCGCGGACGTATAAAAACTTGCTGTTCGCGGTCAGTGCGAGGTCGAGCGGGGCGCTTACGGCCGCAGCGATGGGATTGATCAGTTGCGTTTGGCCGTCGGCGGTCACTCGCAGGCTGCTGATCGTGCTGCTACCCGCGTTCGCCGTATACGCGTAGCGCCCGTCACCTGTGGTGACGAGCCAGCACGACGCCGTTTGTCCGAGGGGTACGTTGCTGATCGGCGTCAGGTCTTGATTGCGTTCGATGTCGTAAGAAGCAACGGAGCCCGAGCCTGCCGCCGAAACGACTGCGTAGCCGCCACGCGTAACCGAAAAACCGAAGGGCGTGACGCCGATTGACGCGTGCCGCACGGGGCCAGTCGCGTATCCGGCTGGGTCCAGGTGATATGTATCGATGAGTTGCGTCCCTTTCTCAGTGACAATCAGTTCGTCGCTTTCCGGCGCGAAACCGATTTGAGCAGGTTGAGCCGATGTGCCGCCGGCGACGGGACGCAGCGAATTCGCTAACGGGATCAAGCGCTTGCCAACGCCGTCGACGAGAAATCCGCTTATGTTCGGAGTCCCCCCTGCGTTGAGCACATAAGCGACAAATCCTTTTACCGCAACACTGACCGGCATTTGGCCGCCCGATGGCTCTTTATCAAGCAGCGTAAGCTTCGTGCCTTCCACCTTGAACATAGAGACTTCGTTGCTTCCGGCGTTTACCGCAAACAGGAATCCGGACGACAGAACCAATGAGCCTTGCGAGCCCAAGGGATCGGCTCCGGTACCTACACCTTTGCCGCCTGTTGGATAGGTCGCCTGGTACGTAAGATGACCGTCCGCGTCCCGGGAGTACGCTAGCACGGCATTCCCGGAGGACTGGTTCGACAGAACAAAGACAGCGCCGGCTGAGTCGATATTCGAATCAGCCCACGAAATCGAAGGTAAAGCGAGCGCGGCGGTGATGGCAAAGAAGAACTGCTTGCGCGCTGCACGTGGAAAAACACGGTCTAATTTCATTGACAGCTCCGTATGTAGGTGGACTATTAATCTGCGTAACGCAGGACAGTCCGTTGGACTTTTAATGCATCGTGCGCTACCAGCAACGCGTTGATGGTCAGGCACGTACGTCGTACGCAAACGCTGACAGGCGCTTTACGCAATTGGCAGCGATTCGGTTCGACAACTGACCGACTTCCAAATGCTGAGTCCAGATTGCGCGCCAGCCTTTTACCGGTGGATCGATATAAAAGCAGTTGCATGTGAGGTCCCGAGTGTGGACAGCGGTCACCCGTTTGTCGGGCTGGTGGCGCGGATATGACGCGTGCAGAGAAATTTTTTTCTGCGTTTGCGAGGTCAACACCACTCGTCTCCTCCACTGCGGCAATCGGCACGGCCTTTGCCGATGAAATGTCCGGCATGAACGTGAGCGCCGGTGCGATGAGCCACGCACCCGCATCCGGCGATGCTGAGATGACCGACGCGGTCGTCAGGCATGTCGTTGGTACTGTCACGTTGCTGGCATGTTGACGGGATTGCGGCGAGAATTTCGTGTATGAAACGAACCGCCCTGCAACACACGACACCTGCCACCGACGCCATTTCTTATGCCGGCTACCGATTTCCGCCCGACGTGATCGGCTGTGGCTTTGTTCGGAAGGGGGTGCGATTGTTATAAAATTGTAAGATCAAGGGCCGCATGGATCAAAGCGGATGCCGTACAAAGCCAGACTCAAAGCAGGTCACCGGAGTTCGACAGTTTCCTTGCCAAAACGCTATTTTGGAGGGCCACACGGCCGTGCGGGCAGCGATAGATAAGCGCTAAAACGGGCCGGGCGGCCAGTGGTTCAGCCACGTAGTTCGCACACGCCAGGTCCACACCGAAAGCAACAATCGTTCGACCATTCGCCACTACCCTAGCTCGTCGCGGCGCGCGCGACCGGTATTCAGGGAGGCTTCAGGAACATCGACGCGCACGGCCGTGCACCGACGTGCGCTCCCCGATCAAGGTCACGGGTGTGAAGTGAGATCCGAACTTTGTTGCGCTTGAGTGCCCGCTTTCGAGCAGCTTGTACGTCGCCTTCGGGTCGGGCTACGGCCGACCGCTAGTAACATTACTGACCTACGGGAGTTCAAATTTCGGGTTGGACGGAGAGAAACGGCGGTTGAATGGCGAGACGGCTCAACTCCTGAGAAAGTGCTTGCGACCGGCGCATCTGTTATCAGACCGTCGCTAGCGACGTCCGCTGCGGCCCCACACGTAGCGCACCCACCGCTGCCACCGGCTTTGCGAAGAAGCTTGTGACTTGTGCACAGCCTGTACTGCGCTGTCGCGCTCGACACTCTTCTGCACCTGTTCGTGGATCTGCCGCAACGTCATGCCGCCGGGGCCCGTCAGTTTGTCGGGATCAGATGCAGGATCGAGATTGGGATCGTCTGTCATGGTGGGCGTCGCTTATTCCTGATCAGCCGACTTGATCTTGATACAGATGCGCAGTCGCAGCAAGGATGTGGAAGCCGGTCGGCGGATCATCGAGAGCCACGCTGAATGACGCATCGGCAAATCGTCGGACTTCCAGGTTCGGCCAGGAGCAGGGCGTCGGGCACGGGGCGAACATCGACGACAATCTGTGCCAAGATGGTTAATTAACATCGACACGCGAATTCGGCATGCATATAGAAAGATACTTGGCTCGACTTGACGTTCACTCGGCACTCGAGCCCGACGTAGTGACGCTCCGGAATCTGCATCGTGCGCACATGCAGATGATTCCCTTCGAGAACCTTGATATTCATCTCGGCCAAAAGATCGTGCTTGAAGAGGATCATCTATTTGCGAAGATTGTGGAGCGACGACGTGGCGGAATCTGCTATGAACTGAACGGACTGTTCGCGCGTTTATTGACGGATATCGGTTTCGAAGTGACGATGGTCGCAGCGGAGGTATTTAGAGAGGACGGCACAACGGGTCCGCTATTCGATCACATGGCTCTTGTCGTCGATTTTGACGGAGACCGGTATCTTGCCGATGTTGGTTTTGGCGATTCATTTACCGCCCCTTTGCGGCTGTCCGATACCGACGATCAACTGCGGGACCGCCGCGTATATCGCGTCCAAAGAGACGCCAGCACATTCACGGTAATGGTCGGAAGTGGCGCATCGAACGATGCCATGAAGCCATCATTCAAGTTCCCGACGAAACCGCGTCAGCTCTCGGATTTCAATGAAATGTGCACGTTTCACCAGACCTCTGACCAGTCCCATTTCACACGGAAAGAAGTCTGTTCGCGCGCTACGTCAACCGGGCGTATTACGCTGAGCGGGACCCAACTAATCGAGACCGACGCCGGGTCGCGTAATGTCGTGGATCTCGCCTCGAGCGAGGAGAGACAGCGTGCGCTCATCGAATATTTTGGAATCGCTCTGTGAAAATTGCCGCGCCAGGCGCCCGTAGTATTTCGAAGCAAGTGCCGCACATGCCCATCGCCTGAGGCGCTGCTCGGCCGAGGGCGTGTGGAAACTGTTTTCTTATCGCTCAACACAAGCCCACCGGCCTGATCGATCGAGTTTGATATATCGGGCGCACGCTAACGTAACGTATTGAGCGCAACAAAGCCCCTCGGGGCCTTAGCTTTCAGCCATCCTCATCGCCTTTATCGCCCCGGCAACCCCAAGTATATTCATGACGCGCTTCAGATTGTAGGCCAGTACCTGAAGACTCATTTCAGTGCTCACCCTTCCGAGCGTCCGCGTCAGGAAGTGCGTGGCGCCCATCCAGTGCTTGAGCGTACCGAATACGTGCTCAACGGTACTTCTGCGGATGGTCATTGCATCTGGCTTCCGCTCAAGCCGACGCTGCATGGCTTCCAGCACGTGCTCGTGTTCCCATCGTCGGATTCGACGATAGTCGCTGGGAGAACATCTCTCCTTGAGATGGCAACGCGGGCAGGCACTGGGCCAGTAGACCTGCAGGGTCATGTCATGCTCAACGGTCGTGAATCGACGAATTGCACGCTCGCCTGCGGGGCATTGATATTCATCTCTCCTCGCAACGTAGACGAAGTCTCGCTTGGTAAAGAGCCCCTTCTTCCTTGATGCTGAGGTGAGCGGTTTCGGGACATACGTTTTGATCCCGGCCAGCTCGCACGCGCGGATATCCGGACCGCTGTAGTAACCACGGTCAGCCAGTACTTTCAGCTTCGCCTTACCCATCGTGTTCTTCGTCGATAAAGCCATCCTGCTGAGTTGTCCGTGATCGCTTCCGATATTCGTCACCTCATGCTCAACAATCAGGTGATGTTTCGTGTCCACGGCGGCCTGAACGTTGTAGCCGACCGTTCCGGTTCTTTTGCCACCGCTGGTCATGGAACGGGAATCCGGGTCGGTAAGCGACAGCTGTCCGTCCGGCTTTTTCTTCAACTGCGCTTTGATCTGCTCGAGCTCACGCATCCGCTGGCGCAACAGAGCGATCTTCTCGTACAGGCGGACGGTCTTCACATCGAAACCTGTCGGACCGGTCCGGTCTGCAGTTTCAATCATGTCGAGATATCGCTGAACGCTTTCCTCAATCTGCTGCTGACGCTTGTCGATCTTGCCTACCGTGTAGTTCCTGTCACGGCTGTTCACCGCCTTGAACTTGCTGCCGTCGATGGCCACCATGTCACTGGATAGCAGCTTCAACCCGCGACACAGTTCGACGAAACGACGGCATACGTTGCGAATGGCTGGGCCGTTGTCGCGACGAAAGTCGGCGATCGTCTTGAAGTCTGGTGCCAGACGTCCTGTCAGCCACATCAGTTCGACATTACGCTGGCATTCGCGCTCAAGACGTCGGCTCGAAGGTACGCGGTTCAGAAACCCGTAGATATAGATCTTGAGCATCACGCCAGGATGATAGGACGGGCGGCCCGTGAGCGCCGGCGTGGTGCCGTTGAAACCAAGTTCCGCAAGGTCCAGTTCGTCGACGAAGGCATCGCTGACCCTGACCGGATTGTCCTGTCCGATGTAGTCGTCGACGCATTCGGGAAGTAGTGCGACCTGCTTGCGGTCATCGCCTTCAACGAATCGCTTCATGAGTCACCCGGTCTCAGTGCGTTGATTCAGTTTAGGCGATCATTGCGTTTTCACACGCCCTCGGCCAGAAAGGGACGGTCGACGTCCCGCCCTAAATCGTTGACAATAGGCTAGAGCTTGCATGGCACAACGCAACAATAATGATCTACCAAGTCCGCGCGCCTGACGATCTGGCTCGCTAAAGTGGAGTGCGTGCGCTCGCGTACGGAAAAATCTTTCAGCCTGTAGCTAGATCAAAATTCAAATGAACGGGGATGGCGCATGAGTCTGATTGAACCTCTGCCCGATCTTAGCCGGGCAGAATCCGAACGGCTGGATGTCGAATCCGGAACATCTGCCAAACGCATTTGGGTGACCTGGACCATCGTTGCCTTGAATGTACTCGTCTACGTGCTCATGATTGGCAAAGGCGCGGACTTCCGACATATTGATCTTCACACACTGATTGTTTTCGGCGGTAACTTCGGACCGGATACGCTAAATGGCGAGGTATGGCGACTGGTCATTGCGTCTTTTGTCCATCAAAATCTTAAACACATTTTCTGGAACATGGTGGTACTCGGGTTTGCGGGCGCTGTCGTAGAACGGGAATATGGCAGCGCACGCTTCTCGGCTTTGTACTTATTCGCGGCGCTTACAGGTAATCTCACAAGCCTGTGCCTGCACTATTGGGTCTGCAGCGAAGGTGCGTCAGGTGCCATATTTGGCGTAATCGGCGCATTACTTGCGTATGTAGCACGCTTTCTGTCCACAATGGACAAAATGGCGCGCGCAAAATATTTCAACATCGGTGTATGGCTTGTAATCTATTGCTTATGCGCAGGACACAGCCAGCCTCGGGTTGATGCGGCAGGGCATCTCGGTGGCCTGCTCGGTGGCTTTGTAATGGGTTGGATTCTGGGACGGCCCCGTTCAGGGGTGTACACGCGACCATCCATGTTTCACACGCCGGCTTTCGCGTGGGCCATCGCGGCGATCACGATTTTCGGACTTGGATTGCAGGCGCTACACGAAACGGCCTCGCTCGACGCACAGAAGCTGCTCGCGTTCGCCCGAATGGAGGAGCGGGCTTCAGTAATCGACACGCGTCTCAACGCAGAAATGAAGTTGCTCAAGTCCATGACAGACGTACCTGGCCGCCGGAACGAATTCTCGACACTCGTACACAACAGCGTGTGGCCGGAATGGAATGAGCTATTTAACATGTTCGCCAATGCTCCGTTGCCAGAGGGCTCTTCGCTCATGGCCGCCCGCAATGCAGAAATGCGCTACTTCGATGATATGCGGCGAGCAGTATCTCTGATGGCAGATATCGCCACAGACAAAAAAGTCGCAGACGCGGCATTTTCGCTGCGCGTGCAAAAATTGCTTACGAACCCGGCGCAGCGGCGGTAGATGGCGATGCACCCGGCACTCGACCGCTAAGCGCGGTTTCGCAAAGCTAAGCTAAGCTAACAAGCGTTCCCACGGCACGGGCGATACGGAGGTGAAATGGTGTTCACATATATTGAGGAATTTCCCATCACGCTTTCTCTTCGCAACAGAAGACGTGCGCGGCTAGATCGAATGGCCGCTTCGCGTAGACGCGACAGTCTCTTCCGGGTCGCGTGCTGCTGCTCGCGGCACGCACGGGTCGATCGCACGACGATGGGCGAGGTACGGTCATCTCCAGCCGTTCGCCTGATATCGTGCGCTTTCCTCGGAAACCCAAGAGGAATCAGTTGCGCACACGGAATCGCGCCGGTCATCCTGTTCGGCACGCAACCGACCACGACCGATGGCACAGGAAGTACGACGTAGTCGTGCGGGAAATGCCCCGAGATATACTTCCCGCATGGAACTCGACTCCCGCGACCTCGATAAAATCAGTGCCCTCACGTTGCAGCACTACGACGCGCACGCGGAAGATTTCCGCAACGGCACGTACGACCACGACGTCACGCAGAACATCGCGGCGCTGCTGCACCATATCGAAGTCGAGCCGCCTCTTACGATCCTGGATTTCGGTTGCGGGCCGGGGCGAGATCTCAAGGCCTTCACTACACTCGGCCATTGCGCGGTCGGCCTCGATGGCGCCGAGCGCTTCGTTGCAATGGCGCGTGACGCGACTGGCTGCGACGTTTGGCAGCAGGATTTCCTGCATCTCGATTTGCCGGCCGCGCACTTTGACGGCATTTTCGCCAACGCCGCGCTTTTCCATGTCCCGAGTCAGGCGTTGCCGCGCGTATTGCGGCAATTGCACGCGACACTGAAGCTCGGCGGCGTGCTGTTCAGCTCCAACCCGCGCGGCACGAATCAGGAAGGCTGGAGCCACGACCGCTACGGCGTCTTCCATGATCTCGAAGCATGGCGCCGATATATGGCGGGCGCGGGCTTCATCGAAATTGAGCACTATTACCGGCCCGCCGGCTTGCCGCGTGAGCGGCAGCCGTGGCTAGCCAGCGTGTGGCGCAAGCCGGTTGCCTGAGAACGCCAGGGGGCCGTCGCCATATGCCCGCGTTGGGCTTGGCAGATGCTTGCGTTCAAGCCGCTTTAATGCAGCGCAAAGCAGCCGATTTGCAACAGGGTCCATCGCGCAGAGAAACGGCCAGTCGTGGATCCCGAACAATCGGCAGAACCGGGGACGCCTGTCGTCGGCCGAGACAAGCAGAGTGCGGCCACTTTGGGACACTCTACGGAACCGCTTAAACTGTTGACAATAATTGCTCTCGGACACCTACCGAACAAAATGAGCGCAATCGAACTGTTGAAACCTACGACGGCATTGCTGCCGGGCTACGTCGCGGCCCTTGAGTTAGGATCGTCACCCGACAACGTTCGTACCCAATAAAATTTTTACGCGACGCAAATGCTACCCGAGACAGAGAAGCGCATGGGACGACTACGTCGAGTACCATTTTCGCTGCCTACATTGCAATGAAGCTTTTTTGGTTGCGCGCGGAAGCGCATCACGGTAGCGGTGGGTACTGGGAACCGAAAGACCCAGCATCGATACGCGACAACTTCACCCAATTAGCCGCGAACGGTCACTTTCGGCCGCTCGACGGTGGCTCCTGAATCGTTAATAACTTGGGAACGACCACTCTCCAATGCTCGAGTTGGGAACCCTCTTCATACATCACGGGGAATCGCGCCTGTCTTCGCGGTTCGAGCTAACGACTGCCGGCACGCCATGACTAGCATAAGAGAGTGAACAATGTGGGCTGAAAGACCTGACTCGATAGGTGCGCGCTGCTTCAAGGCCGCTGTCACATGCGTCATTGTGGCGGGGTGGACCTATGGGGCAGTGAACGCCTATTTGACATCACAGGCGTTCGAGAATGATTCGACCGTCGTCGAAGGCCGCGTCCTAAGGTTGGAGCCAGGTTCAAACGGGAATCTAAGTCCTCTCGTCGAATATTCTTACGCTGGGCAGCAGTACGAACGATTAATCCGAGACAAGGACGGCCGTTACAACCGGGACGCGTTGTTGAAGCTCAAGCTGCAAGTCCGATTAGTAAAGTCATTACCGACTACCGCAATCGTCACTCGTTGGGAACAACCTCCGATGGTCTGGCCACTGGTGCTGGGAGCCTTCATTTTATTAAATGTCGCTTTAGGTCTAACAGTGAGCATATGGCGGCAAGAACAGTTATGCTCGGCGTCAATCAAGTGACGCGCTCCTTCGTATGAACGGCCGAAATCGGGAAAGTCGGTCGACCGCTTTGGGCCGATCACTACCTCGTGCAAACAGCATGGACTTCCTTATGCGAGTTTTTGCACGACATTAGCCGCCAGCCAACTGGCATTTTCGGAGAACGAAATTAGCCAGGAGCTTCGAATTCGAATTGTGGATGTCGATCACGGAAGATTCAGCCATGCCTGGCAGATCTGCTCTCAGAGCCCCAGGCCGTTCAGAAACGTATCGATCTGTCGTTCGAATTGGGAGCGACTGTAGGAAACCAACGCCATTCGCCACAGACCGTGCAAATAGGTAATGACGATCGGCGCAACAAGCTCGGGTTCAAACTCCGCCGGTAAGAGCCCTGCTTCCTTGTCAACGTTCAGGCGCGCAGTGATCCGCTCAGCAAGCATCGAAAACTGCTGCTGCACATAGTCGCGCAAATCAGGCTCATCTAATACCTCGGGGGTCACACTACCCGCCATCAGGCAGACTGGCGAGGGCGTGGTCGGGTCGTCAAGACAATCGAGCACGGACTCGAAAAGCGCTCGCACCCCCAATGCCGCCGTGGGCGCGGAAAAGAAAGCCTCGCCGCGATGGCGATTGACGGTCGCGTTGTAGTGCTTCAAACACTCCAGGTAGGCGTTCTTTTTACTTTTGAGCGTGTTGTAGAACGAGCCCTCGCCGATTCCCATCTGCTTGAGCAGGTCGCGCAGAGACGTGCTCGCGTAACCGGTCTCCCAGAAGAGACGCGTCGCCCGTTCGAGAGCGGTCGTGTAATCGAATTCCAAGGTGCGTGCCATCCAGGCATCCTAGCATATCTGTAGCAGTCGCTAAATATTCAATTGACAAAGGCGTGGCATCACCATAGAGTTTGTAGCGGTCGATACAAAATTGCATCGACATGGCCGTTCGCGTGGTGTCGGGCGCCGCGCGGGCCGATGTCGTCTGTTTTGCACTCGGGATAGCCAACCGGGCTGTTCCTTGAATCTACAATCCTTTGGAGCATGCGATGTCTTTGAACCAGGTAGCGGCGGAGCACAAGGCAAAAGCCCAGGAAAAGCTGGGTGAGAAGTTCAGCATCCTCACAGGCGATCTGGATCGGGTCCGGGCGGCGGGCACGATCGAGGGCGCATTGCAGGCGGGGCAGACCGCGCCGGAATTCACACTACCCGACGCGTTGGGTCGCGAAGTTTCGCTCAAGACCTTGCGGGCGAGTGGCCCCGTGGTGATCAGTTTCTACCGCGGCGAGTGGTGCCCGTTTTGCAACCTCGAACTGCGGAGTCTGCAGGAAGTCCTGCCGCAAATGAAGGAACTCGGGGCGACCTTGATCGCCATCTCTCCTGAAAAACCGGACCACGGGATCATTTTGGCCGAGAAAAACATGCTGACCTTTCCGGTGCTCAGCGACTTTGGCAACAAAGTGGCACGGCAGTTCGGGATCGTGTTCCAGATCGGACAGGAAGTGAAGGAGTTATCGAGGAACCTATTCAAGAACGACATTGCGCTGCGTAACGGCGAGGATTCGTACGAGCTACCGGTTCCCGCGACCTATGTTCTCGACAAGATGGGTGTTGTTCGCTTCGCGCATGTCGACGTCGACTACATGACAGGCCGGGCGGAACCCGAGGCGGTGATTGCCGCGCTTAAGGCGATTGTCTAGCAGACCGCAAGGGCGCGCCTGGTTATCAATCTTCCAGGTGCGTCCTTGCTAGTCCGTCGCCCCCCTCCAACTCAAACTCAGCTTGGCTCACGCAACCTGAACGCGGCAACCGTCTCATTCAATTGCCGCCCCTGGTCCTCCAGCGACCGCGAAGCCGCTGCCGCCTCTTCGACCAGCGCAGCGTTTTGCTGCGTAACATCATCCATCTGCGTGATCGCCAGATTCACCTGTTCAATTCCGCGGCTCTGCTCATCCGATGCAGCCGCGATTTCGCCCATGATGGCCGTGACCTGCCCGACAGCGTTGGTTACTTCCGACATGGTCTGTCCCGCCTCAGTCGCCAGCACCGAGCCCTGCTGGATCTTGCCGACCGAAGCGCCGATCAGATCCTTGATCTCCTTTGCCGCGCTCGACGAGCGTTGCGCGAGACTGCGCACTTCGCTCGCCACCACCGCAAAGCCACGGCCGTGCTCACCGGCCCGAGCCGATTCAACCGCCGCGTTGAGCGCGAGAATGTTGGTCTGAAACGCAATGCCCTCGATGATGCCCGTGATATCCGCGATTCGATTCGAACTCTGGCTGATGTCGCTCATCGTATCGACCACCCGTTCCACCACGTCGCTACTGCGCCGCGCCACCGCGGAGGCGTTGGCCGCCAGCGAGCTCGCATGCCGGGCGCTTTCGGCGTTCTGTTTGACGGCGGCGGTCAGCTCTTCCATGCTGGCCGCTGTTTCCTGCAGCGCTGCCGCCTGTTGTTCGGTACGTGCGGACAGATCAGCATTACCCGCCGAAATCTCGCCGGTGGCCACGCGCAGCGTTTCGCTATTGGCACGCACATCCAGCAGTACGCCGTTGAGCTTTTCGACAAAGGCGTTGAACTGCACGGCCAGCATGCCTACTTCGTCCTCGCTCGTGACGGGCAAACGCTGCGTCAAATCACCGTCGCCGGAAGCGATGTCCTGCATGCCCGTTGATACCTGACGAAGCGGCGCGGTCAGCCGTCGGCCGAGCGCCGTCGTCAACGTCAGCGCGACGACGAGCGCAAGCAGGCCGGCGCCGATGAGAATCGCGCTGAGGCGATTGGCCGACGCCATCATCTCCGCATGCGGAATCAACCCGATGTATTTCCATCCGAGTTGGGGTGACGTATAGATCACACTGTCGTAGCGCTTGCCGTCGATGACAACCGAGTGTGTTCCGTTGTCGAACCCCGCGAGATCGGCGTAACCATCGCCGAGATCCTTGAGCGCCTTGAAATTGTGAGCAGGTTCGCTCGGATCGACCAGCACGGTGCCGCTATCTTCAACGACCATCAGATAGCCGGTCTCGCCAAAGCGCACCTGTGCGATGGTTTTCGCAAAGCCATCCAGCGAGATATCCATCCCAAGCACGCCGAGCGGCTTGCCCTGGGCATCCTGAACGGTACGCACAAAGCTGATGATGACGTTCTTGTCGCCACCTGAGTTGGCATACGCTGCCGTGCGGCGAACGTCGCCCGCGGCCTGCATGCCCTGCGTGAACCACGGACGTTCGCGCGGATCGTAGTGATCGCTCGTGAACTTGCCTTTCGGCCACTGCACATAGCCACCCCATTTGGTGCCGACGTAGACGTATTGCAGATCTGGATGACTATCGCCGAAACGCTGTAGCTCATGGAAGATGTCAGTTTCGACGCCGCCGTTGGTGTCGGGCGTCATCTGACCGCCGTGCGTCAGATAGTTCGTCAGCGATTCATTGGCCGATTGAGCCACCGGCGTTTCCGCCAGAAAGGTGACGTTGTCGTGGATGCGTTGAAATGTGTCCCTCAGACTCGCATCGATCTGATGAATCTGGCCGTTGCTTGCGTCGTTGAAGCTATCGACCGCCTCGCGGCGCACGTTGAGCGTCGCGAAGACTGTGATGGCAAGAATCGTGGCCGCGAGTGCTGCGCCAAAAATAAGGCTTAGTTTGACTGCAATGGATTGTAGGTTCACTCGCGTGGCTCTGTCCGTAAAGTGTTGAAGGTGCAATTGAACTGGGGCATGTCTACCGTCAATACGGTTAGCAATCGCACCGGCACCCGTCTATTACGGCAACCCGAGTGGGTTTTTTAGGCGAGTCAATTTTCACAATTGCACGGTCGTCGGCGAACTGAAACCTCGCGGGTCGAGAATCCACATTCACGCTGCCCGAGCTTTCCTCGAAACGAGCACTTCAATGGCGTTTGAATCGGCGGGCATCGCGGGCGGCAAAACGATCATGCTGAGTCCGTCCGCACCGCCAACCGCAAAGCCCGAATATTCAAGCGTAAGCGTGCCCGCCAGCGAAAGATGTAGCCGTTTGGTTCCCAGCCAATGGCTGTGCGCTTCGTTTTCCGCCCACAGTTCACGGAACTCCGGGCTGGTCGCCTGCAGTTCGGCGGCCAACGCCGCTGCTTCGGGATCGCCGCCGACACGGGCGACATCGATACGAAAGACGCCTACCGCTAATGCGGCAACCGGGTCTGGCAGCGTGTTCACTGTCATGACGATGGAGACTCCCGGCTCTTACATCCGCACATGGGGCTGCGACAGCGACTTGGCCGAGCTGATGAGATCTTCCAGCATCGTGGCCCGCTTGTCGGCATGGGTGTCGCGGCTCGTCATGAAGCACAGCGCCGCCACGGGGAGGCCGTTTCGGTCGCGAATCGGTGCGGCCATGCAATACCGGAACGTATGCGAGAGTCCTTCGGTGCAGCAATAACCTTGCTCCGCGGCGCGTTCGACATCGTGCAGAAAGTCATCGAATGCAAGGCGCCGGCCATTGTCGAGAATGAAATCTTCATCCGGGATCAGCGCGCGGATCTCGTCCGGCCGCAGATGCGCGAGCAACAAGCGCCCCGTCGCCGTCCAGGGAATCGGCACCTTCACGCCGATATCCGAACTGATGTTGAACGGGCGCGAACTGTTCTCCGACAGGAATACGGTGTACTTGTTGCCTTCGAGCATGCAAAGCTGCGCGGTCTCGTCGTGCTTCCTGACGAGACCCAGAATGGCCTGATGTGCGCGGCTGATCAGATCGTTATGCTCCGCGTAGTCGGCGCCGTAATAATGCATCTCGCGGCCAAAAAACACGCTACCGTCCGCGCCCGTCTCAAGCCAGCCGGCTTCCGCGAGAATGGTGACCAGTTCGTAAATGCTCGAGCGCGGCGCGCCGGTTGCTTCGATCAGTTCGCGCATCGTCATGGGACGGCGCGCAATGTGCAACTGTTTGAAGATGCCGATGACCCGATCAACACCTCTGGCCCTCGATGATTCTGGTGCGGACATTCGTTCTACTCCGTCGGCGATAGGTTCGCTGCTGTTTTTGTGTGACGCGAGTCTAGCGCATCACACGCGACGCTTCGCCGTCTGGCTGCCCGCTACGACGGCGTGCGTGCGAGGGCAGTTTCAGTGGTCGAGCACCCGGTGCAGGAACTGACGCGTGCGCTCGTTCTGCGGGTTCACGAAGATCTGCTCGGGTGCGCCCTGCTCGGCAATCACGCCTTTGTCCATAAACACGACGCGATCGGCCGTCTTACGTGCGAAACCCATCTCATGCGTGACGACGACCATCGTCATCCCGTCACGTGCGAGACCGCGCATCACTTCCGTCACTTCGCCGACCAGTTCGGGATCGAGCGCCGAGGTAGCTTCGTCGAAGAACATGATGCCGGGCTCCACCGCCAACGCGCGGGCAATCGCCACGCGCTGCTGCTGACCACCGGAGAGCTGGCTCGGATAGTGTTCGGCGCGGTCGGCGAGTCCCACGCGTTCGAGCGCTTCCATGCCGCGCTTGCGCGCGTCCGCCACGCTCATCTTGCGGGCCTTGATCAGTGCCAGCGTCACATTGCCGAGCGCAGTCTTGTGTGGAAACAGATTGAACTGTTGAAACACCATGCCCACATGGCCGCGAATTTCCTTCGCGCGGCGGGCGTCGTGCAACGGCACTTCGTTGACCCAAACCTCGCCGGAATCCGCAGTTTCAAGACCGGCCATGATACGCAGCACCGTGCTTTTGCCTGAACCTGATGCGCCAATCAGCACGAGCACCTCGCCCGGCCGGACTTCGAGGTTGATCTCCTTCAAGACCTTGGTCGTGCCGAAGGATTTGCTTACGCCGCTCAGATCGATGACGGGCTTGGGATCGGTAATGTTGGCAGTGCTCATGACATCAGGCTCCTTCTACGATCATGGTGGCGCACCCACTGCGAGAGCGGGAAACACACAATGAAATAAAGCACGGCAACGAGGCCATAAATCTCCACGGGTTGTCCCACCCGGTCGACGATGGCCTGTCCCCCATGCATCAACTCCGACATGCCGATCATGCTGACAATCGAAGTGTCCTTGATCAGCGAGAGATACTGGCCAATCAGCGGCGGCAGTACGATCCTGCCGGTCTGCGGCAGCACCACCGAAAAGAACGCCTGGGTCTTGCTAAGGCCGAGAATCTGCGAAACTTCCCACTGTCCTTTCGGCACGGATTCAATACCCGAGCGGAATACCTCGGCGATGTAGGCGCCTTGATAAACGCTCAGGCCCACGACACCGGCTGCGAACACATCGATCGCATAACCGAAGTACGACACGCCGAAATAAATGAACATCAGCGTAATCAGCACCGGCGTACCGCGAAACAGCTCGGTATAAAGGCGCGCAATGCGCGCCGTGCCCCACGGCCCAAATGAGCGCAGCACGGCCGCGAGCAGACCGATAAGCGTGCCGCCGACAATCGATGCCGCGGACAGAAGAAGCGTGGCCACCAAACCCTGCAGCAGGATCGAGAGGCTCGTCGTAAGCAATTCAGTTGACATGTTCAGTCTCCGCCTTGAGTGCTCACGTACGGTCAGCCTGGCGCGCCAGGAACAACGTGCGGCGCGTCGGCTTCTTGATCACCAGCGGTGGGTGAAACACCCGCGCGCCAATCAGACCCGCCACCCACGACAGGAAATTGCTCAGCACCAGATAAGCCACCAGGGTGATCGCGAAAGTCTGGATATACAGCAGCGTGCGCGCATTGATGACCGTCGCGGTTCCGCTCAGTTCGGGCAATGCAATTGCGGAGAGGAGCGACGTACCGAGCAATAGCTGAATCAGGTTATTGACGATGGCCGGATAGACCGCGCGTGCGGCTTGCGGCAGAACCACTTCGACGAAAATCTGCCGGCGCCCAAGACCGAGGATCGATGCCGCTTCCAGTTGCCCGCGCGGGACGGACTGGATGCCGGCACGAAACACCTCCGCAAGGTAGGCACCCACGTTCACGCCCAATGCAATCACACCCGCCGCGTAGGCATTGAGCGTGATGCCCATCGACGGCAGACCAAAGAACACGATGAAGATCTGCAGCAGCACCGGCGTGTTTCGGATCGCCTCGATATAGACGCTCGCCACACCTCGCAGCAACGTGGAGCGCGAGGCGCTCGCGAGTGCCGTCAGCAAGCCGAGCAGCATCGCGAGAATGAAGGACAGCAGCGTGATCTGCAGCGTGAGCCACGCCGCGCGCACGAAGTCGTTCCAGTAGCCCGCAAGGGTCAGCCATTCATAGCTCATGATTCCTCCGTCTTTCAGCCGACGTTGAGCACACGCAGGTTCAGTACTGCGGATTGAGCGGGAAGCGCGGATCGGCGCCGAACCACTTCTTGTAAAGCTGGGCGTTCATCTTCGATGCATTGATGTTGAAGAGGAACAGATTCAGGTAGTTCAACCAGACCTGATCGCCAGCCTTGACGCCGAACGCGTTGTATTCGAGCGGTACGAGCGCTTCGTTGGTCACGGTCAGATCCGGATCGAGTGAGGCCTGATACGCGAGGAAGTTGTTGTCTTCGATCATCGCGTCTGCCTGTCCTTGCTTCACAGCAAGAATCGCGGCCTGCGAGCTGTCGAATTCCTGAATTTTCACCTGCATGTTCAGGGCGCGCACTTCGTCACCGTTGGTCGAACCTTTGACCGTTGCGATCGTTTTACCCGCCATGTCATTGATGGACTTGACGCCGCTGCTTTTCTTCACCAGCAGTGCTTCACTGGCCACCACGTACGGACTCGTGAAAGCGATTTCCTTCGCGCGCTCGAGATTGCGCGTGAAGTTACAGAACACCACATCGACCTTGTCGGTTTGCAGGTTCGGGATGCGGTTGGCGCTCGTCGTATTCACCACTTCGAGCTTGACGCCCATTTCCTTGGCAAGTTCTTTTGCGAGGTCAACGTCATAGCCGTCGGGCTGACCGTCCTTGTTGTAGAAACCAAAGGGCGCGAAAGTCAGGCAATCGCCGACCCGCAACGTACCGCGCTGCAAGACCTGCTTGAGCGCCGAGTCGGCCAGACCGCCCGCCTCGGGCGGCGCGACTTTCGTGCAAGCAGTCAGTACGAGCAGACCGGCAACAGCGAACAAACCAGCGAATCTTGCGCTTCCTCTGACAAATCTCATTTTGGGTTCCCGGTCTGGAGTGAGAAGTCGGTGCGTGGACAAAACGGCAATCAGGATGGCTTGCGCAAATACGCCCGCTGACGGGTTCAAAGCGCTCAAAGCGTTGGCCATCGTTTATCTGATATACCGGACTGATGTCCAACACAGCAGATGAAACGCAGTGTTTCACGGGAAAAAAATGATTGCAATGGGGTATACACCGGTGAGTTCAGGCTGGTTCCGACGAACGCGCTTGCGGGTTGTGAGGATCAGTAGGCTCGTTAGGACAGGTCAAAAAAAAGAGTGAAGGCGTCAACCGCCTTCACTCCTCTGCACCCAACTACAACGTCGGACGACTCATGCAGCGAGTCGCACGACCAGGTTTGGGTTAGGGCTTCCGGAACATCGGCGCGCCGGCCGGTGCGCCTGTCATTCCGCCATCAACGACGATCTCCGCAGCCGTAATGCCCGCAGCGTCGTCCGAGGCGAGGAACACCGCAGCGCCTGCCACCTCTTCGGGCGTCGCGAGACGACCCAACGGAATGCGCGGCGCAAACGCCGATTCGGTCTGCTCGATGGTCGCGCCCGCGCGTGCCCCACGCGTCCAGATCGGCGTGCGAGTGCCGCCTGGAATCACCGTGTTCACGCGAATACCGCGCGGCGCCAGTTCTGACGCAAACACCTTCGCCATGCCGGTCACGCCCGCCTTCGTGGCGGAATACGCGGAAGAACCGGGCGAGCCTAGTTCACGCATCACGGAGCCGTTCAGGACGATCGCACCGCCCTCCTTCATCAGCGGCAACGCCCCTTGCACCGTCAGAAACACGGCAGTGAGATTGGTACGCAAAATCGCTTCAAAGGCTGCAGCCGTGGTGCCCCCGAGCGGTGTCGGGCCCGAGATGCCGGCGTTGGCAAACACGATATCGAGTGAGCCGAAGGCCTCGCCAATCTGCTTGAACAACGGTTCGATCACATCCGGATTGTCCAGATCGGCTTGAATGGCCAGGGCGTTTTCGCCAAGTTCCGCGGCCGCCGCATCGAGTTTGGCGCGATCGCGTCCCGTGATCGCCACCCGGGCGCCTTCCGCGATCAATAGTCGCGCCGCCGCAAAGCCAATTCCACTGTTGCCGCCCGTCACGAGGGCCGTTTTGCCTGAAAAACGCATTTCCATCTCCTTTCGCACTAAACCGCCATGAGGCGGCGAAAGCCGCGCCCAGTAAGGCGCGAGAACCTGTTACGCGGTGCAGGATTGCGACCGCGCGGCAATCGCCATGAGGATCTTCCATGTCAACCATCTGCATGTTGATCATCATGCACATTTTCAGTATTATTGTCATCATGCAGATTGTCAAGCGTTCCGAGGAATCAAATGGGTTATTCGCAAGCACAGAAGGCCGAGAGCAAGCGCCGCGTTCTTGAAGTGGCGTCGCGGCAAATCCGTGAGAACGGCATTGAGGCGCTTGGCGTAGCCGATTGCATGCGCAGCGCCGGGCTCACGCATGGCGCGTTCTACGGGCACTTCGCGTCGCGTGATGCCTTGATTGTCGAAGCGCTGGAACATGCGCTCGGTCAAAGCGAGAAGCGCATGGCGTCGAGGACGCCCGATGAAGACTCGGCACAAACACCGTTAGGGGCGATTGCTGAACCGTTTCTGAGCGAGGTTCACGCAAAAAATCCGGGCAACGGATGCGCGTTATGCGCCTTGGCCGGCGAAGCGCGGCATGCGAATGATGAAGTCAGAGCGCTGCTTACGCGGTACGTGCAACAACTGGCATCGCGCATCGCGAAGGCTGTGGGCCACGAAGGCGAGACGGCAGGACTGGGGATTGTCGCGACAATCGTCGGGGCTATTACCTTGGCTCGCACCGTGGATGACGACGACCTCGCGAAATCGATTCTTGCCTCGTCGCTGGCGCTGGTCATGAGTCAGGACCTCGCTGTTCAGTAAAGAGGCCCAGACGTTAGCGGCACACGCGCGCCGCTGCTACGTCCGGTCTCGCGCAAAGAGTTCGCGCGCAATCTCGCACAGCAGGTTCGTGGACGGCGCGTTGTCCTGCAGACGACGGCTCATGATGATCGGCGACGACGCCGTCGCTTTCGACAGCGGCCGGTACTCCACGCCATGCGGCCGAAGACCCTCCACACTGCGCGGCACCAAGGTCACACCCACCTGAGCGGCGACCAGCCCCAGCGCCGTCTGTAATTCCCGCACTTCGTGGATCGCTTGCGGCTCCAGCGCCTGATCGCGAAACGCGGACAGTTGTTGATCCGCAAAGCTCGGCCGCGGCGTGCTCGGATAAACGATCAAGGTCTCACGTGCCAGCGCCGCCAGTTCGACGGGCGCGTGGTCCGACGCCAAGGGATGGCCTTCAGGCAGCGCTGCAATCAACGGCTCATCGGTCAGCACCTCGCGGGTCACCTGGGCGTCGTCAAAACGTAGACGTCCGAAGCCGACATCAATACGGGCGCCCTTGAGCGCGCCCAGTTGCTCGACCGTGAACATTTCGATCAGCGACAACTCCACCTTAGGCGCCGCCTCACGAAACGCACGAATAACGGCAGGCAACGCCCCGTACAGCGTGGAGGGCACGAAGCCGATCACGATCCGCTCGGCCAGTTGCGCGAGGCGCCGCGTCAATTGCGCCACCTCGTCTGCTTCGTCAACCAGACGCTTGGCATGCGTGTAAAAGATCCGCCCCGCTTCGGTCAGGCGCAGCGGCCGCGCGCCCCGTTCAAACAGCGGCAGGCCCACGTCTTCTTCGATCTGCTGAATTTGCCGGCTCAGTGGCGGTTGCGTCATGTTCAGCCGCTCCGCCGCGCGCGTGAAGTTCTGCTCTTCGGCCACCGCCACGAAGTACCGAAACTGGCGCAGTTCCATCTATACCCCTGGAGTATGAAAGTAGTTGGAATCGGACTTGGACAGCGCCCGCCACAGTTCGTAGTATGGGTTCAAGGAGAAATGCACGATGAGCGCTGAACAGGTAAAGATCGAATCCGTCGAAACGATTCTGGTGGATGTTCCCACAATTCGTCCGCACCGGCTGTCGGTGGCGACCATGAACTGCCAGACGCTCGTGCTGGTGCGCATACGTTGCTCGGACGGCATAGTTGGACTCGGCGAAGGCACGACGATTGGCGGTCTCGCTTATGGCGAGGAAAGTCCGGAAAGTATCAAGATCAATATCGACACCTACTTCGCACCGATGCTTAAAGGCCAGTCGGCCACGCGGCCTGGCACCTTGATGCAGCGCTTGCGTTCGCATTTTCAGGGCAACCGCTTCGCGAAATGTGCAATTGAAACGGCATTGTTCGACGCACAGGCTCAGCGTCTGGGCGTGCCCTTGTCCGAGCTGTTTGGCGGCCGCCTGACGGATTCGGTGCAGGTGGCGTGGACGCTTGCAAGCGGCGACACGCAACGCGATATCGACGAGGCCCATCAGATGCTGGAAACGCGTCGGCATCGCGTGTTCAAGCTGAAGATCGGCGGTCGTCCGGTTGCCGACGACGTCGCACATGTGATCGCCATCAGGCAGGCCGTGGGCGAGCGTGGTGAAGTGCGGGTCGACGTCAACCAGGCGTGGAGCGAGTCGGAGGCCGTGTGGGCCTGTCCGCGTCTTGCGGACGCAGGCGTGAGCCTCGTCGAGCAACCGGTGCCAGCGACTCAACATCACAGCCTGAAACGCCTGACCGAACTTTCGCGCGTCGCGATCATGGCCGACGAAGCCCTGCATGGTCCGACCGATGCGTTCGCGCTTGCCAGCGCCCGCGCCGCCGACGTGTTCGCCATCAAGATCGCGCAATCCGGCGGCCTGAGCGGCGCAGCTGCCGTGGCCTCGATCGCGCAGGCCGCAGGCGTCGAACTGTATGGCGGCACGATGCTGGAAGGTGCGGTCGGCACCATCGCGTCGGCACAGTTGTTCAGCACCTTCGATTCATTGCAGTGGGGCACCGAGCTCTTCGGACCGCTGCTGTTGACCCAGGAAATTCTCACCGAGCCACTTCGTTACGAGAATTTCGCCTTGCATCTGCCTCAGGGACCAGGCCTCGGCATTACGCTGAACTGGGATCTCGTAGATCGTCTGCGACGTGACACCCGTCGCGGCGCCACTGTGCTTGCGTCCTGAGGACGAACCGCGCAAACACGACACCGCTTCCCCACTACACCAATCCACGGAGACAACTGATGGATAAGCAAGACATCGACAAAGTGCTGCAAACAATCAACGACAGCGCCATCAACGAAGGCAATGCGCGCGTTAAAACGGTGGTGAACCGGATTGTCCGCGACCTGTTCCATACGATTGAAGACCTCGACGTTCAGCCTGACGAGTTCTGGACTGCGCTCAACTACCTCGCCGAAGCGGGCCAGTCGGGTGAGTTGGGTCTGCTGGCTGCAGGGCTCGGATTCGAGCACTTCCTGGATCTGCGCATTGATGAAGCGGAAGCGCAGGCCGGCATCAGCGGCGGCACGCCACGCACCATCGAAGGTCCGCTATATGTCGCCGGCGCGCCCGAAACGCCAGGTCATGCCCGACTTGATCAGGATGGCGAACCAGGCGGTCCGCTGGTGATGCGCGGCCGGGTGCTCGACGAAGCGGGCCAACCCCTCGCGAATGCGCTGGTCGAGGTGTGGCACGCGAATCATCTGGGCAACTACTCTTATTTCGACAAGTCGCAACCTGCGTTCAACCTGCGCCGCTCGATCCGCACCGATGCAGATGGCCGTTATAGCTTCACCAGCGTGGTGCCGGTGGGCTACTCGGTGCCGCCACAAGGCAAAACCCAGCAACTGCTGGATTCGCTCGGCCGTCACGGGCACCGGCCCGCGCACATTCACTTCTTCGTTTCGGCGCCGGACCATCGCAAGCTGACCACGCAGATCAATATCGACGGCGATCCGTACCTGTGGGACGACTTCGCGTTCGCTACCCGCGACGGCCTCGTGCCGGAACTGAAGAAGGGCGGCGCGGGCGACGGCAAGCAGTATGGCGTGAGCGGTGAGTTCACCTTGATCGATTTCGATTTCACGCTGTTCAAACAGCGCGACGATCTGCAGGACACTGAGGTTGAGCGACCGCGGGCCGCAGCCTGAGTCGGGCGAAGTCTAATTGTCCGCGCCGGAGCACACGCCTTGCGGTGCTCCAGAACCGTCTTATTACAGGAGCTATTCATGCTGTTTCACGTCGAAATGTCGGTCAATCTACCGCCGGATATGGACGCCGAAAAAGCCGCGCGTTTGAAAGCCGACGAAAAGGCGCTTTCGCAACAATTGCAGAAGGACGGGGTGTGGCGGCACCTCTGGCGCATCGCTGGACAGTACGCGAACATCAGTATTTTCGACGTCGAAAGTCCAGCCCAACTGAACGATCTGCTCATGCAGCTGCCGCTGTTTCCCTATATGACGCTCACGGTGCGCGCGCTGTGCCGGCATTCGTCTTCGGTGCGGGACGATGATAGTTAAGTGCTGTTGCAGCGGGTGCTAGCTCGTGCTGGCACGTCAGGCGAAAACCATCCCTTCTCGACGTAGAAGGGATTTTTTTTGCCCGCGTGAACAGTGTGTTCCGCTCGGGAACGGTTGCGTTCAACCCAGAAATCGCTTACATTCACAACTACGATACATTGAGTCGGAGTTAAGAGAATGGCACACATCAGTACTGGGGTCGAATACGGCTTGCACTGCCTGCTCTATCTCAGTGAGCCCGGTGCCGGTGCGCGCGAGGCGAGCGCCAAGGATCTCGCTGAATTGCAGGGCGTGCCCGTCGAATATGTGGCCAAGCTGTTCACCAAGCTCTCCCGCGCGGGTATCGTCGCCGCCACAGAAGGCGTGCGCGGTGGGTTCAGACTAGCCCGGCCAGCCGCCAACATTAGTGTGCTCGATATCGTGAATGCAATCGACGGTGAGAAAGCGCTGTTTGACTGCCGCGAGATCCGCGGGAACTGTGCCGTCTTTGATGACAAACCGCCCGCATGGGCGACGCGGGGCGTGTGCTCGATCCATGCCGTGATGCTGGACGCCGAAAAGCGCATGAACGAAGCGCTGGCTGCACATTCACTCGTCGATCTGGCCACGCGCACCGCCGAAAAGGCGCCGGCCGCTTTCGGACATCAGGTCGTGAAATGGCTGGCGCATCGCTCGGCAAACCGCCGCGGTGACAGCGGCTCCTCTAATTGAAACCCCAAACCCTATACAGGAACGAAATCATGAAAATCATGCACGTCGACGCCAGCGCAAAGCGGGAACGATCCAACTCGCGCGCGTTAAGCCAATTTTTCATTGAACGTCTGCGTCACGAAGGCGTCGATGTCGAACTCGACTATCTGGACGTCACCGTCGACACTCCCGCGCACGTCACGGAAGCGTTTGCGATTGCAACGTACACTGCACCCGACGAGCGCACCCCGGAGATGAAGGCCACGCTAGCCGCTTCCGACGAACTGTGCAGGCGCCTGATGGAAGCCGACGCGTTCGTCTTCGCCATGCCGATGTACAACTGGTCGATGCCCTCTGCGTTCAAGGCGTTTGTCGACAATATCATCCGCACCAATCTGACTTACAAGTTTACGGAGGATGGCCGTATCGAAGGGTTGCTGGCCCGGCAAAAGGCACTCTTCATCACCAGTCGCGGTGTGGACCTGCGGCCCGGCAGCCCCTACGCTTCAATGGATGCACTCACGCCCGCGCTCAAGGCCGCATTCGGATTCATTGGTGTCGCGCATCCCACGTTCGTGGACGCGCAACCGTTGCAGTTCTCGGACCAGGCATCCCGCATCGAGGCGCTGAAGCGGGCACACGCTGAAATCGAGGCAGTTGCGGCTGAGTGGGCGAATCCCAAGATGTCAATCGCGGAAGCCGAAACCGCGGAGGCGCTCTAACCGAGTCGTACTCGCGACGTGCAGACCAACGCATCATTTGATTCGCAGTACAGATGATGCGTCATTGAATCACTGAAAATAGCCTCGACCTCACCGAATCAGCCATGGCGGCGAACCTCACCGCCGTGGCTCTTTGCGCCGCCACCCGGCGTAGTCTGCACAGCCGTTTACGCTGCCGACTTGCCCTCGTGGGCCTCGTTGCCGGCTCGCGGCTGCACCGCATGTCGTGCACTGCGACGGCGTTTCTTGCCATACAGCTTGCGCAACGGCCCCCATACCCGCCACAGCGGGGAATTCTGCACGCGCGCCAACTGGCATTTCACGTCGGCCAGCGCGGCCTGAGTCGCAGCCAGTTCGCTGTGCAGGACCGTGTCGATGCCTGCACCGTCGATCAGCGCAACATCCACCACGCGCGTGGCGCGTCCGTCCCGCATCTCCGCGCGCGGCCAGTTCGCGGCCGGTCCAAAGGCCATCACCTGGGTGGCCTGCGCCAGCTTGCTGGTCCAGAGCGAAAGCGCGTCGGCCTCGACGCTGCCGTTTCTCACCAGGTCTCCCCCGAGGCGCGATGCGTCGAGATGGATCCGCAGTCCTTCGATCGCGTCGAACCCGCAGCCACGCTCGGGTGATACCTCCCGGCGCACGCTACCCAATGAGGGCGTAAGGCCCGTGAGTTCCTCGAGCCAACGCTCCGCACTTTCGAGGTATGCCGGTGAACGGGCCGCCAGGTCGCAATCGAAAATCGCATCGGCCTGAGTCGCGGCATCCCGCAAGGTCAGCAGCCAATGCGCGAGAAAGCCGCGATATGCCTGCGCCGGTGCAATCGACTGCACATGCTCCTTGTAGAAATCGATGTACGACTCAAAGGTCTGCAACGATTCGTCGGGCGAGCCTCGTGATCCTCTTGAGCCTGGCGGCGCCTTCGAAGCGAGCGGCAAATCGATCCGCAATGCCTCCATGGTCTGCTGCACCACCGGCACGTCCCGGTTCAACGCCAACACCGCCAGCGGGACCGCAACGAAATGCGGATTCCGGTGTGCAGCATAAAGTTGCCAGCACGACTGCCACTGCGAGATCGGATTCTTTTCGACCACGATATGCGCGGCCCCGGGAAACGCGGCGCGAAACCATCGAAGCCGGCCCAGTGAACGACAAAATTTGAACACCGGCACGCGGCCCTGCTGATGAGCGGCACGAATCAGACCACGCAGGTATTCCACCATGTGCTCGGCCCCATCGGGGACATTCCCGTCGAAACGATCGATGGCAAAGCGGCGTTCGTAACCTGGAACACCCGCAGCAATTCCCGTGACGCCCGCAGCCGAACCCGCGCATCCATCCGGCTGAAGCAGATGAGCGAACTCCTGGAAGTACGGCATATCAAGCGATGGATGGCCGGAGTGCCAGCTATCGGCCGTGCTGCTCGCGAGCTTCTCGGCATCGATCGTGGCCAGCATTTCGTGCAGCGGCTCGTAGTAGCCGGTCACCGTGTCGAGCTTGCGAAAGCACGACCACAGCCAGGTCCCGGCGGTGCGATAACCGGTGTGGAGAAATACAGCGTGAGACCCTGCCTGGATGGAACCGCCGGTTGCTGGTGATCCCGTACGTTGGTGCGTTGAATTCATGCGAAGTGAGGGTTGGTGCGCAGTTGCTCGAACGCGCGCGAGACGCGCCGCACGGACAACATGTACTTCCAGTAGCGCTCTTTGAGAAATCCGGTGGGCAGGTAGGTGCTGCCGATCAGCACTTGCCCCGCCCCCCAGCCAGGCCGCCAGGTGTGCGCGATGCCGCGCCGCATAAAAAGCGACAGCGTAGGGATATGCAGGCTCGATGCGAGGTGGCCGATGCCTGAGTCGTTGCCGATGAACCAGCCGGATTCGAAGATCCAGGTGGCGACGTTATCGAGCGAGCCCAGATCGGGCAGCGATAAACCATACCGTTCGACGTGTATCCACTCAGCGCGCTCTTGCGGAGCCACGACGAATTCGGGCGTGAAACCGAGTTCGCGCAGCTTGACGGCAAGGCGGATGAAGCGCGATGGCAGCCAGCATTTGTCCGTCGTGCTTGCAGTGGGGTGGATCGCTACCCGCAACGGATACTTCCTGTGCTGCAGGCTGGCGGGAGCCGTCATGCCGTTGCTTTTATGGACGTTCGACAGACCCAGTTCGTCACGGCAAAACCGCGTCAGACGGTCAGCCATGGGTTCCGGCGAACGAACCCGGCAAATGTGGTCGAGCAGGATCACGTGGGGATGGCGTTGCTCGAGCCCAGCGAAGGGCTTGTTGCAATGCATCTGGATCACCGTGTCGAAAGGCGCCAGGCTCTGCGTGAGATGCTCGGCGTCCAGATCGTCCTCGGTGCTGACATCCGGAAACCAGGCACGCAGAGACTGCATCTGTCGCCCGAAAACCGTGACGCAGACACCGTTTTGCCGAAGATTGCGCGCAATCGTCATCATCAGCAGCGAATCACCGATGGCTGGCGAAAGAAGTAACGCGACGCGAGAGACTGACTGCACAGGCGGCCGCATAGAGACGTCCGAAGAACGCGCCCACGGGTGGGGGAACGCTTGCCCGCCCAGAACCGGCATGCCGCCGTCTGAACCCCGAGCAGTCTAGAACCGGAACATATTAATCGGATTACAGGATCGTTTACTAACGTTTACGTGGGCGGCGCAACGGCGTGCTCGATCAGGTCAAAGAGATCGTTAAAGAAGTCACGCTCGATGTTCCGCAATGAGTGCGCTGACTCTCGGCAAATCGACCAATCAGGCTTGCTCTTCCCCCAACCTGCGTTCGAGGCTGGCGAGTTGCGCCTGCAACCGACGTACATGCTGGCACTGCGAACGTGTGAGCCCTTCGGCCTGCGCTGCTGCCTGCAAACGCTGGCGCCAATACGATGCCGGCAAAGCCTCGAAATTGCGGATGCCCGAGATGACCCGCTCAAGATGCGCCAGTTCTTTCTCCAGCTGGCAATTGCTCATGCCCTCGCCCTCCTCGTGCACTGACGGACATGAGCCAGTTCGCAGTGAGTGTATTGATCGGTGCGGCCAGGTGCTGCACGCTACCGTACAGCGGGCGCGAGCCATCCGGGGCTGAGTCGTGCAGTCTTCGCCCGTGAAGGCACCCCTTTAGCACGAGGGTCCTGCCGCATCATCAATCGCGCGCCGGGACGCGGCTACCCCGTCGGCTCCATCAATCGTCCCGGCGCCGTCCATGTCGCCCATACCTGTGATGGGCGGAAACGTGTCGGACCCGGCGGTCGGAAAAATCACGTCGATGATTCGTTGCAAGCGCAGCGCGCACGCCGACGCCTCGCCAGGCGCATTGGCCGGCATTGTTTCCAGCAGATTGACGAAGGTAGCGAGGAACGCATCGACAACAGGCGTCTCGCGATCGTTCCGGCTTAGATAAGCCGCGTAGCCGAACACCGCCTGGATGAACTCGACCTGGCGAGCATCGAACTGCGCGGTGTCCAGCGCTTTGGCAGCGTCCGCTTCCAACCCGTAAGAATTCAGCGCAACGGGCAACCGAACGGAGGAAAATTGATTCATGGGCAGCCCTTGAAAACGCAGGAGCCCACTTCTCTGGGAATTGGCCTGCCCATGGATCGTACGAGATGCGCAGCTATGCTATGAATGTAGAATTAATTTAACGCATATCATGATTTTATAAATTTTTCATTCACCCAAGGTCGCGTCAAATCAATTTGACACCTTTATAGCTATCGGACACGATGAACGATTGGACCACCCTATTCGACGATGTAAAAGCGAAAGGCCAGTTCGGTAGCGATGCCCAACTGGCGGACAGTCTTGGCCTGACCCGCGCTCAGATCTCGGCTTGGCGAACCGGCAAAAGCGACCTGGGCACACTCACCAAGCTCAAGTTGCTCGACGTGCTGGGCCACACCGACCTGCGCGTCGCGGTACTCAGCCTGATGCCCGAGAAAAACCGCGAACAGTTGATCGCACAGCACCTGGCGCTCGCCGAACGCGTAGCCCGGGGAGCGATGCCGTATCAGCCGACGGAACCCGAGGCGTTCCCGGATCCGATACAGCAAAACCAGTTGCTCGCGGCTTTGCCCGTGGAAGAGCGGGAGCGTCTCACGCCTCACCTTACCCCCGTCACATTGCCGCTGGGGCATACGCTCTACGAGACTGGAGAGCGGCTGAGCCACATCTATCTGCCCACCACGGCCGTGGTGTCGATGCTGCATGTTATGGAGAACGGCGCTTCGGCGGAAATTGCGGTGGTCGGCAAGGACGGACTGCTTGGGGTTGCCCTCTTCATGGGCGGCGAGACCATGCCGAGCCGCGCCATCGTGCAAAGCGCGGGTGGCGCCTATCGGCTCAGTGGCGAAGTGGTCCGCAAGGAATTCGCGCTCGGTGGCGCGGTACAACGCCTGTTTCTGCGCTACACCCAGGCGCTGATCACGCAGATGGCGCAGACCGCCGTCTGCAACCGACATCATTCGGTTGCACAGCAATTCTGCCGCTGGCTCCTGCTGACGCTCGACCGGCTTGAATCCAACGAGATCCGCATGACCCAGGAACTGATCGCGAACATGCTGGGCGTGCGCCGAGCGGGCGTTGCAGAAGTGGCCAGCAAGCTGCAGCACGATGCCGTCATCCGTTACCGGCACGGCGTGATCGAGGTGCTCGATCGACCCGCGCTGGAGAGCCATGCCTGCGAATGCTACGGGGTCGTCAAACAGGAATGCGACCGGTTGTTCGCCGGCCCCTGAACGACTCAATCACAGCGATGCCCTGTTGAACGCCGATGGCGAATTGTGCGGGCGCAGCATCTGTCCTGCTACAAGCAATCCCCCCAAAATTCCTGGATAATGCGCGCTACCATCGCCGTAGAGGGCCCGTCTGAGGTCCCGCGCCGACACGGCACCTGCCAGGTAATCCGTTTAACGACACACAAAATCTAGGGGATCTTGTGGAACCAAACTCTCCAGCCGGCCGCTCCTGGCTATGGCTCATCCTGCTCATCCCGTATATCGCGTTGTTATGGCTGCCGTTCTATAACGACACGCGCCCGTCGTTCGCCGGCTTCCCCTTCTTTTACTGGTACCAGTTTCTGTGGGTGCCGCTTACTTCACTGCTGATCTACGTCGTGTATCGAGGTTTCAAATGAGCGACGTGATTCCAGTCAACCCGGTCGCGATGGGCGTATTCATTTTCTTTTTCCTGCTGGTCACGGTGGTTGGTTTCTTTGCCGCGCGCTGGAAGGCAGGTGACCTGACGCAATTGCATGAGTGGGGGCTCGGCGGCCGCCAGTTCGGCGTAGTTATTTCGTGGTTCCTCGTCGGCGGCGATTTCTATACGGCGTATACCGTGATCGCCGTGCCCGCACTCGTGTATTCGGTAGGGGCGTACGGCTTCTTTGCGCTGCCGTACACGATCATCGTGTACCCGTTCGTATTCGCGGTCATGCCGAAGCTGTGGAAAATCGCGCACGCCAAAAATCACATTACCGCGGCGGACTACGTGCACGGCGAGTACGGCGGCAAGTGGTTTCCGGCTGCGGTGGCGCTGACCGGCATCGTTGCGACCATGCCTTATATCGCGCTGCAACTGGTGGGCATGCAGGTGGTGATCAAGGGGCTCGGTGTGAACGGCGAAATGCCGCTGATCGTGGCCTTCGTGATCCTCGCGCTGTACACGTACACCAGCGGCCTGCGCGCGCCCGCGATGATCGCCTTCGTCAAGGACATCATGATCTACATTGTCGTGATCGCGGCAATCTGGCTGATTCCGTCGAAGCTGGGTGGCTACGGCCAGGTGTTCGATGCGGCTGATCATTACTTCAAGGCGAAGGGCGGGGCCACCGGCATCATCCTCAAGCCGACCCAGTTCACGGCCTATGCGTCGCTTGCACTTGGCTCGGCGCTCGCTGCGTTCATGTATCCGCATACGATGACCGCGGTGCTGTCTTCGTCGTCCGCTGGCACCGTGCGCAAGAATGCGATCTTCCTGCCGGCCTATACGCTACTGCTCGGTTTGATTGCATTGCTGGGCTACATGGCGATTGCCGCCGGCATTCACGTGAAGTCGGCCTCGGATGTCGTACCGACACTGTTCGGCACGCTGTTCCCGTCGTGGTTCGTGGGCTTTGCTGCCGCGGCGATTGCGATCAGCGCACTGGTACCCGCAGCGATCATGTCGATTGGCGCGGCGAATCTGTTTACGCGCAACCTGTGGCGCCCGATCGTGTCGCCGAACATGGCGCCGGGTGCCGAAGCATCGACGGCGAAGATCGTCTCGCTGGTGGTGAAGTTTGGTGCACTGCTGTTTATCGTGTTCCTGCCGACCCAGTATGCGATCGATCTGCAGTTGCTCGGCGGCGTGTGGATCCTGCAGATTTTCCCGGCTATCGTGTTCTCGCTGTACACACGCCGGCTTAACACGCCGGGCCTGTTCCTCGGCTGGCTGGTGGGCATCGTGCTCGGTACTGGCCTCGCGATCTCACAAGGTCTGAAGCCGGTGTTCGCGCTTCATCTGGGTGAATCAACGTATCCGCTGTATATCGGACTGATCGCACTGGCGGCGAATATCGTTGTGACGTTTGTGGTGTCGTTGGTGACACCTAAACGGGCTAGCGTCTAACACCGCTTGCAACCCGCCTAAGGTCTTTCACAGACCGCTTTGACTGGGCGCCCTTTTCTGCGGCGCCCAGTCATTCACCCGCTAGCCTAGTGCTTCGGCTGGAACCCAGGCTCACCCATCTGCCACAGCGCGAACGACCACTCATCGGCAAGCTGGTTCGCCCGTTGCGTCATACTGGACCCCATCCCGTGGCCCGCGTCATAGTCGATCCGCAGTAGTACCGGACGACCGCTGCTCGTCGCTGCCTGCATGCGCGCTGTCATCTTCAGCATGTGCCATGGCGCCACGCGCGGATCGTTCGCGCCCGTCGTGAACAAGATCGCCGGATACGGCGTGCCATCGTGGACGTGTGCATACGCGCTCATTGCGTACAGACCATGGAAACCCGGCTCGGTCGACGATGAGCCCATCTCGGGCACATTCGGCGGTCCATTGGGTTCCGTTTCGAATCGCAGTGCATCGGACAGACCCACGTCGTCCAGCACCACACGGAACAGACCCGGGTTGATCTCCATGGCGCCGCCCATCACGATGCCGCCCGCACTCGCGCTATTCGCAGCCAGGTACTTCGACTGCGTGTAGTGCTGGTCGATCATGTACTGAGCCGACGACGTGAAGTCGAGCATGGTGTTGATCTTCGTGAGCTTCTGACCTGCACGGTGCCACGCATCGCCATACTCGCCACCGCCGCGCATATGCGACACGGCGATGATGCCGCCATGCTTGATCCACGCTTGCCACTGCGGACGGTAAACCGGATCCATGGACAGGCCGTAGCTGCCGTAACCGAACACGATAGTCGGATGCGAGCCGTCACGCTTCACGCCCTTCTGCGCGATGATCGAAACCGGAATGAGCGTGCCGTCATAGCTGGTTGCGAATTCATCGTGTGCTTCGACATCGTCAGACTCGGTCTTCGAGGCCGGAATCAGCCCCGTATCGCTCGCGCTACTCGTCTTGGGATCGTAGGCAATTTCGCGCGGCGCCTTGGTCCAGCCCTGCAGGTTGAACATCACGCCGGGCGCGCGCGGATCGGTGCTCAAGTCCCTGACGGTGCCGGTAAACGGCAGCGTGATGGTCTGGCTATCCTTGCCGTCGAACGACACGCGTTGCAACTGGAAACTCGCGCCTGCACGCTCGCCGACGTACATCGCATCGCTCGCGAGGTCAAACGCGTCGAGTACGTTCGGCCCTTGAGGCACCACCACATCCGCAAGCGCAAGATCTGGTTTTGCGAGCGGCATGGAGAGAATCTGGAAGCGCGGCGCATTCTTCTCCGACAGAAGATAAAGTCGGTCGCCACGCAAATGCACATCCGTCACGCCATCTGCCGTGTCGGCGATTTTCTTCCAGGGCGTATCGGCACCATGGATCTTGTCGAGCGGCACGACGTAGAAGATGTTGGGGTTGTTGTCCATGTTGTGATTCACAACCGCCACCGCATACGGCGAGTCGGGTGACAGCAGGACGTAAGTGCCCTGACCTTCGGCCACATCGAGCTTTGCCGACACGCCGCGCCCAAACACCGCCTCGTCGCCATCGCCGTTCGTGTTCTGACCGAGCATGTGCACGTACGTCACCGCGTTGTATTCGCTGAGCGCGGGCGGCGTATCAGGACCGGCCTTCGGATAACGCAGATAGAAGAACGACTGGTTGTCGTTGCGCCAGGAGACGACACAGTCGCTCGTGCGATCAATGGATTCGGCCAGATCGTTGCCGGTCTGCAAGTCCATCACGTGCAGCACGCTCTTTTCCGAGCCGCCTTCCGAAACACCATAGGCCACATAGCGGCCATCCCACGACGGCGAGTACCAGTCGAGCGCGTAGTGATGAGCACTATCCTTGGCGAGCTTCGCCGGGTCGACGAGGACGTGCTCCTCGCCTTGAACCCCGTCGCGATACGCGAGCTTGGGCAATGTGGCGCCCGGCTCCATGACCTCGTAAAAGATGCGATCGCCGCGACGCATGAACTCGCTGCGCTGCAGGTCGTCGCCCATCAACGCTTCGATGTTCTTCGCCATGGCCGCGCGGCCGGGAATGCGGTCGAGCACGTTGCGGGTATAGCTGGCCTGCGCCTTCATCCAGCTCTGGACTTCTGGGTCCTTCAGATTCTCCATGTAGCGGTAATTGTCGACGACGGGCGTACCGAAGTAGGTATCCGTTACCGGCCGCACGGGCGCGACCGGCGGACTATCCGCTGCGCATACGCTACCGGTGGCAGCAAGTAAGCTGCTTGCAAACGCTACAGCCAGGAGAGGCTTTGTTGATTTCATTCGGGCTTCCAAAGTAACGAGGCGCCGAAAGATTACTCCCACTCCTGTCCGTTCGACTAGGGGGTCAAAATACCAAGGGTGACATCGCTTACGTCTAGCTTGCCGGATTGCTCCAGTCCGTCAGCCCTTCCCGCGCGTTCAATTCGACAAACGATGGCATGGCACGCAAGCGGTTGATATAGGTCCCAAGGTGCGGCCATGCTATTGCCTTGCGCGGCATGTTGCGCGACCAGCGCATCAGCATCACCGCCAGCATGTCCACCGTACTGAGCTTGTCGCCGACCAGCCATGCGCGATCGTCGGCGAGGTGGGCATCAAGGCGATCCCAAGCCGCTTCGATACGCCGCCGCGCCAGTGCCTGGACCGCCTCGGCGCCTGCGGGATCGCCGTCGCTATCGGCATAAAACCAGTCGCGCATGGCGGGCAACACGGTGTTGGCAAGAAACACCATCAGTTCATACCACTCGGCCCGATCAGGCGATTCGAGGTCTGGCGCCAGACCCGCGTCGACGTGGCGCTCAGCCAGCAACATCAACAATGCGGCCGATTCATGACGCGGCACACCGTCGATCACCAGCGTCGGGACTCGACCCTCCGGGTTCAGGCGCAGATATGTGGGATCGCGCTGGGCGCCAGTGTCGATATCGATCAGCCGCGCCTCGAACGGTATGCCCGCTTCGATCAACATCCAGTGGACTGCCATGCTGGCCGCACCCGGCGAGTAGTAAAGCGTGTAGGTCATGGATCGACTCCGTCAATGAAAGACCGCTTCGGTTTGGCCGTTGTTTGTACCGGCGCTCTTGGACAACGCATGCATTCTGATCTAACGTGCGCGGGTTGGACGTCATGCGTTTGCGATGCCGTTTGAATACGTGGAGAGACAGCGCCGGATAGATCATCGGATAGCGTCTCCGCTCATGCAAGAAAATCGTAAAGACTTTGCCAGCCAACCACGCGAGACAACGCTTCACCTAAACACGAGGTATGCATGCTTTTCGACCCAACCCGCCACGAAGCGCTGCAAGCGCTTGAATGGGACGAGTCCCGCGTCAGACAGACGATCGCCCGAATCGTCAGCAACACCGAAGCCCATCGCGCCGCGCACGGAGGCTGGCCGGTCGATCCGCGCGACGACGAGGACGCGGACGCGCTCACCCCACTTGCACCGCTTTACCACGGCGCATGCGGCGTGGCGTGGGCGCTCGATTACCTTGAGGCCGTGGGTGCGGTCAAGCTCGAACGTAATCCGCTGGAGCACGCCGATTCGTTATGCGCCGCGAATCGCGCATGGCTCGAAGCCAACGACAGCACCGATTTTTCATCATGGCTGATGGGCGAGACGCCGTGGCTGATGCTCGAATACGGCCACGCCCCGACCGCGCCGCTGGCTGACCGACTCGCAGAACTCATCGCGCAGAACGTGGATAACCCCACGCGCGAACTCATGTGGGGCTCGCCCGGCACACTCCTCGCGGCGGCCTTCCTGCACGAGCGCACGCACGACGAGCGTTGGGCTGAGTTGTTCCGCATGACAGCGGACCAACTGTGGTCCGAGTTGAAGTGGTCGGAGGAACACGGTTGCCACTACTGGACGCAGGACATGTACGGCACGCAGTCCACGTTTCTCGACGGAGTGCACGGTTTCGTCGCAACGGCGCTGCCATTGATCCGAGGCCGGCATCTGCTCGATGCAGATCGTTGGCGCGAATGGGAGCGCTGCATCGTCAATACCATCCGCAGCACGGCGACGGTGGAAGGCGATCAGGCGAACTGGCGAGCGTTTCTGATTCCACCCGAAGGCCGCACGCCGCGCATGCTCATGCAGCTATGCCATGGTGCGCCGGGATTTATTGTTTGCCTCGCGCAGTTACCGAGCCGTGAACTCGACCCGCTGTTGCTGGCGGGCGGGGAAGCGACATGGGCAGCGGGGCCGTTGATCAAAGGCTCCAACCTTTGTCACGGTACGGGCGGTAACGCTTATGCGTTTCTGTGCCTCTATCAGCGCACCGGCGATATCAAATGGTTGAACCGCGCGCGGGCATTCGCAATGCACGGCATCGCGCAAACTGAGGCTGATGAAGCGACCTACGGAAGCCTGCGCTATTCGCTATGGACTGGCGACCTTGGCTTCGCGATCTTCCTGTGGGACTGCCTGCGCGGCGCGGCTTCATTTCCAGCAATGGATGTGTTCTACGCCGCGAGGACATGAGGCGCGTGCGGGACGGCACGTGGGGATCGAGGTGCCCGTCCTGGTCGCGGCGCAGCGTGGTGCTATTTGTTCTGCCGCTGCTGTCCGTTGCAAATGCGATTTCAGAGAATCACCCGCGCGCGTCCGCGCTCAAACTCTCATTGCGCGGCCGCTCAGACGCGGTACTTGCCTTGCCCCGCCGCCCGCTCTGCAGCAGATAGACGCCGCTGAGTATGCACGCCATGGCGAGCAGTTGCAGCGGCCCGATGGCTTCCCCTGCAAACAGCATCCCCATCAGCAACGCGACCACCGGCGGAATGTACGTCACGCTAGAAGCGGCGAGCGCACCGAGCCTTTGCACGATGAAGTAGTAGAGCATGTAAGCCAGCCCGGTTCCCAGCAACCCCAATCCAAGCACCAGGCCAGCGAGCGCCCCGGTATGGGCGGTGATGCTGGTGATGCCGTGAAAATCGGTCACGCAACTGATGACGAGTAAAGCGAAACCGATCTGCCAGGTGGTAAGCGCGAGCGGCGACAGATTCAGCACGGTTAGAAAGCGCCGTGCATAGGCAAATGAGCATCCGACGCTCAACGATCCCGCCACCATGTACAGCACGCCGTGCCGGTCGACACCTGCCCCCAAGCCGGTCCACGGATGCGCGATCAGCACGACTCCAAGAAAACCGCATAGCACGCCGCCGATCATACGGGCCGTCGGACGTTCGTCTCGTAGCAGTACCCACGCGCAAACAAATGAGAACAACGGAATCGCCCCGCTCAACATGCCAGCCACGCTCGACAGAAGCAACGACGCGCCCTTCGCGAACGCGTAGTAATAGACGGCGGTAGCGAGCAGCGACATTACGATGAAGTGATGCGCGTGCCGCAGATGGCGCCACTTGAGGGCGCGCGTCGCCAGGGCGTACACAAGGATCGGCAAGAAACCGAATAGCACGCGCAGAAACACGATCTGGGCCGGCGAGATCCACTCGCTGGCCCACCTCATGAACAGGAAGTTGCTTCCCCAGATAAGGCCGAGCGCAGCGAAGGCGAGATAGGCGGGATTCATGTCAGGGAGCCTTGTACAACCTTGCGATGCCCCGATTGTGTCGGCGCCCCCGTTGCGGTACAAACGATTAAATTTCCCCGATGAGATAGCAGAACTATTCCATGCGCGCCATCCCACCCCTGAAGGCCCTACTGGCGCTAGACTCTGCAATGCGCCTTGGCAGTTTTACTCTAGCCGCCAACGAACTCAGCGTGACGCCTGGCGCGGTTGGCCAGCAAATCCAGAAGCTGGAAGACTGGCTGGGTACCGCCCTGTTCGTCCGGCAAATTCGCCAGGTGACCCCCACGGCGGAAGGCCGCGCCTATTTCGCGCAAATTCAACCGGCCATCGCGCAGATCGTCGAGGCCAGCCGACGCGTGCGTGAAGGACGCAACCAGGGCGTGCGACTGTCGATGCCGCCTAGTCTTGCCGCCAAATGGTTCGCCCCGCGCATGACAGACTTCCTGATCGCCCATCCGGGGATTCCGCTGGACCTGAGCACATCGACGGCCTTCGTCGACTTCGATCTCGATGCGGTGGACCTTGCCATTCGATACTTCAACGGGGTCGATGCCGGGCTGTCGGTGCATCTGTTGTATGCGGACGAGGCGCGCGTCTATTGCAGCCCCGGCTACGCGAGGCAACTGAAGCTCAAGCGCCCCGCCGATCTGCAGCGCGCCACGCTGCTGCATAACACCTTGCATCCGCACTGGAATGCATGGCTCACGCAGTTCGGCGAACTCACCAGCGCGCAGATCGACAAGATTGCTGGACTCCATGTCGACCAGTCCCTGATCGCCATCGAATCCGCCGTGCGGGCGCAGGGTGTAGTGCTCACGAGCGCGTTGCTGACGCAAGCCGAAATGGCGAACGGCTCACTGATCGAACCGTTTGAGGAGGCATTGCCGTTACCCACTGCTTACTATCTGGTGCACCCGCGCACGACGGAACTGCGGGCAGGCGCGAACACGCTGAAGGCCTGGTTCCTTGAGACTGCGGCGGCGTCCCGCACAGCCGAGCGGACCGATTAGCCCCAAATTCGCCAAAATTTCACGATGCGGAATGAACCCTTGCACTACAAAAAATCGTGGTGCATGGCACAAATCGGCCGTTTCGCAATGCCGTCCGACGTTCCACAATACGAAATAAGCATCATAAATAATTGATTTTTAAACGTAATTTTTATCTCAACCAACCCACGACCCGCGCTCTCCCAGCGCCTCTCCGGCGTAGACTCTTTTACATGAGCCGGCGGTAATGCGGCGGGATCGGAAGCCCAAAGGCGCCCGGTCCGCAACGATCAGAGATTCGCTGTTTCGCGCCTCGTATGCGGGACAGCCATGGAACCGTGTTATTTCATTGAGAACTGGGAGACTAAAATGGAAGGCTTTCGCTTTGGCTCGACGGAAGGATCGTTCTACATCATGCCCGGCAAGGACGGCTGGGAAGCGTCGTTCGGTAACGAGAAACTCGGCGCTTTCGCCAGCCCGCAACACGCGGCTGACGACCTCGCCCGTGGCGTGTGCTGCCCGCATCTCTCTGAAGCGGACACGTCCACGCTTGAAATTCCCGAGAAAATCGCCGACTGGGAAATCGTTCACGTTTAAATACGTGACGTCACGCCCAAAGCACATCGTTGTGCGGCACCACTGCGCAGATATGCCACGGGCGGGCCGACGGTTCGCGCGCTCAGTCATGCTGAGTGACACTACCGTACAGCCCGCCCGTGGCGTTTCCTGATGCGTGTATCTGCGTCTTAAGTCTTACGCGACTGAGTCCACGATCTTGTTGAGCGTGCCACTCGGACGCATGGCCTTGCTCGTCAGTTCGACATTCGGACGGTAATAACCGCCGATGTCCACCGGCTTGCCTTGCGCTGCGCCCAACTCAGCAACGATCTTCGCTTCGTTCTCAGCCATCGCCTTTGCGACGCCCGCGAACTGGGCCTGCAATGCCGCGTCTTCCGTTTGCGCGGCCAGTGCTTCAGCCCAGTACATCGCCAGGTAGAAGTGGCTGCCACGGTTGTCGATACCACCCACCTTACGTGCCGGCGACTTGTCGTTGTCGAGGAACTTGCCGGTTGCCTGATCGAGCGTCCTGGCCAGAATCTGCGCCTTCGGGTTGTGGTACGCGTTGCTCAGGTGTTCGAGCGAAGCGGCCAGTGCCAGGAATTCACCCAGCGAGTCCCAACGCAGGAAGCCTTCTTCGACCAGTTGCTGAACGTGCTTCGGTGCCGAACCGCCGGCGCCGGTTTCGAACATGCCGCCACCGGCCATCAGCGGAACGATCGACAGCATCTTCGCGCTCGTGCCCAGTTCCATGATCGGGAACAGGTCGGTCAGGTAATCGCGCAGCACGTTGCCGGTGACCGAAATCGTGTCCTTGCCGGCACGGATGCGTTCGATCGAAAACTTCGTCGCTTCGACCGGCGTCAAGATGCGGATATCCAGACCGCTGGTGTCGTGGTCCTTCAGGTACTGCTCAACTTTCTTGATGATCTGCGCATCGTGCGCGCGAGCGGCGTCCAGCCAGAACACGGCCGGCGTGTTGCTGGCGCGGGCGCGGTTCACGGCGAGCTTGACCCAGTCCTGGATCGGCGCGTCCTTCGTCTGGCACATACGGAAGATGTCGCCTTCTTCGACCGCTTGCTCCAGCAGCACCTTGCCGGCAACGTCGGTGACGCGAACCACGCCATTCGACTTGATCTGGAACGTCTTGTCGTGTGAACCGTATTCTTCCGCAGCTTGCGCCATCAGGCCGACGTTGGGCACGCTGCCCATCGTGACCGGGTCAAATGCGCCGTGCTTCTTGCAGTCTTCGATCACCGCCTGATAAACGTCTGCATAGCAACGATCCGGGATCACTGCCTTGGCGTCGTGCAGCGCGCCGTCAGCGCCCCACATCTTGCCGGACTCGCGAATCATCGCAGGCATCGAAGCGTCGACGATCACGTCGCTCGGCACGTGCAGGCTCGTGATGCCCTTGTCCGAGTTGACCATCGCCAGATGCGGGCGTTGTTCGTACTGTGCCTTGATGTCCGCTTCGATCGCGGCACGCGTCTCCGCCGGCAGATCCTTCAGGCGTGCGTACAGGTCGCCGATACCGTTGTTCGGATTGAAGCCGACCTTGGCCAGCGCATCCGCGTGCCTGGTCAGCACGTCCTTGTAGAACACCGAAACCACCTGACCGAAGATGATTGGGTCCGAGACCTTCATCATGGTTGCTTTCAGGTGCACCGAGAACAGCACGTTGTTGGCCTTGGCGTCGGCGATCTGCGCTTCGATGAAGCTGCGCAACGCGTTCTTGCTCAGCACCGACGCGTCGATGATCTCGCCTGCCTTAACAGCCGTTTTCTCTTTGAGCACGGTCTTCGTGCCGTCAGCTGCCGTCAGTTCGATCTTCACGTTGCCGGCGTCGGCGATCAGCGCCGACTTTTCGCTACCGTAGAAATCACCGCCAGTCATATGGGACACGTGCGATTTCGAATCCGCGCTCCATGCACCCATCTTGTGCGGATGCTTGCGTGCGTAGTTCTTGACTGACAGCGGTGCGCGGCGATCCGAATTGCCTTCGCGCAGCACGGGGTTCACCGCGCTGCCCTTGATCTTGTCGTAGCGTGCCTTGACGTCTTTCTCTTCGTCGGTCGTGGCTTCGTCCGGATATGCCGGCAGCTTGAAGCCCTGATCGCGCAGTTCAGCGACGGCGGCCTTCAGTTGCGGCACCGAGGCACTGATGTTCGGCAGCTTGATGACGTTCGCTTCCGGGCGCGTGGTAAGTGCACCCAGTTCGCCGAGGTCGTCCGCCCCCTTCTGCTCCGCAGTCAGATAATCCGGGAAAGCGGCGATGATCCGGCCGGCCAGCGAGATGTCCCGCGTTTCAACGGCGACGTCGGACGAGCGCGTGAAAGCCTTGACGATCGGGAGCAGCGAGTAAGTCGCCAGAGCTGGCGCTTCGTCGGTAAGGGTATAGATGATCTTCGGCGATGTAGACATATCTGAGGCGTTGCTAGGTGAAAAGATAGACAGAGCGTGGGTAGCGCTGAGCCAGCGAGGTTGCACCGTTAAAAGAATCCACCCCCGGAGCCGGGCGCGACCCACGAAACGACATTTGCGGCGCGCCCGTGAGTATAGGCGTGTTTACCATAACTCGCTTCGCCACCTTGACAGCTGAAAGGGCGTTCCGGCGGGATTGGGCACGGTGAATGGGCGGTTTTTCGGTGCCTGAAGCGGCCTGTTTCCGGTGTATTTGCGGTGTAACTCCACCCCATTACATAGCGCCGGAGCGACTCGAACGCGCCTTGCCAGCGTCCCGGGACCGCCCATTCTGCAAGGCTTGCGCGAGGAACTAGCTTCGACGAGCCTATGGTACGCCTTACCGGATATCGGGCGACGACCCGCTGCAAGATATTTCATCGCATCCGGGAAGAGACTGTTACAGGCTGCGCCAAACTTGCGCGGCGCGAAGCCAGCCCGCGACTGAGTTGGCCACGGCAAAATTCGCCGCACCGGCTTGCAATTGGCTAACGAGGCGGTTTCCTGCATGCCAATGCGCAAACGGCGAACCGGAGCCATGCGTCATGACCTGGGACCTACCGAGGCACATCAGCATCACTGCGACCTGATCGCCGTCCGCATCGCCTGCCTGGCGACGCCGTGAGCGAAACGCGGGCGAGTCCATAGCATGGAACGCCCGCTGCGGGGACTTAGCCCTGTGCCGCGGCTTCCAGCAAGCCGCGTTTTTCCAGCATGGGTTCGACCGCAGGCCCGCGTCCACGGAACGTCTTGAACGCGGTAGCCGGATCAATCGAATTGCCCACGCTGTAAATCCACTTCAGCAGGCGCTCAGCAGTATCACGATGGAACGGATCACCGGCCTCCTTGAAAGCAGCATAACCGTCTGCCTCCAGCACCTCGGCCCACATATAGACGTAGTAGCCCGCCGCGTAGGAATCGCCGGAGAACAAATGCTGGAAATGCGTCAGATAGTGGCGCATGCCAATATCCTCAGGAATACCAAGCTTTTCCGCATACTCCGCTTCGAAGCGGGCGAGATCGACCGGTTCGCGATCGGTGCGCGCGTGCAAGGCCATATCGATCAACGCGGGGCCGACATACTGCACCGTCGTGAAGGCCTGGTTGAACCGGCTTGCCGCCTGCAATCGATCGAGCAGCGCCTCGGGAATCGGCTCGCCGGTCTCGACGTGCCGCGCGTGACGCAGCAGAACCTCGCGCTCCGCGCCCCAGTTCTCGAACAACTGCGACGGCAGTTCAACGAAATCCGCGAGGACGTTCGTGCCTGCGAGCCGCTCGTAGCGCACGTTCGACATCAACCCATGCAGTCCGTGGCCGAACTCGTGAAAGAGCGTACGGATATCTTCGAAGCCGAGCAGTGTAGGTGAGCCCTTCGCGAAGTTGTTGTTGTTCAGCACGATGGGCAAGGTGCCGCCATCGATGCCCGACTGCGAGCGCAGGATGCTCATCCATGCGCCGCTGCGTTTGGTCTGGCGCGCGAAGTTATCGGCGATGAACACGCCAATCATTCGTCCTTCCGAGTCCGCTACTTCCCACAAACGCGCATCGGGATGATAAAGCGGCACGCCGTGACGTTCCGTGAAACGCACGCCAAACAGACGCGACGCGCAATCGAACATCGCCGCCTGCATCGCATCGAGCGAGAAGTACGGCTTGACCTGGGCGTCGTCGATGGCAAAGCTTTCCTGACGCACCTTCTCCGACAGATAGCGCCAGTCCCATGCCGCGATCGGCGTCGGCTGGCCGAGCTCCTTGGCAAGCGCCGTCAGGCGTTCGCGGTCGTGGAGCGCTTTCTCGATTGCCGGCTGCCACGCGCGCTGCAGCAATTCGTCCACCGCCTCGACCGTAGGCGCCATGCGATCTGCCAGCTTGAAGTCCGCATACGTCGTGTACCCGAGCAACGCAGCCTGCTCCTGGCGCAAAGCGACAATGCGCTCGGCGACCGGCAGGTTGTGGTACTCACCGGCATGAGCCCCGCGCTCGCGGCGCGCACGCCAGACGCGTTCGCGCAGTTCGCGCCGCTCGGAGAATGTCAGGAACGGATCGGCCAATGACGGCGACAACGTGATGACGTGAGTGCCCTCGGGCAAGCCCCGCGCACGCCCCGCCTCCAGTGCCGCCGCGCGGACAAACGTCGGCAGACCAGCCAGGTCTTCCGGCATGGTCAACCTCAGCGAAAAAGCCGCTTCGTCCGCGAGCACGTTCTGGCCGAACTGGGTGTAAAGCCCGGCCAGTTCCTGCACGATGACCGCAAACCGCGCCTTCTCTGCTTTCGCGAGCGTGGCGCCGGCCCGTTCGAAATCCAGTTGCAGGCGTTCAAGCAGCCGCGTCTGCTCAGTGGTCAGCGAAAGAGGGGCGGGCTTCTCGTAGAGCGCGTGAAGGCGACCAAGCAGCGCCTCGTTCTGGTAAATCGCGTTTTCATGCGCCGCGAGACGCGGCGACAGATCGCGCTCAATCGCCTGCAGCGCGGGCGAAGTCTCGCTCATGACGAGATTCCAGAACAGATGTTCGATGCGGCGCAAGCTGCGCCCGCATGCGTCGAAAGCGGCTGCTGAGTTTTCGAAGGTCGGGGTGTCGCTGGCCGTGGCGATCGCTTCGATCTCACGGGTGTGCTCCCGCATCGCGGCGTCAAATGCTGGGGGGAAATGCTCGGGCAGAATGCGGTCGAACGGCGGTAAGCCGTAGGGGGTCTGCCATTCCTCGAGTAGAGGGTTGGTTTCTTGCGAGAGGGACATGGTGGTTTCCTTAACGCGGGATCACATTCTAGTCCTCGTGTGACCCTACTTGCAGAATTGACCTAGAGGCGCCGTTCGAGCGGGATCAAGGCGCAGCCTATCGAGCGACTTCGCCTCCCGACGGGCTCCCCCAGGCCAAGGACGCGCGTCTAACGCCCATTCTTGAGAGACGTTTTCTTTTTTGGCAAACGTTTGCGCAATGCCTATCAAGTTACCGCTCAAGGTGCCGAAAACGCGTTCATAGGCTCGAGGACACTTAAGGGAGGCGCGTCTCATGAAACAGCTGTGGTTCTGGGGGGCGCTTTTCGCCCTGAGCGGATGTGCGCAACTGCCGCCGGTGGCAGCCACTCAACCCGAAAAGCCGCCCGTCTCGACCGACATCCTGACGTTTACGATTCCCCCGGATGCGCTCGGCGCCCGCGATCCGCAACTGACTGCCGTATTGGGCAAGGCCGGCGCACTTGCTGCGTCGCAAAAGCAGCCCACCACGATCCTCGTGACCGCATTGGGCCAGGACCTGACGTATCTGAACCAGGCCATCTGGAGAGGCGTGCCGACGCAACACACGGTGAAGCTGAGCCTCGACAACCTGACGGCAGGCGCCAACCAGCCGTACACCGTGTCGATCAGGCCAACGCCATAAGGAAGCCGCGCGTATGAATCGCCTCATCGTCCTCGCCTCGGGCCTGCTGCTCGCCACGTCCGCGCTTGCAGGCCAGCCTGCAAGCCAGCCGGCTAGCGGTGCGCAAGCAGTCACCGTCGCGTCAGTATCGGCGGCGCCCAACAAGGTGTACCCGCCGCTGCCGACCTTAGCCATGCTGCCGCCCACTACGGGCGACGACGAGGACATCGCGCCTCGACCAGCCGCGCGAAAAAAGAAGTCACGTGCGCCGGAGCGTAGGCTTACAGCCCCGCCAGCACACCTCGTCGTATCTGACGCATCGCGTGCTTATCTGGGCGGGATCGAAAAGCAGCTTGATCTTGCGCTCGATTCCGGTTCGGCCAGATAAGCCGTCGTTGTTCAACGCAAGGCTGCGATCCATCCGGTATCGCAGACACACGGAGGCATGATTCGTGTTGACCCGAAACCTGTTCGCAGCGCAAGGCGTATCCCGCTGCAAGCGCGTTTTCAGCGCCCCGATTTATGCAGCACTCGCGCTCTCGCTGTTCTGCGGCGCATTGCGCGCGGAAGATTGCTTCAATCAGGCTGCAGCCTATCAAGGCGTGAATCCTTCCGTGCTGCGCGCTGTCGCCTGGTTTGAATCGAAGGATGATCCGGGCGCCATCAACCGTAACGCCAACGGCTCGATCGACGTCGGCCAGCTGCAGATCAACTCGGTGCACTTCAACGATCTCGCGCGCCAGGGCGTGCCGCATCGCGCGCTCACCGATCCATGCGTCAACGTCTACGTGGCCGCATGGCTGCTCAAGCAGAAGATGGTGAAGTACGGCAACACATGGCGCGCCATCGGGGCGTACCACTCGGAGTCGCCCAAAGAGCGCGACGCCTATGCGCTCAACATTCAAAAGATCCTGGTGACGTGGGGCGAACTGCAAGCGTCGCGGTAGGTAAGATGGGCTGCTGACGCACGGGCTTGCTGTGCGGTGTTTGGGTGCGGTGTTACGGCGTTTCACCCTTTAGTTTTGCAGGCCAGGTATGGGCGTTGCTGCTCACGTGGTATCTCTATGCCTGACAGGAGAACACCGTGACGAGCCCATCCAGTGATGCGCACGAGGAATCCGGCAAGCCTGCCGACGAGCCGCCGAACGACATCTCAAAACCGATTGGCGACGCCATCCCGACTCCGGTCGAACCCGGTCTGAATGAGCCATTGCCCGAGAAGAAGCCTGAGAATGACGAGGTAGACGACAGTGGCACTGCAACCCCATGAGGCACGCTGACGCCAGTTGTAAACGCTGACGCCTGCTGTTAATGGTGATACGGCAGTAGTTTGCGCGGCGGCTGGACGACAGGCGCTGGGGCGGGCGCTCTGGCGTCCTCAGCCTCTTGCATGGCATGTGAGAGGATCCGCTTTGCATCCACGCTACCCGAATCGATCACGATCGCGGTGCCCGCGTTGTGCCAGGCGCAAATCCATCGACCACTGAGTTCACAATTGCGCGCGGCTTGCAGGACGGCATCGCGCTCCTGCTCGCGCGCGCTCATTGTCGCGTCCAGACTTTGTGCGTCCTGGTTCTTGGGCTGCGCGGCAAAGGCTGCGGTCAAGTGTGACCTTGCTGCGGAGACATCGTCCTTAGCCAGCATCGCACGGGCCAGTTGCAGATTCCGGTTGACGTCATGACTGGTTTGCTCGGCGCTACTCTGTGCATCACGTTTGGCGACAACCGTGGGATGCGGTGAGGATGCCGAACCGCGTGACGCAGTGGTTGAGGCCTCGCGCGATTTCGGCGCGGTCGGCAGGGGCAAAGCGCTCGGCTTGTTGATCGCGATTGGGTTGGACGAAACGCTAGCTTGCCTGGACGCTGACGGCTTCGTTGCCGCGCTCACTTGATTGGACACCGATGGTCCAGTCACGACGCTCACCTGGTTGGACCCTGACGGTTTGGCCGTGACGCTCGCCTGATTGGAAACCGAAGGACCCGTTGCGGCGGCTCCCTGCGTCGTCACTGAGGGCCTGGCTACGGCATTCGTTTGATTAGAGCCCAAAGGCCTCGTTGCGACGGCTGCTTGTGTCGTCACCGACGGCTTGGCTGCTGCACTCACTTGATTGGATCCCGAGGTCGCGGTTGCGACGCCAGTTTGAGTGGACACTGAGGGCTTGGCTACGACGCTCGCTTGATTGGATACCGAAGTCCCGTTTGCGACGCCAACTTGAGTGGACGCGGACGGCTTCGCTGCTGCGCTCACTTGAACGGATACCGAAGAGCCGGGCGCGACGCTAGCTTGAGTGGGCACGGACGGTTTGACTGCGACGCTGGCTTGAGTCGACACCAACGGCTTGGCTGCGATGCTCGCTTGATTGGAAACCGAAGCCCCGGTTGCGACGCCAGTTTGGCCGGAAACTGGGGGCTTGCCCACAACACTCAATTGACTAGAAAGCAATGGCCCGTTTGCGACGCCAGCTTGATTGGACGCTGACGGCTTGCCTACGGAACTCAATTGATTGGATACCAGAGGCCCGGTCGTGACACCAGTTTGACCGGACGCCGAAGACTTAGCCCCAGCTTGAACGGACACAGCCGGACCGCCCACAGCGCCTCCCGTATCCGCAGCAGGCTTGGCCACGAGCGGCGCAGGCGCAGTCGCTCTCTCGTGCGGGCCGGTCTGCACAGCCAGGCTCTGCACCTCTGGCTTCGATGCTGCAGAACCCGATAGACCCGGCGCAGCTTCTGCCGACTTCAGCTCCGCCTGTTTCGGTTCGCCCTGCTTATGATTGGCCGGCCCAGCCTCAACCAGTTTCGGCGGAGCCACCACTTTTGGCGTGGCACCTGCCTGTGGACCCGGAGGCATCGAAACCGCCGGTTGGGCCGTCCCCGCCATCACCGCACTCTTTGAGGACATCGCAACAGGCGGCGTTGCCTGCTGCGTCGTGACCGAGCCGAATGCCGCTTTCGGAACCACCCGCTCTGGTCTGAGCAAAAGATACGCACCTGCCACGCCGGCGACCAGCAGCAAGCCTCCCGCCACCATGAACCAAAGCTTGTGGGATGATTTCGGCTCCCGCCACGGGTTGTGCCTCGCGTAAAACTCGTCATCGGCGACACCCGCAGCCGAGTTCCAGGCCGCCGGGGCCGCCAGTTGCGGCTGAACCGACGCTTGCGGCGCGGGGAGCCGGGCGCTTGCGGACGCAGCCATCGGCGGATACCAGCCGAGCGGATCTGACCGGCTTGCTCCACACGAAGGACAGGACAGCAAATGGGTGGCCACCGTCACCCCGCAATGACGGCATTGTGTCGAATCATCCTGACCGGAAGCGAAATCACTTAGCATTGGCCGACCCGCCATTTACGTTGCGAGAACAGACATGTCCGCCTGGTGGAGCGCGATACTCACCACCGACGACGAGGGCGTCTGGCACGACTGGCGTTATCAATAATGGTTTTTCTAATTGGGAAGCGTCCGTTAATGAATAACCGGACTAAGAACAATATGATCTGCTTGCGAATAAAGATCAATCGGCCATTTCGGACAGTTGGCGGATCGATGATAATCAGCCTGTAAATCAGTCTAAATCGGATACTATCCAGCACACGCAAATGTTGCGCGACAGCACTGACAAAACAGCGCACACTTCGTTTGATGCTCGAACATTTCGACGAGCACACATGCTAATGGGGAGCCCAGTCATGGCAAAAGGTCAGATGCGCAGCAATCGCGAAGTAAAGAAACCGAAACAGTCAAAAAAGCCGACCCCGACCACCTTGCCTTCGGGCGCAACGCCGATCCGGGTGACGCCGGCACCGTCGGCCACGCAGAAAAAGCATTAAATCCGCGCTGGCAGCGAGAGCATTCCGCTATCGCTGCCGAGGCCGGATGAGCGGCGCGCATCGGATGATTCAGTCCGTTGCGCGCCGTTTTGCTTGACAGGCGCCGCCGCGCGCCAGCTTGAGCAGGAAACCGGCCCGGCGACCGCGTCGAATACATTAGCGCCGCAGTTTTGCGACAATAGCGCCTTTGCCGCGCCTGTCCGCGCCGCTCATCCCACGTCTGCGCCGTCTGACGTGACGTGCGGCAAGGTCGAGGAAGCGCTTCGCAACCCCCATCAGACCGGTAGCGGTCCGCTCAATGGCACTTCCCCATATCGAACTGCTGTATTCCGTGTCCGGCCTGTTTGTCGGCTTTCTCGTCGGATTAACCGGCGTCGGCGGCGGCTCGTTAATGACGCCGATCCTCGTTCTCCTGTTCAAGGTCCACCCCGCGACGGCGGTCGGCACCGATCTGCTGTACGCCGCCGCCACCAAGGCGACCGGTACGCTGGTCCATGGCCTTAAGGGTTCGGTGGACTGGCAGGTGACCACGCGACTCGCCGCCGGGAGCGTCCCCGCTGCCACCGTGACCTTGATCCTGCTGCATCGCTACGGCATGGACTCGCCTGGCGCGAGCCGGCTGATTCAGATCGTACTCGGCGCAGCCTTGCTGATCACGTCCGTGGCGCTCGTGTTCCGGCCGCAACTCGCGAAGCTCGGCGCGGGCCGCGAGAGTGCGCTGACGCAGGGCCGCACGCTGGCCCTGACGGTGCTGACGGGCGCGGTGCTTGGGGTGCTGGTCTCGCTGACATCGGTGGGTGCGGGCGCGATTGGTGTGACGGTGCTGTTGCTGCTGTATCCGCGGCTGCCCACCACGCGCATCGTAGGCTCGGACATCGCGCACGCCGTGCCGCTCACCCTGCTCGCAGGGGCCGGCCATTGGCTGCTGGGATCGATCGACTGGTCGATGCTGCTGTCACTGCTGGTGGGGTCGCTGCCAGGCATCGCGATCGGCAGTTTCCTGTCTTCACGGGCGCCGGACGCGCTCTTGCGCAACGTCCTCGCCGCCACGCTGACGCTCGTCGGCGTGAGGCTGGTGATGTCCTGAATCCCGGCTATTTGAAGAAGCGGCAGTTCAGGTCGGTTTCAAACTGCCGCACCCAGTAGCCGGCTTCGTCGGCGCGATACGACTGCGCCCAGCCGCCACGGCGTATCGTCACGAGGCGCCGGTGGTGAGCGAGATCGTCCGGATCGGGCGACTCGGTGACCTCAAAGTGCGCCGGCGCAAAGCCATGCCGCGCGCATACCAGCTCGAACGCTGCCCGTTCGCCGATCGGCAGATCGGTGTAGTGCTGAAGGGTCGTGTCCATTTTGGCTCACTCCGGGTTCGCTCAGGGTTGGCTCCGGCTCCACAAGCTTCACACTACGCCTCAAACAAAGAAAAGTGTGTGTCATAGCGCACCACCGGTGGGCCTGCTGCCAGCCGTTTCGCAATGTCACGTTGCGCCTCCTTTCAGCGCCAATAAAAAACGGGTCTTGGCCAATGGCCAAGACCCGTTTCGGGCATACGTAAACGCGGCGCACCCGGACAGCGGGCACGATCAGGACACCAGGACGGCGCGCGGCACACCCAGCCGGATTCACCTTCAAACTCTGCGAAGGCTATCAGTCCCGGCCCGGCTTCGGGCCGCCCCGCGCCCTGACTGGTGCGATTAGTGCGGGATTACTACCGTCAGCTTGTTCGTCACCGAGCTTACGCCAGCAACACCCTGCGCAACCTGAGTCGCTTTGTCGATCTGGCTTTGGTCAGGCACCGAACCAGTCAGCGCCACTGCGCCGCCGCGTGAGCGCACAGCGATGTTCGACACGTCGATACCCTGAGCCTTGGCAAGCGCGCTGCGCACTTTGCGGCCCAACGCACGGTCCGCCTTCTTGACGGTCTTGGCGCTCGGTGCAGCCATTGCACCCGATGCCATTGCATCGCTTGACTGTGCGTACACATTGCAAGCGACAACTACCGCCACTACACCACCCAGCGCCTTCAGAAAATCGACCGATTTCATGACTTCTCCTTTTTACTTCGGTTATGACCGCATCGAAAAAGCGGCTTCGTTACGACTTCTGGCGGCCGTTGCGCCGGACGCGACGAGGCGCGGCCTGGCAACAGCCAAGTTATGGCTTTAACACGGAGTGCGAGAGGCGAGAGGGGCCGGCCTGGATCACCTTCTGGGTGACACACAGTCCGGCATGCTGCGAAGTTCGTCAAGGCGCCCGGTTCTCCTTTGTCGCGCCGGGTCGCGTTGTGCAAACGTTGAATCGCAGCAACGATGCACAATTTAATCTACACGCGCCAGAAGCGCAAAGGGTTTAGCAGGATGCGGGGCCCATGCGTGGCGTGGCGTTCACGAATTGTTACGGGTTTGTTAAACCATGGCACGGCGCGGCAGGCCGCCGCGGCGCCAATCTCATGTACCATCGGCGCGAGCGCGCCCCGCATGACGCAGGCCGTGTGCCGCTGTGCAGGCGCCTCCGGGCCGGCCTGCCATGTGGGCTTGGGGCGGCGCTGCCCGGGTCACGGCGCGCCCAGGTTCAATCAATTCACTGAACGGCCAGAGCCGTCACGCCAGCCCATGAAGTCTTCCAACGGCCGCAAACCTCCTCGCCTTGTCGCCCGCTTCGTGGCGATTTCGTGGCGCGATCTGGCGGTATCGTTCGGTCCGATCCTGCTGATCAGCGTCGCCGCGATCTGGTTCGCGGTGCGCCTGATCCAGCCCGCGCCGCCGAACACGCTGACCATCACGACGGGCCCGCAAGGCAGTTCGTTCTGGAATGCGGCACAGAAATACAAGACGATTCTCGCGCGCAACGGCATCACGCTCAATGTGCTGACCTCCAAAGGCTCGGCTGAAAATCTTCAGCGGCTGTCCGATCCGCATAGCAAGGTCGACGTGGGCTTCGTCCAGGACGGCATCACGCCCGGCCAGCCCATAAACGGCCTGATGTCGCTGGGAAGCGTGGCGTACGTGCCGCTGGCGCTGTTCTATCACGGTCCGACCGTCACGCGGCTATCCGAATTCAAGGGGCAACGGCTCGCCATTGGGGCTGAAGGCAGCGGTACACGCGAGCTGGCCCTCGCACTGCTCAAGGCAAACGGGATCGAGCCGGACGGCACCACCAAACTGCTGCCGCTCTCCGGCGATGAAGCCGCCCAGGCGCTGGTCTCGGGCAAGGTCGACGCGGCATTTCTGACCGGCGATTCTGCCCAGCCGCCGGTGATGTACAAGCTGACGCGCACGCCGAACGTCCAGTTCTACAACTTTACCCAAGCTGAAGCGTACGCCCGCCGCTTTCCTTATCTGACGCAAATCCATATACCGATGGGTGCCTTCGACTTCGGCAAGAATCTGCCCGCGGCGCCGATCCAGATGGTGGCGCCCACCGAGGAACTGGTTGCACGCGACTCGCTGCACCCAGCGCTCTCCGATCTGCTGATCGAGGCCGCGCGGGAGGTGCATGGCAAGGCCAACCTGCTGCAGCACGCCGGTGAATTCCCCGCCCCGCTTGCCCACGACTTCCCCATCAGCGACGACGCCGCGCGCTACTACAAATCGGGCAAGAGCTTCCTGTACCGGATGCTGCCGTTCTGGATCGCGAGTCTCGCCGACCGGCTGCTAGTGGTAGTCGTGCCGCTGGTGGTCATCCTGATCCCGGCGTTGCGGCTGGTGCCGTCGCTGTACGCATGGCGGGTGAAATCGCGCATCTACCGCTGGTATGGCGCGTTGATCGCCATCGAACGCGGCGCACTCAGCGAGACCTCCGCCGAGGAGCGCCAGTCGCTGATCGAGCGGCTCGACACGATCGAGGAATCCGTCAACGGGCTTAAGATGCCGCTCGCCTACGCTGACCAGTTCTACGTCTTGCGCGAGCACATTGGCTTCGTTCGCACGCGGCTCACGCAAGGGCGCGACCATCCGTATGATGCGGCGCATTCTCATGTTGCGCAGAATGAATCGGACGATGCTGGCAAGCCGTCCGCCTCGCCGCCGCAAACGGCGTGAGGGTCCCAGATGGCTTACGGGCGGCATATTTTCAGCGGGCGCTGAAATTCAATCCGACCCAGCACGCGAGTCCCGCTCCGCGTAAGATCACATCAGACTGGATGGTTTAGCAGACGCGCGTAGCAGACGCGTGTAACGGACGCGTGTGATTCGCAGCGAGCCATCCAGTTCCGAGCAATCCGGGAGACATCTATGACCGATGGCATCGACGCCACGCAACCGTTGTGGTTTTACGACTTTGTCTCACCGTTCACGTACCTGTTGCTCGAGCAACATGACAAATGGCCGGGCTTTCCGTTCGTCTTTACGCCAGTGCTGCTCAACGAGCTCCAGCAGCACTGGGGCCAGCGCCCCGCCTACGGCGTGCCCGCCAAGCGCGTCTATGCGTACCGGCACGCGCTGTTTCGCGCCGAGCAATTGGGCATTCCGTTCAAGATGCCGCCGGCGCATCCGTTCGATTCGATCAAGCCACTGTTGCTCGCCGTAGCGGCCAAGGCTGACGTCCAATGCGTACGGGAGATCTTTCGCTTCATCTGGCGCGAAGGGCGTGACCCGTCAACCGATGAGGGCTTCGCGGCGCTGTGCGAACGAGTCGGTCTGCCGGACGGTCCCGAACTGATCCAGCGCGAAGAAACCTTGGCCCAACTGAATCGCAATACAAAGGACGCCATCGAGCTAGGGGTGTTCGGCGTGCCGACTTTCTGGCTCAATGACCAGTTGTTCTGGGGTGAAGACGCACTGCCGATGGTGCTGTACTGTGCACGCACACCGAACTGGCTCGAGTCGCGGGAAGTGAAGCGCATCAGTTCGTTGCCCTCGGGTCTGAAGGTCTGACGCGCCCGGCGCTTCGTTACGCCGAAAGGCAATTGTTGGCTTGACGCGGTGCGTGCTCCCCGCTGTGATCCCGGCCATACCGCGCCTGCTATGGCCGACGCAGCGCAAACAGGCCTAAGGTTATGGTCTTCGCGCACCGCTGCGTGAGCCGTCTGGCAAGCGGCTCCGTAATGCGTATCCTTGAAGTCTGATCCGCCCACCTGATCCATGGACGACGACACCGCCGCCTCCCTCGATATCTGGCTCGTCCGCGTGCTGCGGACGCTGCTCGTCGAGCGCAGCGTCACGCAGACGGCGCAGCGCCTGAACCAGACTCAGCCCGCCATCAGCACGGCGCTGCGCAAGCTGCGCGAGACGCTCAACGATCCCATCCTCGTGCGCGGCAAGGCTGGCATGGTTCCGACCGAATACGGCGAATCGCTGCTGGCGTCTGCGCAACGCGTTCTGCGCGAAGTGGATTTTGTCGCCACGCCGCACGGCGATTTCGATCCGGGCCGCACGCGCCGCACGTTCCGGGTTGCGGCGCCAGACTATCTGAACGACTTTTTCATGCCGACCGTGATCGCGCAGTTTCGCGAAGCGGCGCCGCACGCGCGCCTCGAGATCGATTCGCTGAATCCGACGCTCGACCACGCCGCCGCGCTCGATGCCGGCGAGCTGGATCTCGTGATCGGCAACTGGCCGAAGCCGGATACGCGCTTCGAGAAGAGCGATCTGTTCTCCGACACGGTGGTCTGTCTGATGCGCGCGGACCATCCGCTTGCGCAGGCGCCGATGACGCGCGAGACCTATCTGGCGGCCCCGCACCTCGCGCCAACGCCCTACAGCGGGGCGAGCAGCGGTGCAGTGGATACGGGCTTTGCACGGGCTGGCGCGCAGCGCCGTATCGTGACGACACTCCCATACTTCGGCCTCGTGCCGCAGGTGTTGCTGCAATCGGATCTGATCTTCACGACCACGCGCCGTTTCGCCATCCACTACGCGAACATGCTGCCGCTCGCGGTGGTCGACGTGCCGATCCCGTTTCCACGCATCAAGTGTTATCAGTTGTGGCATCCGCAACCCGACCGACCAGGCGATATTGGCTGGCTGCGTACCTTGATGTCAGAGGTGTCCGATCTGCTGGTGGCCCAGAAGACGCGACGTGCGAAGCGGGCGCCGGATGCGCCGCGTGGGATGGCTATTCAGGGACGCTGACGACTCGAGGATCAGTCACGTCAGCGCGATGGTGGCGCCCGTTTGCTTCTTGCCAGCTTGCTGCCTAAACGCTGGCGTAGAGCGCGCTTTGTGCGGCCGTCTTCTGTACCTGCAAAGGTTCGCTAGAGGCTCGCGAACGCACCTGCAACAGCTCGGCGCATACGGCCACTGCAATTGACGGAGGCGCCTTGTCGACGATGCCCGTCACCCCAATCGGGCAGGTCATCTCGACCAGCCGATCCAGGTCCACCCCACGCTCGATCAGGCGTCGTTCGAATTTCACGCGCTTGGTCTTCGAGCCGATCATCCCGAAGTAGGTGAAGTCACGCCGCCGCATGATGCGCGCGGCAAGCGAAAAATCGAGCGCGTGATTGTGCGTCATGACGAGGAAATATGCCCCGGCCGGTGCGCTGTCGACAATCGCATCGGGCGTATCGGTGGCCTCGATCTGCACGTTCGCCGGCACTTCATCGGGGAACAGCTCGTCGCGCTCATCAACCCACTGGACGACGCACGGCAGGCTGCCCAGCAGCGCAATGAGTGCGTGGCCGACGTGTCCGGCGCCGAACAGCACCACATGCATCGGCGCCGGCCGCGATAAAGCATGGCTGCTGCGGCGGCCAATCTGAACGAAGGTAGGCGTGTTCATCATCGCAAGCATTCCCGTAGCGCTTCAGGTTAGTGCCGGGGCGCGGCATTGACAGTCGCGGCGCGCACGGCACCGACCGCCTTGAGAATTTCCTCGCTGGTCGCGGGCGCATTGAGCGGCGGGTTGACCTTGTAGTCACCCACGCTCGCCACGGCGTCACGAATCGCGAAAAACACCGAGAACGGCAACAACAGCGGCGGCTCTCCTGTGGCTTTCGAACGGTGAATGCTGTCCTCCGCGTTGCTGTTTTTGAACAGCCGCACGCGGAAATCCGGCGGCGTGTCGTTCACGGTCGGAATCTTGTAAGTGGACGGTGCATGCGTCATCAGCTTGCCGCCCGGGTTCCACCACAGTTCTTCGGTCGTGAGCCAGCCCATGCCCTGGATGAAGGCGCCCTCCACCTGACCGACATCAAGGGCAGGATTCAGCGAAGCGCCCACGTCATGCAGCGCATCGGCACGCAGCACGCGCATTTCGCCAGTCAACGTGTCGATGACGACTTCGGCAACCGCTGCGCCATACGAGTAGTAGTAGAACGGACGGCCCTGCAGTTTCGATTGATCCCAGTAGAGCTTCGGCGTGGCGTAGAAACCATCCGACCAAAGTTGCACCCGAGCCAGATACGCCTTGGCGATGATCTCTTCGAACGGCACCAGCGCGTCACCGACCTTCACGCCGTCATGGGCGAAGCGCACGCTCGCGGCGCTGACCGTACCCGCGCCGTAGCGTTCGGCGGCAAAAACAGACAGACGCTCGCGCAACTGACGGGCTGCGTCCTGCGCGGCTTTGCCGTTGAGATCGGAACCGGTCGAAGCCGCGGTCGCCGATGTGTTAGCCACCTTGCTGGTGTCCGTAGCCGTTACGCGCACCCGGTTGAAGCTCACGCCGAGTTCATGCGCAACCACCTGCGCGACCTTGGTGTTGAGTCCCTGCCCCATCTCCGTGCCGCCGTGATTCACCAAAATCGAGCCGTCGGTATAGATGTGTACCAGCGCGCCTGCCTGGTTGAAATGCGTCACGTTGAACGCAATGCCGAACTTCACGGGCGTGAGTGCCATCCCCTTCTTCAGCACTTCGTTGTTCGCATTGAATTCGCGGATCGCTTCGCGGCGCGCACGGTATTCGCTGGTCGCTTCGAGTTCGTCAATCAGTTCGTGAATCACGTTGTCTTCGACCACCTGACCATACGGCGTCTGATTGCGTTCCGTCTTGCCATAGAGATTGCGCCGCCGCACGTCCAGCGAATCCTCGCCCAGCGAGCGAGCGACGTTGTCCATGATGTACTCGATCGCGAACGCGCCTTGCGGACCACCAAAGCCGCGGAAAGCCGTATTGGATTGCGTATTGGTCTTGCCGCAGAAGCCATCGATCGTTACGTCCGAGAGCCAGTACGCGTTATCGAAGTGGCACAGTGCGCGCGTCATAACCGGGCCGGACAGGTCCGCGGAAAAGCCGCAGCGCGAAGTCATATCCACCGTCACGCCATCAATCACGCCCTGGTCGTCGTAGCCGACTTCATACGTGTAGTGGAAGTCGTGCCGCTTACCGGTGACCATCATGTCGTCGTCGCGGTCAGGACGCAGCTTGACCGGGCACAGCAGCTTCCATGCGGCAATCGAAGCACAGCAGGCGAACAGTGCCGATTGCGATTCCTTGCCGCCAAAGCCACCACCCATGCGGCGGCATTCGACCAGAATGTTGTGCGACGCCACGCCCAGCGCATGCGCGACCAGATGCTGCATTTCGGTCGGGTGCTGGGTCGAGCAATAGACATGCATGCCGTCGTCGTCCTTCGGCACTGCATACGAAATCTGGCCTTCCAGATAGAACTGCTCCTGGCCGCCGAGCAGCATCTCGCCCGCGTCGTGATGCGCGGCGCGTGCGATCTTTGCATCGGCGTCGCCGCGCGCAAGTTTCATGGGCGGCAGCACGTGCTGATTGGCCGCGCGAGCCTGCTGCGCGGTGAGAATCGCGGGCAGCTCTTCGTAGACGATTTCAGCGCGACGCGCTGCGAGCCGCGCCGTTTCATGCGAGACCGCGGCCACGATGAACACCGGCTGGCCGACATACTGCACAACGCTACTGGCGAGAATCGGATCGTCGCCATGGATGATCGGGCCTACGTCGTTGACGCCGGGAATGTCGTCAGCGGTAAAGACCGCGACGACGCCAGGTGTCGCGCGCACCTTGTCGAGCGACATCGAAACGATCTTCGCGTGCGCTTTCGTCGACAGACCTAGCGCAGCGTGCAGCGTACCAGCGAGCACCGGAATGTCGTCGGTATAGGTAGCGCGGCCGCTGACGTGCAGATGCGCGGACTCGTGCGGCCGCGAAACATGCACCTGCGTGAAATCGTCGAGGTCCTGAGCGTCTTTCAGGAACGGTTCTGCTTGCTGATTCATTCGAGTATTTCTCCGTATCCGTGTGACTTCGTCAGGCGTTCGCGCCGGCGGCAAGCACCGCGCGCACATCGAGCGCGGCCTTCGGCAGCGGATTGTTCGGGCGCGTCTCGAGCCAGAAGCGGTACAGCGTGTTCTTCGCCGTTTCGAGACGGTAGTTGCTGGTGGCGCGCATGTCGCTCAACGGCGCGTAGTCGTTGCCCAAGGCGAGCATTGCCGCCTGGGCCGTCGCTTCGTGCCACTGTGCGTCGCGCAACACTGCTTCGGCGTGGCTTGCGCGCTTCGACGTCGCCGCCATGCCGCCGAACGCAATGCGCGGCTCGCGGATCACGTCGCCGTCCGCAATGAACGAGAACGCCGCGCAGACTGCTGAGATATCCGAATCGAAGCGCTTGGACAGCTTGTAGGTGCGGAATTGCAGATTCTTACGCACGCCAATACGGGTCGGCACCTTCAGGCCGACGACGAACTCATGCTCGGCCATGTCTTTCTTCTGATAAGCGAGGTACAGGTCTTCGAGCGCCATTTCCCGTTCGATCTCGCCGCCGCGCACAGTGACCCGCGCACCGAGCGCGATCAGGCCAGGCATCGAATCGCCGATCGGCGAGCCGTTTGCAATGTTGCCGCCGATCGTACCGGCATTGCGGATTGGCAGGGACGCGAAGCGTTTCCACATCTCGGTGAGTTCCGGGTAGTGCTTCGCCAGTTCCGCGTACCCGGTTTCGACGCTCACACCCGCGCCGATCTTGATCCATTCGTTCGAGGTTTCGAGTCGCTGCAAGGCGCTGATCTGGCCGAGGTAGACGATGTTGCCCAGCTCGCGCATCTGCTTGGTAACCCACAGACCGATATCGGTGCTGCCCGCGAGAATCCGCGTGGCCGGCTCGTCGGCCTTGATTTGCGCGAGCGCTTCAACCGTACGGGGTGCGTCGAATCGTTGGCCGGCGTGTTCGTAGTGGAAGGTGTCACCCCGCGCGAGGGTGGCGAGCTTCGCGGAGAGCGCGGGGACGTCGACCGGCGCTTTCGGGGCAGGCGCTTCGAACATGCGCACTGCCGCATCGACGATCGGCCGGTAGCCGGTGCAGCGGCACAGGTTGCCGGTCAGCGCGTTGCTGATGTCGTCGCGCGACGGCACCGTACGGTTCGCACAGTTGTGCTCGTGGCCGTGCTTCTCGTACAGCGACCACATCGACATCACGAAGCCTGGCGTGCAGAAACCGCACTGCGAGCCGTGGCACTCCACCATCGCCTCCTGCACGGGATGCAGCGAGCCATCCGGCTGGCGCAGGTCCTCGACCGTAAAGAGCGCTTTGCCGTCGAGGGTGGGCAGGAACTGGATGCAGGCGTTGACGGCCTTGAAGTTGACGCCACCCGCTTCGTCGCGCTCCCCGACGACTACCGTGCACGCGCCGCAGTCGCCTTCGGCGCACCCTTCCTTGGTGCCGGTGCAGTGCGCGTCCTCGCGCAGGTATTGAAGCACGGTGCGGGTGACGGGCGCGCCCGTGACTTCACGGATCGCGTTGCGGTGATAGAAGCGAATCGGCTGGCTCATGTCTCTTACTCTCGGTTGTTCTGTCTGAGTCCGTTGGGACCGTGCTGCACTGACGGTACGAAAGCTATCACCGTCAATATTTGCAACCCATAGCCCGGATCGCATGCGGGACATATCGTTGCGACGATAAATTGAGACACCGGGCGCGGACTGGGCTTATGTGAGTCTGTTCATATAACTGCATTTTTGATGTAAATACGCTATCTATGCCATTTCGCGCCAGAACAGAGAAACTCACAAAACACGAATCCGCCGAAATCCGCACTGGAACCGCACCCGGATGCCATCCGGCACCGTTTCTTTGGTGGAAAAAATATTAAGCAACTCCTGCAAGGGAATCGGTTCCATGGGAAAATCACGCCTTCCCGCCGTTTTCAAGTCTCGTTTTCCCCATGTCCGCCGACACAGCCACGCAGCGCAGTGAATTTGCGACGACCCTGCAGATCATTCCGGTCGTTTTTTTCACGTTTATTTGCTATCTGACCATCGGAATTCCGCTCGCGGTGCTCCCAGGTTACGTCCATAACGACCTCGGATTCAGCGCGGTGGTGGCCGGCGCAGCGATCAGCGTGCAATACCTGGCAACGCTCGCTTCACGTGCGCTGGCCGGCCGCTCAGCCGACACGCTCGGGCCCAAGCGGACGGTGGCAATTGGCTTGATCGGCTGCGGGGTGAGCGGCGTGATGTTACTGGTCGCAGTGCTATGCGGGCGCTGGCCGGCCATTAGCCTGCCGCTGCTCGTGTTGGGCCGTCTGGTGCTCGGTTTTGGTGAAAGCCTGTGCGGAACCGGCGCGATTTTGTGGGGCATCGGTCGGGTCGGCGTTTCGCACAATGCGCGCGTGATCTCGTGGAACGGCATTGCCACCTACGGTGCGCTGGCCATCGGCGCCCCGCTCGGCGTGGCAATTGCCCATTCGGTCGGTTTTGCCGCGCTCGGGATTGTCGTGATCGCGCTGGCTGCCGCCGGTTACTACCTCGCGCGGCATATCGCGCCGGTACCGGTCGTGCATGGCGAACGCATGTCGTATCGCAGCGTGTTCATGCGGGTACTGCCGCACGGCATCGGCCTCGCACTCGGCTCTGCCGGCTTCGGCTCGATCGCCACCTTCATTACGCTGTTCTATGCGGCGCGTCATTGGCCCAACGCCGCGTTGTCGCTGACGGTCTTCGGCACGCTGTTTATCGGCGCGCGCTTGCTGTTTGCCAACACCATCAAGACGTATGGCGGCTTTCGGGTGGCGATTGCGTCGTTTTCGTTTGAATGCGCGGGCCTGTTGATGCTTTGGCTCTCACCGGAGCCCCACTTCGCGCTGGCCGGCGCCGCGCTGACGGGGTTTGGCTTTGCGCTGGTATTCCCCGCGCTCGGCGTGGAAGCGGTCGGTTTGGTGCCGCCGGCTAGCCGCGGCGCGGCGTTGTCGGCGTATTCGGTGTTTCTTGATTTGTCGCTCGGCATTACCGGGCCGCTTGCCGGATACATCGCCGGGGCGTTTGGCTACGGGTCCGTGTTCCTGTTCGCCGCTGTGGCCGCCGCAGCCGCCGTCGTCCTGTCCACCATGCTGTATCTGCGCAACGCCCGCGTGCCCAACGCACCGGCCGCAACGTAAACGACAGCAGCCCGAAGGGCACAACATGCCGTGCGCGTCCGGCTTGGCGCGCCCCCGCCCTACGTCACGTTACGGACGCAGGTTAGAGAGTTCACGGAAAGAAGACGTCGTGTTGCGACTGCGAGGCTCCATCGGCGCCGCGCGCCACCCGATGCCCCACCAGCAGCCCTACGTCGTAAGCAGCTTCTAGCGCGCGCGTGAGTTGTTCGACGTCGACGATGCGGAAATCCGCAGTCGGCTTGCCGATCGGTTCAAGTCTGTCGATGCCGAGAATCTCGGCGGCAATGGTTCGTAGTAAAGCGAGACGTTCGTCGTGGATGGCGTTGCTCATTTCGTACCCCTAATGAAGGTGGGGCGTGATGACTTCGTTAAGAAATCCCTGTTGCCCAATTAGCCTTTGATCTAGATCATTGTCTAGTTGTAATAATAGTAAGAAATGACAGCCTCGATGCGTGACGTGCCGTCGCAGTTCGAGGCTCTATTCCAAAATTAATGTGGGCATCTGCGTCAATCCGACGCGCAAAATCCAGCAACTTTTTGAAGAGAGCGTTCCGAGGCGCTGAAATGACTCGAACGGTGACATGACGAGACGCGAATTGCCCCGATTGCTTCAGCGGAGCGTATCGAGGGGCAACGGCTTCGTTGGAGAGGCTGCCGCGGGAACCAAAGGCCGTAGCGAATGAGATGCGCCGAAAGCGCAGGCGGCAAGTGAGTTGCCCGAGTGGGCACAGGACCAGACGGAGAGTTGGACAGTGAAACAGACGGCCGGAGAATCAGGCACGTTTGAGGCGCGACGCACCGCGCCTCAAACGTACAGCCGTTTTCTGGCTAGCGCGTCGCCGCGCCGCGCGCACCACCGGAAAGCGATTTTTCCAAGGCGGCCACACCGGCCGGCAAATCGACCGCCACGCCCAGATCAAGCACCGTGCGGCCAAGCGCATGCAGGGTGCGGAAAAGATTATGTTCGCGGCACTGCTCGCCCATTTGTCCGATCCGTACAATCGGCAGGCCGAATGAGCCGGATATCTCCACCTGGTGATGGCGCGAAATATGGCCGCAGATATCGGCCGGGCTCAAGCCGTCCGGGACCTCGATCCCGATCACCGAGTTCAGCCGGCACTCCGCTGGCGTATAAAGTTGCAAACCCAAAGCGGAGATTCCCTCTTGCAGCGCCATCGAGCATTTCAGGTGCCGAGCGAAGCGCTTTTCCAGTGTCTCCGCGCACACCAGTCGCAACGCCTCGTGCAACGCCAGCACGCCCGACACCGGCGCCGTGTAGTGATAGCCCGCGTTGTGCCAGAAATTCTCCGCCAGCGACGCATCGAGACACCAGTGGGCGTTCGGCGCCGTGCGCGTCTTTACCCGCTCCCAGGCGGCATCCGAGAAGGCAATCAGCGACACGCCGGGGATCGACGACAGCCCCTTTTGCCCGCCCGTAATCACCGCGTCGATGCCCCAGGCGTCCATTTCGAGCGGCATCGTGCTCAACGTACACACCGCGTCGACGATAACCAGCGCGCCCGCCGCCTTCGCCAGCGCCGCAATGTCCTTCAGATGATGATTCCACACCGTATTGGAAGTCTCGCCCTGCACGATGGTCACAATCTCGGGCCGCTCGCGGCGGATCGCCTCGGCCACCTGATCGAGACTCGCCACCGTGCGATCCGCGACGTCGAGCATGGACACTTGCGCACCCACGCGGCGGCCCATCTCGGCCATCCGTTCGCTGAAAAAGCCATTCTTGATGCTGAGCACGCGCGTGCCCGTCCACGCAAGATTGGAGATCGCCATCTCCATGGCCGCCGAACCCGGACCCGCCACCCCGAGCACCCATTTCGAACGGGTCTGAAACACGTAGCGCGCCATCGTCTTCACTTGCCCGATCACCTTCACCATCGTGCCGCCAAGGTGATTGATCACCACTGTATTGGCCTTGGCTACGGCGGCCGGAATTGGCACGGGGCCGGCGCCCATCATCAGCAACGGCTCTTCAGGAAGGATAGCGTCGAGCGATTCGACGTCGGGACGAGGCACAGGTGTGGTAGTGGTTGGCATGATCGGTACGGAGGAAGTCGAGGTGCAAGCGCAAGGTGCAAGCGGCCTCGCCACAGTAACGCTGGCGAGGCCGCTTGCACCGATCATTCACCGATCCGCGCGATTGTGCAAGTTTTTTGACGGTGCCGTGATCGCGCCGCAACTGAACCGTGGCGCAGGGCCACGGTTGCCAACGCGATGCGATATCCACCTTGCCTCGACGCCATGCATGCACGCATGCCGTCAGGCGTAACCGTTATCCCCCAGCAGCTTTTCTATTGCGTGCCATAGCGGTTCCTCATCGTAATGGCCATTACGTAACGGAACGTTGCATGGGTAGAGGGGTGAGCGCGGCCATCGTCCGTATCTTCATCCGCCGTATGGGCCCACGCTCGCAGTACGCGCAAGAGCGTCAGCGCTTCGCTTGCAGTTTGTTCGGTGTTCATGACTGTATATCTCCTGTCTCAGCCGTGGGAATCTGCCAGCTCACGCCCTCAACTCAAGAGCGCTCCGGTCCCCCTACGCCTTCGGAATTGCCGCAACACTGCCATCGGCCTTGATTGCCATGGCCCAGGTGGAAACCAGCCTGTGATTATTTAGGTTTCCATAATTATCCACCGAAATATACATACCAGTCAGGCGCCCTCGTACGCGCACACGAAATTGCCCGTCCCTTCATACTGCCATGCGACGCGCGGCACCATTGGATGTATTTGCCGATATCCGATTGTCAGCACAAAGTCAGCACGCCGTCAGCGTTCATCCTTCGTTAACATCCCCGCAACAATAGGTGCTTCCATTGCGCGCGAGCATTGGAAAATTTTTCCAGCACGACCCCATTTCGGTCATTCTTGGCTATGATTCAATACGTGTCAAGGTGACTTGCCGATCTCCAACATAGGCGATTTCACTAACAACCAGGCACGATGTAAGCATTACTAATTTATCTCGTTGATTCAAAAAACTATAAGTCCGCTAGCAAGGGAAAAAGATCAACGGAGGTTGACGCCATGCCTAATGTCGGCTCGCGTACGATAAAAATATGCCGATGTGTTTTGACCAACGGCGCCCAGTTCGAAGCGTATGTCAATCGCGTCGGACGACCCCAGTTTGCGATCACCTGTGTCGGCGACCCGTGCGACGAACACGGCCCGATTCTGGCGCCGGACGAGTGGTTATTCGCTGACGACGTGGAAAAACTGATGCGCGAATTTTTCGCCTGGGACGCGCGCGGAATCCGGATGGAACTGGTTTCACCCGAAGCCGACACTGGCAAGTCCGCGCACTGGATCGCGATTGGCCTCTCCGACTACCTGAACAAGTCGGCGCGTCATTTGAACGCCGACACCCTCGGCACTGTGTGTAAAGCCATGGGCTCGGATGGCGCGCGTAAAGCCTTCCTCGAATCCGTGTTCGAAGAGGCCGGCTCCTACGGCTTCATCGCGCTGCAGGTCGGCCACTACAACCGCTTTATCGAAGAATGGAAAGTCAACGACGATAAAGCCGCCCATCCCGCCGACTATCGGGCGAAGAAACGGTTCGGCTTGATCTCGGCCGTAGGCGGACTCGGCATAGACCGTCTCTCGGCACAGTACTGGGCGTCGATCGGCTGGGCCAGCGGTTGGCTCACCGAGCAGCAATTGCAGGAGGTGGGGTTGACGCGCGACATGCTGGTCGGCCAGACCTGTGTGATCAACGGGCTCGGCGAAGTCGAGCGGATCGGCAGTATCCCGCTCCCACTGTACCGCGGGTGAACACGGTCGCGCACGCGGTGTACAAAATATCGTGTGCCCGCAAGACCGGGAACGACTCACGTTCCTGCGGGCACCGCAAACGCCTGAGGGGGAAGAACTGGCCGCCGCCCGCCATCAAGCGTTGCTGCGATCAAGCCCTCACTTGACCGCCGTCTTGTCGAGCTTGCCGCCCGTCGCGGCATTGAAACGATCGACATATTCTTCGATGAGCTTGCGCACTGCGCGACCGATCTGCCGGTAGTCCGACTCGTTGAGGTTCGCCAAGGACACGCGCCCTGACGGATGCGCCGTGCCGAAGCCACGCCCCGGCAGTAACACGACGCGCGCTTCGCGTGCGAGACGGAACAGCAGTTCCGACGGCTCGGTGTTCTTGTACAGCCACTCCACAAACTTGCGTCCGAACATCCGTTCACCCAGAAACTCGATGTCGAGAATCGTGTAGTAGTCCACCTGATTAGGATCGTCGTCATCGAACGAAATGCCCACCTCTTCGTACAACGCCTGCTTGCGCTTGCGAATCAGCCGCTTCAATGCGCTCTTGTACGCATCAGGTGTATCCATCAGCGCGAACAGAGAAAACAGCACCATCTGCACCTGCTGCGGCGTCGACAGGCCCGCGGTGTGATTCAGCGCCACGGTACGGCTGTCGGCCACGAGGCGGTCGATGAATTTCAGCTTGTCCGGCTCCGTGGTGATTGACTCATAGCGGGTATGCAGCTCTTTCTTCACGTCCTTCGGCAACTCGCCCAGCAGTTTGTCGAGCACATTGTCACGATGCGTCGCAATCGTGCCGAGGCGCCAGCCAGTCGCACCGAAGTATTTTGAATAGGAGTACACGAGAATCGTGTTCTTCGGTGCGAGCGCGAACAGCGAGACGAAGTCATCGGCGAAGGTGCCGTACACATCGTCTGTCAGCAGGATCAGATCGGGACGCTCCTTGACGATCTCAGCGATATATTCAAGGCTCTCGTCGTTGATTTTCACCGAAGGCGGATTGCTCGGATTGACGAGGAAAAACGCCTTCACCTTCGGATCGCGCAGCTTGTCGAGTTCCTTCTTCGAGTACTGCCAGTTGTTTTCCACACCAGCCTCAAGATTCACGACGTTGAGCTGGAAGTCGTTCAAACGCGGAATCTCGATGTAGGGCGTGAAGATCGGCATGCCAAGCGCGATCGTGTCGCCAGCCTTGATCAGGTGATTCTCGCGCATCGTGTTGAAGATATACGTCATGGCCGCGGTGCCACCTTCCACCGCGAAAATATCGAACTCGCCGACAAACGGATGCTTGCCGATCATCTCGCGGCGCAGGTACTGCCCGACGATGATTTCCGATAGTTTCAGCATGCGGTCCGGTACGGGGTAGTTCGAAGCCAGAATGCCTTCGCACATTTCATACAGGAAGTCGCCCGCAGACAGTCCTAGTTGATCGCGCACGTACGACACCGCGCCGCGCAGGAAGTCGATACCTGGCACCCCTTTGCTTTCCCGCAGAAACAGATCAAAGCGCTCGGTGAGCCCCTCGCGGCGCGGGAAGCCGCCCACGCCTTCCGGCATGAACGCAAACGAGCGTTCCGACTCGCGCATCGCGAACAGGCCCAGTTGCCAGAAACCGTGCCGCGGAATAGTGGCCAGAAAGTTCGGATTACCACGCCCAGCATTGAGCATTGCAGCATTCGCCGGGCGCTCGACCGCGCTACCGCCTGCCGCCTTGATGAGTTCGTCCTTCAGTTCGAAAGGGCTAAGTGCCGCGAGCTTGGCCTGTTCCGATGCGCTTTTGCCTTTTGCCATGATGCGTCTCTCCATTAGAAGGGTGAAGTACGCCGGCGCAGAGCGCGCTTGTGCGGCAGCGCCGGCGTAAGAGAATCAGGATTGCGGGCGTTCGACCCGCTTTAAACCAGTCCCACAACAAGCGGACCTAGCAGCGTCAGCGCCACATTCGCGATGGCATAGGTAATGGCGAACGGTACCGTGGGCACCGCACTTTCCGCTTTGTCGAGCACGCCGCCGAAGGCCGGGTTCGCACTGCGCGAGCCCGACAACGCGCCGGCAAGAAGGGCGGCATTCTTGTAACCCAGCACATAGCGGCCAAACAGCATGGTCAGCAACAACGGGAACAACGTGACGAATACGCCGAGCAGGAATATCGTCAAGCCAAGTTGCTTGACCGTCACCACCGCCTGCAAGCCGGAATTGAGCCCCACCACGGCAACAAAGGCAGCGAGACCAAAGTCTTGCAACAGCCGTGAGGCCGCCGACGGCATCACCCCATACATGGGATGCTTGCCGCGCATCCAGCCGAACACCAAACCCGCAAGCAGACAGCCGCCGCCCGAGCCGAGTGTGAGCGGAATGCCACCGACGTTGAGCACGATCAGCCCAATCAGCAGGCCGAGCACGATGCCCACACCCATGTAGATGAAGTCGGTCTTGATCGAATACGGCAACTCGTAGCCCGCGGCGTCGACCGCCCGCTTGGTGTCTTTCGGCGAGCCGTAGAAGGTGAGTACATCGCCGTGTTCCAGCTTGGTTTCCGGCAGGATCGGCAGCGGCTGGCCGGCGCGCGTCGCACCTTGAAGGTAGACACCATGGCGCATATCGCGATCCACGAGTTCCCGCGCGGAGGCGATCGTCGTGTGGTTCATGCCCTTGCGCGCAAAAACGCCTTGGCGCGTTTGCATGACCATGCCAACGTCTTCGACGTTGGCGACCTCGCTTCCGTTGGCACCAAACGCCACCACCGCTTCGCGACGACCCACCACGAGGACGATGTCATTAGGCTGCAACACCAGATCGGGCTTGGGATCCACCATCTGGCCGTCACGCTTGATCCGCTCAATCGTCAACGAGTCCTGATGCAAGTTTTCGACGGCCTTTACCGTTTTCCCGGCACTGACATCAATCTTGTAGGCGCGCCCCACCAACTCGGGCAGCGCAAAAAACTGCCCCGGCGCGGGTGACGCCGTACCGGCTGTCAGCTCACGTTCCGCTTCGACCGCCGCCTCTCGCAAGCCCTGCCCCATGAACTTCGGCAAGATGTTCACGCAGACAATAATCGCGCCGAGCGAGCCGAACACATAGGTCACTGCATACGCGATAGCCACATCCGACTGCATCGACTTCATCTGATCGACGGGCAGACCGAGGCGCGCAATAGCGTCACCTGCCGTGCCGATGATCGCCGACTGCGTCAACGCGCCACCGGCCAGCCCGGCCGCAAGCCCCTTGTTGAGGTGAAACAGCTTCGCGCAGATCACCACGGTGACAAGCGCCGATGCCGCGAGAAAGATCGCCATGGCGATTTCACGCAGCGTTTTGCGATTCAACGAATTGAAGAAGCCTGGGCCGGAGTCGTAGCCGACCGCGTAAATGAAAACCGCGAACATCACGGACTTCACGCCATTGTCAATCGTCACACCGAACTGGCTGATCACGACCGCAGCGAGCAGCGACCCGCCCACGCCGCCCAACTGGAACTTGCCAAAGTTGATCTGGCCGATGTAATAGCCAACCGCCAGGGAGAGAAACAGCGCAATCTCGGGAGACTTGTGAAAGATGCTGTGTAGCCAGTCCATCGTGCCCTCGCTGTGAAGAAAGGTGACCGTACTGCCCGGTATCGTGGCCGGCGAACGTCGTGGCACTTCCGTCCGCAGACCTGCCTGCACTTGTCCTGCACCCACCCTACGTTGCGCGCACCGGCGCGCCACTCTTTGCGCAAGTTGCGCTGCGCCTAACCGAGTTTCCCGGCCAGCCCCACGACCACTGGCCCCATCAGCGGCAGAAGGATGTTGGACACCGCGTAAGTGATCGTGTAGCCGATCACCGGTGTCGAATTGCCGGCAACGCCAACGAGCGCGCTGATCGCCGGCGTACTGCACTGTTGGCCGGCAATGGCACCGAGCAGCATCGGGGCATCCAGCTTGAGAAACATACGCCCGATCCACAGTGACAGCAGTCCCGGCACCAGCACCATCAGAACACCTACGAAGGGTAGCGCCACGCCGTATTCTCGTACGAGCTTGATAGCGTCCGGCCCCGCCGACAGCCCAACCGCCGCGATGAAGGTGGCGAGTCCGAAATCCTTGAGAATCTGCGCCGCCGCCGATGGCAACGAGCCGATCAGCGGATGGCGCGAGCGAATCCACCCGAACAACAGCCCAGACAGCAGGCAGCCGCCGCCCGTGCCCAACGCAATCGAGACGCCACCGACGCGGCCGCCCAGACGCCCGATTGCCATACCGAGCAGCACGCCAAGGCCGAGATAGACGAAATCGGTTTTCTGCGTCGGGGGCAGCACGTAGCCGAGGCGGCTCGCGCCGCGCGCCACGTCGGCTTTTGCTCCTACGAGCGTCAAGACGTCGCCGCGATTGAGCTCGGTGCCGGGAAGCGCGGGAATGGTGCTTTCGAGACGTGTCACCGCGGCGATATAGACACCGCGCCCTTGCTGCGGGTCCGCCTGCTCGCGCAATTGCGCCACCGTCATGCCATGTACGTCGCCGCGCGTGAGGACAACGTCTACGCGCTCGCCGACCAGCGAGCCGAAGTGGTTGTCGGTGACCTCCGTGCCGATGGCGGGCGCGGCCTCGACAATCGCCTCGCGCCGCCCGGCGACCAGCGCGATATCGCCGGCTGCAAGTATCAGTTGCGGCTCGATTTGCAGATCGGCGCCATCGCGCTCGACCTGTTCGACGGTCAGATTGCCGCCGTAGCGCTGCTCGAGCGCCGCAATCGACAGACCCATCGCTGCGTCTACCCGAAACACCCGGCTCACCAGCGCGGGCGCACCCATCCGCTGGCCTTCTTCGAGCGCACCGCCGCCGCCGAGCGTGCGCCACACGCGCTCCGCCTCATCACGCAGATTGACACGCAGCAAGAGTGGCGCGAACTGGCTCGTCAATAGCACGATGGTGATCAGGCCGAACAGATAGCTGACGCTGTAGGCGGTGACGATATTGGCCTGCAAACGCACCGTCTCCGCGTCCCCCAAACCCAGCTTGCCGATCGCCTCCGACGCCGTGCCGATCACCGCCGACTCAGTTGCGGCGCCCGCCAGCAATCCGGCAGCCGTGCCAACGTCGAGCCGCATCACCACCACCACGATCATCACCAGTACCAGCACCGCGACGATTTCCACAATCGACAGCAAACCATAGCGCCAGCCACGCCCGATATTGGCGAAGAACTGCGGGCCGCCCGTGAAGCCGAGCGCAAAGATAAAGAGCGCGAACGCGATGTTCTTCAGGTCGGGCGAGAGCCGCGCCCCTGTCTGTCCTAGCAGCAGCGCGACGATCAAAGTGCCGCACACGCCGCCAAGCTGGATTGGACCCAGCCGGAATGAGCCAATGAAATAGCCAAGTGCGAGACTCGCAAACAACGCGATCTCTGGTTGCGATCTCAGCAATTCAGCGATCATATTCAGGCGGCCGCCTTACATTGAATTGAGTAAAAGTATTGACAAAAATCGCCTTGATTTTTTTCAAAATCTATTCGCAGCATTAGCCGTGAACGCTGAGGCGGTGTTTGCCGGCCTTCGATCAAAGGCACACCATGATGAATTTATGGCATGCCGATGACGGAACACCAAATTAGGACCCCGATGCGTTGAATTGGCGCGTAGCAGCATTCTGCCAAGGACTGAAGATTTGCATCCGTTTCCTCGTAAGTTGTCGAACAACCCGCAAGGCGGAGCCCCCGCGGTCATCTGGCCAATGTCGCCGACTTAATTCTTGTGAAATTGCGTAGATTGCACTCAAAGCGCATTACTGCATTAGACAACCTGCGATATTTTCTCGGCATTCTGTATTCACGATACGCCATCAATAGATATTGTAATTTGAAGTATTAGTCAATATTATTTTCGCAAGGAGTTGGCATCTCCTTCAGTCCAGAGGATTGCTGATCTGGTGGCATGCCGCCCAGAGCTAAACGCCGCGCGGCTTCACGGTTACGAGGGCATATTTAAATGAACCAGATCCACGCAATGCGCGTTTTCGTACGAGTGGCCGAAACTGAGAGCTTTCGTCGCGCCGCCCAGCAACTCGCCGTATCCAACGCGCTCGTCACGCGGTCCATCGCAACGCTCGAAGCCCACCTGAAGACCCGTTTAATCAATCGCACCACACGCAATCTGGCCTTGACCGAAGCCGGCACGCGTTATCTCGAAGGATGCCGCGGACTGCTTGAAGAACTGGACCGTCTGGAAAATGGCCTCGCTCATACGCAAACGGAACCCGGCGGAACGTTGCGGCTAGTCGCCTGCGGCGCGGTTGTGCTGCAGTCGCTCACGCCCTTGCTGGATAGCTTCCGGCGCCTGTATCCGAAGGTCAATGTGCGCCTGACGCTGACCGAACAATATGTGAATCTGCTCGAAGAGGGCTACGACGTGGGCATCGTCAACCGCTTCACTGCGTCAGGGCCCGAACTGGTGGAGCGCTCGCTTGGCGAGGACTCGCTGGTGGTCTGTGCAAGCGCCGCGTATCTCGCCGAGCACGGCGAGCCGCGTACGCCGGACCAACTCATGCAGCACGCTTTGATCGCACTGCCAGGCGAAGAGCACAATCCCGGCTCACGCTTCACCGGTCCGGACGAATCCACCGGCGAGATCAAGCTGAAGCCGGTCTATACCGTCAACAGTGTTTCGATGGTACGACTCGGTGCGCTCGCGGGCATGGGCGTCGCAATTCTGCCGCGTCAGCTGGTTGCCGACGATCTGGCAGCGGGAACCTTGCGGCGCATCATGCAGGATCACCGGGTGGACGATCCCGACCTCAACGTCTCGCTCATCTACCCTAACCGCCAGTTCCTGCCGGCGAAGACGCGGGCGTTCGTCGACCATGCGCTCGAACATTTCCGCTTCGGCCTGGTGCAAAAGCACACCGAGCAGTCGCTGGGCGAGCTCGCCACGCAGATAAGCGCAAGCGCGCAGACCGTCGCGACAACCGCCGCGCCAGCGGCAGCGGCGATACCGCAAGCGCTTGGCGGCGAAAACAGGAACAGTCTGCATGCGCCACGCGACGCGTAAGCTATTCGCACGCGGTCCCGGGAGTTCTCCATGCGCATGATCCTGTTCAGCAGCCGTCAGTACGACATCGACACCTTTACCGAAGCCAACGCGGCCCACCACTACGAACTACATTTCCAGGAATCGCACCTGGATGCCGAAACCGCCGTTCTTGCGGACGGCTTCGATGCGGTGTGTCCGTTCGTCAACGACCACGTCGACGCCGCCGCACTAGAACGCCTGCATCAAGGCGGTACCCGGTTGATTGCGCTGCGCTCGGCGGGCTTTAATCACGTCGATCTGCACGCCGCGCAGCGTCTGGGCATTCCGGTGATGCGCGTTCCCGCCTACTCGCCGTATGCGGTGGCTGAACACGCCGTGGGCCTGATCCTCGCGCTCAACCGGCGCCTCGCGCGCGCCGCCGCACGCACGCGTGAAGGCGACTTTTCGTTGCACGGACTGCTCGGTTTCGATCTGCACGGCAAGACCGCCGGCGTAGTCGGCACTGGCACGATCGGACGCGTGTTTGGGCGAATCATGGCCGGCTTTGGCATGCGAGTGCTGGCGTATGACCCCGGCACGCCGGCCGAGGACCTGCTCGCCCTCGGCGCGCGCTACGTGCCGCTCGACACCCTGCTGGCGGAATCGGACGTCGTGAGTCTGCATTGTCCGCTGGTGCCCGACACCTATCACCTGATCGACGAGAGCGCGCTCGCCAAGATGAAGCGTGGCGCAATGCTGATCAATACCGGCCGTGGCGGCCTTGTGGAAAGCAATGCGCTGATCGGCGCGTTAAAGAGCGGCCAGCTCGGCAATCTGGGGCTCGATGTGTACGAGGAAGAAGGCGGTCTGTTCTTTGAGGATCACTCAAACCACCCGTTGCAAGACGATGTTCTTGCACGTCTGCTGATGTTCCCGAACGTGATCGTCACCGCCCACCAGGCCTTCTTTACCCGCGAGGCAATGAACGAAATCGCCCAGACCACGCTCGGCAACGTCGCGGCATGGTCAAGCGGCACGCCGCGCAACGTCGTCTCCGCGCAAGGCTAGCGCGTGCGCGCGGCTGGCGCGTGTCGGATCAGCTGTGCGTGGCGCTCACGGCGTTGCGTCGTCCGTTTTGGTGCGAATCGCGGTGCGGGCATCATCAGCGGCTCCGCACACCTGGCGCAGCAACGTCACTTCACGCTCATGCACTTCGACCGGAAACCAGCGCGCCCCGGCCTCCGCGAGATAGCGTGCGCGATGCTGGCCGTTGCGAAACGCCACCACCCCCTCGCGCTCAATGCCCAGCCACCCCAGCAAGCCCGGACCGCGCCGTGTCGACACCGTCACATACGGCATCTGCGGAATGCGTGGGTTGGCCGGATCGAGAAATTCCCGTATGCCGCGTACCTTGCCTGAGTGCCATTCGTTGACGGGTCTCAGCACATAGTCGGTGTCATCTCGCGCCGCGCAGCTAATCAGCTTGTGCGCGTCGACCAGCACGACCTCGTGACGCGTCCCGTCGGCGACGAACACGCGCTTGAGGCGCACATGGTCGTACCACGGATGATCGGACAGGGGCACGATCCAGACGGGTTCTGTGCTAAACAGCTCGGCACTCGGCGTAAGCAATGACATGGACAATCGCAGGGACAGGCTGGATGAGGCGGCACACGAGTCGCCGACACGTTAAAAAGAGCGCTAACGCTACGGTTCATATGTGAAAAATATGTGACAACTACGGGTATTAACCGGACTGCATAACGCGTCCTCACATCGCATCAGGACAGTCATGGAAAAGACGATGATCACCGAACAATTCGGCAACCACGTCCGAATCGAAGCAAGCGGCGCGGTTGCCACCATCGTGCTGGAACGGCCAGCCCGGCGCAACGCAGTAGACCGGCCAACTGCCGACGCGCTCAGCGCCGCCTTCCGGCGTTTCGAAAACGAGTCCGCGTGGCACACCGCCGTGCTGTTCGGCGCGGGCGGCACCTTTTGCGCGGGCGCTGACCTGAGCGCGCTCGCCGACGAAACCCGCCGCAACGAACTGCACGCCGACGGCAGCGGCCCCGGACCGATGGGCCCAACCCGCATGTGGCTCAACAAACCGGTGATTGCCGCGATTTCAGGATACGCCGTCGCGGGCGGTCTGGAACTGGCCGCTATGTGCGATTTGCGGGTGGTCGAGGAAGACGCGGTGCTGGGCGTGTTCTGTCGACGGGTCGGCATCCCCCTCATCGACGGCGGCACGATCCGGCTGCCACGCCTGATCGGACTCTCTCGCGCGCTTGATCTGATCCTGACCGGCCGTGCGCTCGACGCGCATGAAGCGCATGCCATCGGCCTCGCAAACCGTGTCGTGGCGAAAGGCGCGGCGCGCGCTGCAGCCGAACAACTGGCCGCGGAGCTGGCCAGCTTGCCGCAAGCGGCGCTGCTGGCTGACCGCCGCTCAGCGCTCGAAAACAGCGCGCTCGACGATCTCCCGGAAGCGTTGCGCCGGGAGGGCGCGGGCGGACATCAGGCGATCTTCGCC
>NZ_JBAURZ010000087.1:0-72741 GCF_049581445.1 Paraburkholderia sp. | reverse complement strand
CGCTGCGACCGTCCGCTCGGCGCTGGTCGTCGCGGGCGTCGACGTCGCGCGCATCGAAATGCGACGCCCCGCGCAAATTGTGGCCACCGATCCACCCGGCAAAGCGCGCCGGGTAGACGTTACGCTCAGCCCCGTGTCGGGAGGCTGAGCGATGAAGTTCGCCCATTTTTTCATTGACCGGCCGATCTTCGCGTCGGTGGTATCGATCATCCTCGTGGTGGCCGGCACCCTCGCCATGTTCAACCTGCCGATTGCGCAGTTTCCGGACATCGCACCTCCGACCATCACGGTGAGCGCGACCTATCCAGGCGCAAGCGCAGAGGTCGTCGCCCAGAACGTTGCCGCGCCAATCGAGCAGCAGGTCAATGGCGCGGACAACATGATGTATATGAATTCGTCCAGTTCGTCGACCGGCAACATGACGCTCACGGTGTACTTCAAAGCCGGCACCGACCCGTCGCTCGCGCAGGTGGATGTGCAGAACCGCGTGAACCTGGCGCTGCCAACCTTGCCGGACTCGGTAACGGCACAAGGCGTATCGGTGCAGAAGCGCTCGTCCGCGTTCATGATGGTGATCGCGATCTATTCGCCGGATAACACGTATGACCAGTCGTATGTGGCGAACTACGCCAACGTCTATGTGCTCGATGCGTTAAAGCGGATTCCGGGCGCGAACCAGGCATCGATCTTCGGTTCTGCTGACTACGCGATGCGCATCTGGATCAAGCCGGACCGGATGGCGAAACTCGGCATCACCGTCGCCGACGTGCAGCAGGCGATCAGCAACCAGAACCAGCAGTTTTCCGCAGGGCGTCTCGGCCAGTCGCCCACCAACGGACCGGTCCAGCAGACGTTCCCGGTGGCGACCAAAGGCCGTATGACCGAGGCCGCCGATTTCGACAACATCATTCTGCGCGCGGGTTCCGGCGACGCGTCCACAATTCGCATCAAGGATATCGGGCATGCCGAACTCGGCGCGAAAGACTACTCGCTGCGTGGGCGCTACAACGGCAAGACCGCCACGCTGATCGCCGTGTATCAGCAGCCTGGCGCCAACGCGCTGCAGGTCGCGAAACAGGTGCGCCAAACCTTGGAGCACATGCAGAAGGCCTTTCCGCCCGGCCTCAAGTACGAGGTCGCGCTGGATACGACGGAGTTCGTGCACGAGTCAATCGGCGAGGTCGTCCACACCTTGCGCGACGCCATCATACTGGTGATTCTGGTCGTGTTCATCTTCCTGCAGAGTTTTCGCGCGACCCTCGTGCCGATTCTCGCGGTTCCGGTGTCGATTCTGGGCGCGTTCATCGGCATGATGGCTTTCGGCTTTTCGATCAACATGCTCACGCTGTTCGGCATGGTGCTCGCCATCGGCATTGTGGTCGACGATGCGATCGTGGTGATCGAGAACGTCGAGCGGAACATGACGGAGTTCGGTCTGCCACCGAAAGAGGCCGCAAAACACGCCATGGACGAAGTGACCGGACCGGTCATTGCGATCGTGCTGGTACTGCTCGCGGTGTTTATCCCGGTCGCGTTTCTATCCGGCATTACCGGTCAACTGTATAAGCAGTTCGCGGTGACGATTGCCGTGTCAGTCGTGTTGTCCGGCGTGGTCGCCTTGACGCTGTCGCCGGCGCTTGCCGCAATCCTGCTCAAGCCGGGTAGCCACAAGAAGAACCGCTTTTTCCGCTGGTTCAACGACCGCTTCGAGAGCCTGACCAACGGCTACGGTCGCGCGGTGCAACTTGCAATCCGCCGCGTCTTCATCTCGATCCTGCTGATCGTCGTGATGCTGATCGTGACCGGCGGATTGTTCAAACATATTCCCTCGTCGTTTGTGCCGACTGAGGATCAGGGATATCTGCTCGGCGCGGTGATACTGCCCGACGCCGCAAGTCTCGACCGTACTGGCGATCTCTCGCAACGTGCCGAGCAGTGGTTTGCGAAGCAGCCTGCGGTCAGATCGGTGGCCGCACCGATCGGCTACAGTCTGATAGATTCGCAGTACAAGTCGAACGCTGGCACGCTGTTTATCACCCTCAAGGGTTTCAAGGAGCGCGGTGAGAACGGCACCGCAGAAGACCTGATCCGCGATGCGAACAAGGCATTCTCCGGCTACAAGGATGGCGTGGTGGTCCCGTTGAATCCACCGTCGATCCCAGGTCTCGGCACCACCGGCGGTTTTGAGTTCTGGCTGCAAAGCACGGGTGATGGAAGCTACCAGGATCTGGAGGCAAGGGTGCGCGCCGTCATTGCGAAGGCGCGTCAGAACCCGGCCCTACGTGGTGTGAATTCGACCATTAACACGCAATCGCGGCAATTGCTGGTCGAAGTTGACCGGGAGCGGGCGGAGTCGCTCGGGGTGCCGGTGCAGGACGTCTATTCCGTACTGCAAACGATGTTCGGCTCCTCATACGTGAGCCAGTTCCCCAAAAACAGCCGGCTCTTCCAGGTGATCGTGCAGGCCGAGCCGCAGTACCGCACGCAGCCCGAAGATATCCAGCAACTCTACGTGCGCAATCGTAGCGGTGACATGGTGCCGATCAAGGCCGTCACGACATTCCGCTTTGTACCCGGCGCGGATATCGTGACGCGGTTCAACAACTTCCCCGCCGCGAAGATCACGGGCGACGCCGCGCCGGGACACAGTTCAGGCGAAGCACTGGCCGCGATGGAGCAGATTTCGCAGGAAGTACTAGGCGATGGTTACAGCTACTCGTGGAGCGGGCAGGCTTACGAAGAGAAACAGGCCGGCTCGACCGCGGCGGCGGTGTTCGCCTTCGCGTTGCTGATGGTGTTCCTGATTCTCGCCGCGCAATATGAGAAGTGGTCACTGCCGATCGGAGTGCTGCTTGCGGTGCCGTTTGCAATATTCGGGGCACTCATCGGCATCCTTTTGCGCGGCATGGAAGACGACGTGTACTTCCAGATTGGCTTGACCGTGCTGATCGCGCTCGCGGCGAAGAATGCCATTCTGATCTTCGAATTCGCTGTGGAAATGCGCGAGAAGGAGAATCTCTCGCCCTATGATGCCGCGCTCAAGGCCGCGAAGCTGCGTTTGCGACCCATCATCATGACGTCGCTGGCATTCATCCTCGGCTGCGTGCCGCTTGCCATTGCCAGCGGCGCATCCGCGGCGAGCCGTCGTTCGCTCGGCACAGGCGTGATCTTCGGAATGCTCGGCGCAACGGTCATTGCACTGTTTTTCATTCCTATGTTTTTCTGGGGATTCGAAACACTGTCGTCGCGGGGCAAAAGCAAGCCTGAGCCGGGGGCAGAGCCGCGGGCCCCGACCGGACACAAGGAGGGTTAAGCATGAAGCCCTCCATTCGCCGCCTCACGCCCGTCGTCTGGGCTTGCTGCCTCGCCGGTTGCACCGTTGGCCCCGACTATCACCGTCCGGACATTGCAACGCCGGCGTCTTTCCGCTACGCGTCGCCGGATGCCGAAGCGGTGGATGAGTCGGTCCTGCAATGGTGGAGTCAGTTCAACGATCCCGTGCTCGACTCGCTGATTCAGCGTGCGCTCGCGCAGAACAAGGATCTCGCGATCGCCGCCGCACGCGTCGACGAGTTCTACGGTCGCCTGATGACCACCCGCGCCGGGCTGTTCCCGCAGGTCAGTGCTAACCTCGCGGGCGGTCGCAGTCGTGGCGTGCCCGCGCCGGGCTTCCCGCCCGCAGTCGGCAATCAGGTGCAACTCGACCTTATGGCATCGTGGGAAATCGATCTGTTCGGCCGCGTGCGGCGCATGACCGAAGCGGCGAGGGCCGACTATTTCGGCACTCAGGCCGCGCAGCAGGCGACGCGGATCGCGTTGATCTCGAGTGTGGCTACCGGCTATCTGCTGCTGCGCGATCTCGACCAGCGACTCGAGATTTCGAAGCAGACGCTGGCGAGCCGCCTGGGCGCGGTCAATCTGCTCGAGGAACGCTTTGGTGGCGGCGTCGTATCGCAACTGCAGGTGAGCCAGGCCAAATCGGAGTACGAATCGGCGCAGGATTCGGTGTATGCATTCCAGCAGCAGATCGCGCAGCAGGAGAATGCTGTGTCGCTGCTGCTTGGCGACAACCCGGAACCGATTCCGCGCGGCAAGTCGCTGACGGAGCTCACTGCGCCGGTGGTCCCTGCGGGGCTGCCCTCGTCGCTGCTCGAACGCCGGCCGGACATTGTGCAGGCCGAACAGGCGTTGATCTCCGCCAACGCATCCATCGGGGCGGCGCGTGCGCAATACTTCCCAAGCATTTCGCTCACGGGACTTTTCGGTGCGGCAAGCACGGCGCTTTCGGGGCTGTGGACGGGGCCGGCGCGCATCTGGTCATTTGCGGGCGCTATTTCGCAGCCAATCTTTACGGGCGGCGCGATAGCCGGGTCCGTTCGTACCGCCGAGGCGCAGCAGCAGGAAGCGCTGCTCGGCTACGAACAGACCATCCAGTCGGCGTTTGCGGATGTGGAGAATGCGCTTGTCGGGGTGTCGAGCGTGCGTGACCAGTTACAGGCGACGGACCGGCAGGTCGACGCGCTCACGCAATATGAGTCGCTTTCCCGCGATCTGTACGAGGGGGGCTATACCAGCTATCTGGAAGTGCTCGACGCAGAACGGAGCCTGTTCGCTGCACAGCTCCAGCAGTCGCAGTTGCAGGATCAGCAGTTGGCGCAGATCGTTACGCTGTATACGTCGCTCGGGTATGGATGGGCGGTTGATACACCGCGGTGAGAGGTCAGGGTTGCAAAGCCATGACCCCATTGATGCCAGAGAGACAAAACTGTTGTTCGACGGTGCCCATTTACCCTGAGGGCCCGTATGCACACAATCGCTAAGAAAGTCGCTCCGGGGCGGTGGCGCGCCCTGGCACCCGCATTGTGGCAATGTGTAGATGGCTGCGGAGGCGAAACATGGCACGACTGCTATCCGTGAACGTTGGACTTCCGCGCGACATAGAGTGGAAGGGCCGCACCGTGCACACCGGGATCTGGAAGATGCCGGTGCAAGGCCCTTGTCGAGCGAGGCGATTGAATCTGGATGGAGACGGACAAGGCGATCTGGCCGGACACGGGGGCGAGCATCGAGCCGTCTACGTCTACCAGATTGAGTCATATCGTCATTGGCAGGAGCAGTTGAGCAGGGCCGACTTCACCTACGGACAGTTCGGCGAGAACTTTACGATCGAGGGCATGCCTGACCTGGATGTGTGCATCGGCGACCGCTATCGGATCGGGGGCGCGCTGTTCGAGGTCTCGCAACCTCGGGTCACCTGCTATCGCATCGGCATCCGCATGAATGAGCCGCGGATGCCGGCATTCCTGACTGCCAGCGGCCGGCCCGGGTTCTACCTTCGGGTCTTGCAGGAGGGCGAAGTGGGTGCCGGCGACGAGATCCTGAAGGTTGGAGAGGGCAAGGAGCGAATGACCGTCGCCGAAATCAACGCCCTGTTGTATTCAACCGATCATTCGCGCGACCGGTTGGAGCGTGCGTTGCGAATAGAGGCGCTTTCCCCGGGATGGCACGGGTCGTTCGAGGCGTTGCTGCAGAGCTCCATAAAAGGTGCGACGACGGGGAATGCCGGCCTTGCACCTGCGGCGGTTTCAAATGCTGTCACACCAGGCTTTCGACCGCTTAAGGTGACGGCGATCGAGGAGGAATCCACCGATGTCCTCTCGCTGACATTCGGAAGCACAGACGGACAACCGCTGCAGAGGGCGCTACCCGGCCAATACGTCGTGTTACGCCTGCAACCGGTCGCTGAAGGGCCAGCGCTTTTCCGCAGCTACTCACTTTCGGGTTCGCTCTCGACGGAAAACTATCGGATCAGTGTGAAGATCGAGTCGCACGGTGCGGCGGGAAATTATCTGCGCCAGCATGTCCGCTCGGGCGACGTGCTCGACGTCAGCGCTCCGCGCGGAAGTTTCGTGCTCAAGCCGGGGGAGGGGCCGGTGGTGCTCCTTAGCGCGGGAATCGGTGCAACGCCTGTTCTGGCCATGCTGCATTCGCTGTCTGCGGCTCGGTCGGCACGACAGGTCGTGTGGATGCATGCGGCGCGCGACGGGCGACATCATCCGTTCGCTGCCGAATCCGGCCGTCTCATGCTCGCGTTGAGCCATGGCCACCGCCATATCTGCTATAGCGTGCCAGACTCGCGCGACCAACTGGGTGAGAATTTCGACGCGATCGGTCACCTGTCGCAAGCGGTGCTCGATGAGGCGGGTGTCTCGCGAGAGGCGGACATCTATATCTGCGGACCGTCACGCTTCATGGCGGACATGAAAGAGGCGCTTGCGAATCTGGGTGTGGCGCCGCAGCAAGTTCACGCCGAAGTATTCAATGGCGGCGAGTCGCTGAATCCCGGTATCGTCAGCAGTTCGACACGCGCTCCGCATCCGCCCAAAGACGAAGCGACGAGCGGTGCGCTGGTATCTTTTTCGCGCAGCGGCATCGCCGCACGCTGGAATGCGTCGGCCTACGGGAGCATCCTGGAGTTGGCCGAGGCATGTGACGTCCCGGTCCGCTGGGCCTGCCGCGCCGGCGTATGTCACAAATGCGAGAGCGGACTGATCGCTGGGCCCATTGAGTACCAGCCCGATCCACTCGACCCGCCTGCTCAGGGAAATGTCCTGATCTGCTGCGCCTCGCCGCGCGGTGACGTGGTAATCGACATCTGAACTCGCGCGGATTGCTGCCCATCATCAGCGCAAACCAAAGGCCAACCCTCATCCACTGATCGCGCATCGGTGTGAGACAATCGTCAAATCTCGCGACGGGAAGAGCCGGTTGCCCAGCTTCGGCGCTTCCTCTGATCTAACAATAGCATTGCCCACAATTGCGGAATTTCGGGAGCCGTTTCTCTCTGGGAGAGACGCGGCTTTTCTTCCTGACAACGCGAGTGTTCTCTATGGCAGAGAATTTCGGGTTCATGTTGGAGCCGCTTCGCGAGGAGGCGGACTTCACGCTTTACCGTGGCAGAGAACTCGGCAACCCGACGCCGATCCTGGCGCTCGCGGTCGCCGCTGAACAGCCGTCGCCGCAGAACCTGCGGCGACTCGAACACGAATGGTCGCTCGCGGCCGAACTCGACGCGGCATGGGCCGCCCAGCCGCTCGCACTGACCCGTTACCAGGGGCGCGCGGTCCTCATTCTCAAAGACCCAGGCGGCGAACCGCTGGATCGGGTCATTGAGCAGCACAAGGGACACCCGCTCGATCTGACTCGCTTCCTGCGTACTGCCATCAGTCTGGCGGCAGCACTGAGCCAGGCTCACCGGCAAGGTCTCATCCATAAGGACGTCAAGCCTGCCAACGCACTGGTCGACGACACTTGCCGCGTGTGGCTCACCGGCTTTGGCATTGGGTCCCGGCTCCCTCGTGAGCGCCAGGCGCCCGAGGCCCCCGAATTCATCGCCGGCTCGCTGCCCTATATGGCGCCCGAGCAGACCGGACGGATGAACCGTTCTATCGATTCCCGGAGCGATCTCTATTCCCTGGGTGTCACGCTGTACGAAATGTCGACTGGCAGCCTTCCTTTTACCGCTTCTGATCCGATGGAATGGGTGCACTGCCAGATCGCAAGGCAGCCCGTATCGCCCCGCGAACGGGCGGCAAACATCCCCGGTACAGTCTCGGCCATCATCATGAAGTTGCTCGCCAAGACCGCTGAAGAACGTTACCAGACAGCAGTCGGCCTGGAACGGGATCTTCAGCGCTGTCTCAAAGAATGGGAAACTCATGGCCGCATCGACGAGTTCGCACCTGGCGAACACGACAAACCAGACCGGTTGCTGATTCCCGAAAAACTGTACGGGCGAGCCTCCGAAATCAACACGCTGCTGGCGTCCTTCGATCGGGTCGTCGCGGGCGGGCGTCCGGAACTCGTTCTTGTTTCGGGCTACTCAGGTGTCGGCAAGTCCTCCGTGGTCAATGAACTGCATAAGCCGCTCGTCCCGCCTCGTGGCCATTTTGCGTCTGGCAAATTCGACCAGTACAAGCGCGACATACCGTATGCAACCCTCGCGCAGGGCTTTCAGAGCCTCATCCGTCCGATCCTCGCGAAGAACGAAGACGAGCTGGGCCGCTGGCGCGACGCAATCCGGGAAGCGCTCGGTCCGAACGGTCAGCTCATGGTGGATCTCGTCCCCGAACTGAAGCTCATCATCGGCGAGCAGCACCCGGTCCCTGAACTTCCGCCACAGGATGCGCAAAGTCGCTTTCAGCTGGTATTCAGGCGATTTGTCAGCGTGTTCACGCAGGACCACCCCCTCGCGCTCTTCCTCGACGATCTGCAATGGCTAGACGCGGCTACGCTAGATCTGATGGAGGACCTGCTTACGCATCCGGACGTGAAGCGTCTGATGTTGATCGGTGCCTATCGCGATAACGAAGTGGCTCCGACACATCCGCTGATGCGCAAGCTGGAAGCCATTCGCCAGGCGGGAGCGACCGTGCATGACATTGTGCTGGCGCCTCTGACCCGTAACGACCTGGAGGAGTTGATTTCAGATTGTTTTCATTGCGAACGGGGACGTGCCGGTCCATTGGCGGAATTAGTCGAAGAGAAGACGACAGGTAATCCATTTTTTTCTATTCATTTTATTTATGCGCTCTTCGAGGAGGGCTTACTCACCTTTGATCACCTCGAAGGGCAATGGTCCTGGGACCTGAACCGCATTCACGAAAAGGGTTACACCGACAATGTCGTGGACCTGATGGTGGGGAAGTTGAATCGCCTGCCCATTGAGACGCGGAAAGCACTACAGCAGCTTGCGTGCCTCGGGAACAGCGCCGACTTCACAACGTTGCGCATGGTTTACCCAGACATCAGCGAGGAAATGCATGGGCAGCTTTGGGAAGCAGTCCGAACGGGTCTGATTTTTCGATCAAAAGATGCCTACCGGTTCCTCCACGACCGTGTGCAGGAAGCTGCGTACTCCTTGATTCCTCATGAGTTGCGGGCAGAGGCGCATCTGCGCATCGGCATGTTGATGGCTTCACACACCGCGTCAGACAAGATTGAGGAAGGCATCTTCGAGATCGCGAACCAACTCAACCGTGGCGCTCATCTGATCACATCGGTCACGGAACATGAACGCGTTGCGGAACTGAATCTCATCGCGGGCAGACGCGCAAAGATGTCAACGGCGTACGCCTCGGCGCTCAAGTATCTCCACGCCGGGCGCGCAATGTTGACGGACGAGACCTGGAATCGCAACTACGACCTTGTCTTCCCGATCGAGTATCTGCTGGCCGAATGCGAATTGCAGACCGCTGACATGGCTGCCGCAGAAAAGCGGCTTTCGATGCTGGCCGAGCGGGCGAAAACCACCCACGATGCTGCGCTTGTCACACGGTTGCGTCTGACGCTCTATAACGTTTTGGGTCGCAGCGACCGCGGGGTGGACGTATTCATCGAGTACCAGCGAGTTCACGGTGAGGATTGGTCACCCCATCCCACCGATGAGGACGTATCACGGGAATACGAGCAAATCTGGTCCTGGGTGGGAACCCGACCCATCGGGCAACTGGTGGACTTGCCCTTGGTCACCGATCCGGATGTGTTCGATGTTCTGGATGTTTGCACCGAGGCTGTGATCACTGCTCAGTTCACCGATGAGAACCTGCTTGCTCTCGTGCTTTGCCGGATGGCCAACCTTAGCCTCGAGCATGGCAACAGCGACGCATCGTGCTTCGCGTATGTCACGCTCGGTATGATCGCTGGACCCCATTTCGGGAACTATGAGGCTGGATACCAGTTCGGCAAGCTAGGCTACGAACTCGTGGAGAAACACGGATTGCATCGCTATCAGGCGCGTGCCTATATGCGTTTTGGCAACTGTGTCATCCCATGGAGGCGACACGTCAAGACAGGACGGGAACTCGTGCTGCGGGCCTTTGACGCTGCGAACAGGACTGGGGATCTGACTTTTGCGGCATACAGTTGCCACCACTTGAATACCAATCTTCTTGCGACGGGAGATCATTTGGCCGAGGTGCAGCGTGAAGCTGAGACGGGCCTCGCGTTCGCAGAAAAAGTGCGGTTCGGCCGCCTGATTGACCAGATCGCAACGCAACTCGCGTTCGTCCGGACGCTTCGCGGCCTGACAGCCCAGTTTGGTTCGCTCAATGACGACCACTTCGACGAACTTCAGTTCGAGAGCCATTTCTCAGGTAACTCGACTATGGCGACACGAGAGTGTTTTTATTGGGTCCGAAAGTTACAGGCGCGTTTCTTTGCGGGAGATTACGCTTGTGCGATCGAGGCGTCGCTGAATGCGAAACGCCTGCTCTGGGCAACGCACTCCTACTTTGAAGTGGCGGAGCATTACTTTTACAGCGCGCTCGCCCGCGCTGCAGCCTTTGATTCCGCAACCGAGGCCTCCCGACAGGAGCACCTGGAGGCGCTGGCCGATCTCCACAGGCAGCTTGCCATATGGGCGGAGCATTGCCCGGAGAATTTCGAAAATCGCGCCGCACTGGTGGGGGCGGAAATCGCGCGCATCGAAGGGCGTTTTATTGACGCCGAGCACTTGTATGAAAAGGCCATCCGCTCCGCGCACACGAATGTTTTTGTTCACAATGAAGCGGTAGCGAATGAAGTGGCGGCGCGTTTTTATGCAGCACGGGGACTCGACAAGAATGCCCGTGCCTACCTGCGCGATGCCCGGTACTGCTATCTCAACTGGGGCGCGGATGGCAAGGTAAGACAGCTTGACCAGCTCTATCCGCACGTCAAGGACGAACAAGCGGCTCGGGGCCCGACGAACACGATTGTGGCGGCGACCGAGCTTCTTGATCTCGCTACGGTTATCAAGGTCTCCCAGGCACTGTCGAGCGAGATTGTCCTTCCACGGCTGATCGAGAAGCTGGTACTACTTGCGGTGGAGAATGCGGGTGCCGAGCGCGGCCTGCTCATCCTCCTGCGGGGTGGCGCTCAGGGCGACGAGCCGTGGATCGAAGCGGAGGCGACCAGTGAACTGGGCAGGATCGAGGTTGCGGTTCGGCAAGCAGCCATCACGCCGTCTGACCTCCCGCAATCTGCGTTGCATTACGTGCTCCGGTCGCTGGAGCGGGTACTTCTCGATGACGCTTCAGCCGATGTCGTCTACAGGGAGGACGAATACGTGAGGCGCAAGCGTGCACATTCCGTCTTGTGCCTGCCCATTGTCAGACAGGCGACGCTCATTGGCGTACTTTATCTGGAGAACAACCTGGCACCGTTCGTTTTCACGCCGGACCGGGTTGCTGTACTACAGTTGCTGGCTTCGCAAGCCGCCATTTCACTGGAGAATGCGACGCTCTATACGGATCTGCAACTCCAGGCCGGACTGCTGCAGCGACTCCCTGTATCCGCCTGGACGCTCAGGCCTGATGGCACACCTGACTTCGTGAATCAAGTCTGGCTTGACTACTCCGGTCAGACTCTCGATTTCGTCCGGTCGCATCCGGAGGCCTGGATGACCGCAGTCCACCCCGAGGATCGCGAAGCGGCATCGAGAGCTTTTTGGGGCGGGGTGCGCTCGGGACAAGGATTCACCATAGAAACCCGCTCGCTGCGTGCTCAGGACGGAAGCTACCGCTGGCATCTCCAGCAAGCTGTGGTCTTGCGTGATGCGGAAGGAAAGGTTCTGAAATTTATTGGTACCACCACCGACATCGACGAGCAGAAGCGAGCCGAAGACGCGCTACGTCAATCGCAAGCCGATCTCGCACGCATTAACCGGGTAACGACGATGGGAGAGCTAACGGCCTCCCTGTCTCATGAAGTCATTCAGCCGATTACCGGTGCGATCGCCAACGCAGGCGCCTGTCTGCGATGGCTTGATCGCGACGAACCAGATCTTGATGAAGTGCGCGCCTCCGTCACCCGAATTATCGGAGACGGAAGGCGCGCTGCCCAGATTATCGAAAGGATTCGCGCTCAGTTCGAGAAGGGCACGCTGAACCGGAAGGTGTTTGGTGTCAGCGATATCATTTGGGAAACGGTGGGACTGCTGCGTGGCGAGGCAGCGCGATACAACGTATCGGTGCAGACGGAACTGGCAGTCGATCTTCCTCCAGTCATCGGCGATCGCGTGCAGCTGCAGCAGGTCGCGATGAATCTGATCGTCAACAGCTTCGAAGCAATGAAGGACGTTGATGGCATACGCGAGATGGTCATCAGGTCGCAGCGGGCTGACAACGAGCAGATTCTTGTTTCAGTCAGTGATACCGGCACGGGGGTTTCGCCACAACTCGCGGCACAGATTTTTGATCCGTTCTTTACGACCAAACCTCATGGCACCGGTATGGGACTTCGCATCAGCCGCTCAATCGTAGAGTCGCATGGCGGGCGCTTGTGGGTCACCGATGTCCCCGGGCGAGGCGCGACGTTTCAATTCACGCTGCCCTCTACGGTCGCGAACCGTAAATCCTAGTTAAAGGGCAGAACAACCGAAGGAATTGCACTCATGATCGAGCTCATTCGGAAAGCAGTTCTCGTCGCGCTAACCGTGCTGAGGCTCGACGCGGTAGCGGCGCGGGTCTAGCTTGATGCTCTCGCGCGGGGGCTGGGCGCGTATTCGGATAGAAAGCGGGCGCCGAGATAAATCTGCAAATCCCGACGACGGTATATCTCACGTTGTCCGTTCGCGGCCGCTGGCGCCTCCTTAAGATCGCCATTTCCGCAGGAGGTCTGGGCCTCCCGCACGACGCGCAAAGGACCGGAACAGGCGGGTTCATGGGTAGCAAGCGAAGCAATTGGGAGTCGCGTGGCTCACATTTTGATTGAACAGTCCTCTAGCTGGGCGTCCACGCTGGCTCCGCTACCATTGAATTGACAAACTATCCAATATTGGACAGAATGTATGAATGCCAAAACGAACCGATGACCAGCGCCTGCTCCTGAGCCAATTGAAGCAAGTGGCTGAAGGCCTCGCGGCAACCTTCGCGCCATTCTGCGAAGTGGTCGTGCACGATCTGCTCGACCCGAAGCAGGCTATTCTGGCGATTCATAACAATCTGTCGGGCCGGGAGGTGGGCAGCCCCGCTACGGAACTCGGCCTGGCCCGCATTCTGGACCCGGACTATCCGCAGGTTATCGCCAACTATCCGAACCGGTTTGCCGATGGCCGCCAGACCAAAAGCACGTCGATTGGCGTGAAGGACTCGGAGGGCCGCTATATCGCGGCGCTGTGTATGAACGTCGATCTCACGTTGTTTCGCGGTCTGCAGAGCGCCATGTCGCAGTTCGTCGCGGTTGACACGACATCGGCGCCGCCCGAGTCTCTGGACCCCGCCAGCGCCGATGCCATCCGCGGACGAATCGATCAGTTCGCAGCGCGCCTCGCCACGACGCCGCGCGCGCTGAAGGCGGACGAACGTCGTGCATTGATTAAAGAGCTAAAGACCGTTGGCCTGCTCGATGTGAGGCGTTCGATGGAAACGGTTGCCGCTCACCTCGGCATTTCGCGCGCTTCGGCGTACAGCTATGCCAAATGACACCCGCCTTCTGCTGCTCGAAGGGGGCGCCGTTGGGTCGCTGCTGCGACCCAACGAGGTTCTTCGCGCCGGTCAGGAAGCCTTTGTGCTGTGCGGTCTGCGGGAAGGACGGGTTTTCTCTGCTGTCCGTGAGGCAGTTTCAGCATCGCGTGGTCTTGGCAACTCATTAGGATTCTTAAGCTTATGAACACACTTGATTTACCCTCGTTCGACGATGTGATTGCTGCCAGCAAGCGTATTGAAGGCCACGCCCATCGGACTCCGGTCATGACGTCCCGCACCGTCAATGAAGCTCTGGGCGCTGAAGTGTTTTTCAAATGCGAGAACCTCCAGCGCATGGGTGCCTTCAAGTTTCGCGGCGCGTTCAATGCATTGTCGAAGTTCGATGCTCGGCAACGCCAGGCTGGCGTGGTCGCTTTTTCTTCCGGCAACCATGCGCAGGCGATCGCGCTGTCAGCGAAGCTGCTCGGCATCCCGGCGACGATCGTCATGCCGCACGACGCACCCGCGACGAAGGTGGCCGCGACCAAGGGCTATGGTGGTCAAGTGGTGGTCTACGATCGGTATAAGGAAGATCGCGAGCAGATCGGCCGCGACCTCGCCGAGAAGCACGGTTTGACGCTGATCCCGCCTTATGATCATCCCGATGTGATCGCAGGTCAGGGCACGGCAGCGAAGGAACTGTTCGAAGATGTCGGTCCGCTCGATGCGTTTTTTGCGCCGCTCGGCGGCGGGGGCCTGTTGTCGGGTTGCGCGCTTGCCGCTCGCGCCCTGTCGCCGGATTGCAAGATTTATGGCGTCGAGCCGGCCGCCGGCAACGATGGCCAGCAGTCGTTCCGTTCCGGCACGATCGCACACATCGATACGCCCCAGACAATCGCCGACGGCGCCCAGACCCAGCACCTGGGCAACTACACCTTCGGCATCATCCGTCGCGACGTCGACGATATCCTGACTGCCTCCGACGATGAACTCGTGGAGTGCATGCGCTTCTTTGCTTCGCGCATGAAGCTCGTCGTCGAACCGACAGGGTGTCTGGGTCTTGCGGCGGCAAAGCAGATGAAAGCGCACCTCGAAGGAAAGCGCGTCGGAATACTCGTGAGCGGCGGAAACGTTGATATTGCGAGGTTGGGCAGCCTGCTCGGGTCTTGAGTGGGCGTAAGCGCCGGGGGCCTTCGCGCGATGCGATACGTCCGCCCGGCGCCGACGCTCGTCAGACGCCTTCGACAAGTACAGCGCGATATCGCGCCCCCTTGAAACGGTGTTGCGCGACCTCCTGATAAGCCGGGCTGTCGTACCATGCCCGCGCTGCCGCCGTGGACGGAAACTCCACGATCACAACGCCTTCTGGCGCGTCGCCCTCAAGCACCTGCTGAGGGCCGTAAGCGGCGAGAATCTTGATGGGGTGACCTTTGAAGCTCTCGTTGACCTTGCTTTGATAGGTATCAAGTTCGCCCTGATCCTGCGTGCTTTCTCGTGTGAAGACAATATAAGTCGCCATGGCGTGTGCTCCTGCAGCGCGATGTAAACGTGAACGGGTTTCTTTCCTTGGGTGTCGCTGAGTTGGCCGTCATAAAAGACCAGGCGACGCGCTCGATCGCAATAATTTCCCTGCTGTACATGCTGCAAACCACTGATGCCGCCTGAGCAACCCGGGAACGCGGTTGTTTAAGCGTGTCCGCGCTCAGACGAGCCATTATGAATCAGTCTCCAAGAACAAGCCGAGGCCAACTATGACCTGCGAGGCAACGCTGCATCGTGAAAACATGCGGCAAATAGGCCTATGCTAGCAAATCGCGGCGACGGTCTGCCAATGGTCGCAAGTCACATATGCCTGAAGTTTCGTGCAAGTCCCGTGCCTACGACGGAACCTCGGGCGTGCAAATGAGGGGGCGCACAAGCCGGCCGTGAATACCCAAGGGCCGACGGCGACTTAACCGGCCCTCGCTCTGGAGCAGGTAAAGAAGATTCTGATCGTAACGATTATTCAGCAGCCGTTCCGTTCGTTGCCATTTGATTCAGCGGGGACTTTGGCTGCCGGCAATGGCGACAATCGACCATGCGGTGGCTGCACCGATGGCGAGACGGATCAGCCAGTGAAGGAGAATCGCAAATGAGCAACGAGTCAAGGCCGGAAGGTGACACGCCTCCTCAGCAGCCTGCAGAGAAGGTGAGCCCGACCGGCGAGGACTTGATCGTCGAAGACCCAAGCGTGCGCGACCATCCGCGTTTCCACCAGATGTTTCCGGTGCTCTCGGAAGCCGAAGTCGACAGGTTGCGGCGCTTCGGCAAGCTGACCCGCTACACCAGGGGGGAGTTGCTCTATCAGGCAGGGAAGCTTTCCCCAGGCATGTTCGTCCTCTTGTCGGGCAAGGTCCGGATAGTGGGTCGCGATGGTTTGGGGCATGAGAAAACGGTCCACACTTATACGAAACGCGGCGAGTTCACTTCCGATGTCACCCAGCTCTCTAACAGGCCCGCCGTTGTAGATGCGCATGTCGTAGAAGATGTCGAAGCGCTGCTCGTGCGGCCCGACCAACTCAGCGCCATGATGGTCAGTGAAGCGGATCTCGGCGAAAAGATCATGCGCGCACTGATTCTGCGGCGAGTGCTGGTGATCGAACGCGGGCACGGTGCTGTTCTGGTCGGTGACTCCGGCAACGCACGGCTCCTTGCGTTGCAGAGTTTCCTGCGCCGCAACTCTTTTCCCAGTTTGGTGCTCGATGCGGCGCACGACAGCGAGGCCATCGCGCTGCTCGAACGCCTGATGCCGCAGCCCGACGATTTCCCGCTGGTGTTTTGCCCGAACGGTACGGTGTTGCGCAACCCCGACGAGGGGCAACTCGCCTCTTGTCTGGGACTGATTCCCGAATTCGATCCGACTTTCGTCTACGACGTGGCGATCGTCGGCGCCGGTCCTGCGGGACTTGCCACCGCTGTCTATGCGGCGTCCGAAGGGCTGTCGGTTGCCGTGCTTGACAGTCGCGCGCCGGGTGGTCAAGCCGGTACGAGCGCACGCATCGAAAACTATCTGGGCTTTCCCACCGGCATCACGGGTCAAGCGCTTGCGGGCCGCGCGTTTGCTCAGGCGCAGAAATTCGGCGCGCATATCGGCATCCCGTGCGAGGTGAAGGCCCTGTATTGCAACAGACAACCGCCTGTCATCGAGCTTGCGGATTCCCGGCGCATCACCGCGCGCACTGTGGTGATCGCCAGCGGCGCAGCGTATCGGCGGCCTGTTGTCGACGATCTTGAGCGCTTCGAGCGTTGCGGCGTGTACTACTGGGCCACGCCAATCGAGGCGAGGATATGCCGCAAGGAGCCCGTTCTGCTGGTTGGCGGGGGTAACTCGGCGGGCCAGGCGGTGGTATTTCTGGCATCGCACGTCGAGCATGTCCACATGTTCATTCGTGGCGCCAGCTTCGAGCACAGCATGTCGCATTACCTGATCGAACGTGTCGCGTCGCTGCCGAACGTGACAGTTCATACGCGCACCGAACCGATTGCGCTTGAAGGGGACGCTCGTCTCGAGCGCGTGCGGTTTCGGGGTGCCGGTGGCATGGAAGGGAGCATGACGGTACATCATCTGTTCGTCTTTGTCGGCGCCGAACCCAATACCGGATGGCTCAAAACATGCGGTGTATCGCTCGACAGCAAAGGCTTCGTGCTCACGGACATCGACCTCGCCGACGCTCCCGCGCGGCCGCTGCCGTTCCAGACGAGCGTCGAGAGTGTTTTCGCTATCGGCGACGTTCGTTCGGGATCAACCAAGCGTGTTGCGTCGGCGGTCGGTGAGGGCGCGGGCGTGGTGGCGCAGATTCATCGCTTTCTCGCCGCGACATAGCGAAAGCGCCTTCCCGAATCTTCTGTACTACAACCGGCAATACTAGCGGCGAGACATACTCGATCCTGATCCCGATGTGATTCGCGCCTATACGATCGCCTAAGGGAGCAATTCAACGGTCCGTTTGCGGCAGGTTATCGTCACCGGAATGCATTATCATCAACGGAGTGCATGGAGAGTTAGCCTGAATGATTTCGCAAGGGAACGGGAAATGGGTATACGAGGTCCGCAACTCAGTGACGCTAAGGACATTTCGATTTTAAGCAGCCAGTTTGGCTGGGATGCCTCGGAAGATGAAATCAAAACCCGTCTTGAGATTATCCTGGGCAGGCCGGATCATCAGGTCTTTGTGTGCGAGGGCGACGCTGGAGAACTCTTTGGATGGATTCATGTGGGCGTCGATGTAATCCTGTCAAGCGGGAAGTACGGGGAGGTCCTCGCTTTTGTTGTTCGTGAGGGCGTTAGAGGTTCGGGGATGGGTGAGGAACTACTGTCTCGTGCCGAGAAGTGGATAAAAGAACATGTATCTCAACCAACGTCCATTGTTATACGCTGCAATAATGATCGAAAGCGGACCCATGAGTTCTACAGCCGTCATGGCTACGACATCACGATGATTGGTCTTAGGAAAAAAATCAATCGCTAGGCAGAGCGAAGTGTTTGGCCACAGGAAAACCGAAGCGTAGACCATCGGTCACTGGCAGCATGTGTCATTGCGGGCGCGTAAGTTAAAACTTGCGAGCACAGCAAGACCCAGCATTGCCAACACGCCACCAAACAGAAGGTCGGACGGAACGCCGAAACGATCGACCACGCCGCCGCCTATAAATGAGCCAGCGGCAATCGCAATCTGAACAATGCTCACGAGAAGCGCTGAGCCGGCTTCGGGATGCTCCTGTGTCGCACGCGTCATCCACATGCTGAAGGTCAGCGGAAGCGCGCCGAATGACGCCCCCCATACGAAGAGCACCGCTATCACGCCGATGTGTGAGTTGCGGAACACCGGCAACGACACGAGTGCCAGCATGAGGACCGAGGCCACCACCGCCGCGGCCATCTTCGGACTGCGCGCCACAAATGACGACGCCATCAGGTTCGATACAAATCCGATAGCGCCAAAGCCCAACAACAACCAGGTGATGTTCTGCATGCTGAAATGCTCGCTGGCAAGCAAAAACGGCGCGATATACGTATAAGCGCAAAAGTGTGCGCCGAATACGAGCGCCACCATCAGCATGCTTCTCTGCACATGCGAGCTGCGCAGAAGTGAAATAAGGTCGTGCAAGCGCAGGGCTTCTGCCGACGGCAGGGACGGCACCAGAAAATACTGAGCGATTAGCGCAACAGCAACGAGGGCACCCGTGGCGCAGAACGATGCGCGCCAGGACGCAATATCTGCAATGAACGTTCCTAACGGGACGCCCATCACGGTCGCGCAGCCAACGCCAGTGAGTATGATCGCCATCGCTCGCGCAGTGTCTTTCTGCTGTACAAGGCGTCCCGCCGCTGCGGTTGCCAGGGTCCAGAATCCTCCCAGTGCGGCACCGAGTAACGCGCGTCCGACGAGCATGACGGCAAGATCAGGAGCCAGGGCGCAGACCGCATTGGAAGCGAGCAGCAGTGCAGTAAGCAGCAGGAAAACATGGCGGCGGTCCATCCGTCCCGCAGCCATCATCAAACCGGGCGCAGAGATGGCGGCAACGATACCGGGAATCGTCACCAGCAGCCCCGCCATGCCCGGTAATACGCCAAAGTCATGGGCTATATGCGGCAGGAGTCCGACTGGGAGGAACTCAGTCGTCACGAAGGCAAAGGCGCCAATGGTCACCGCCACAACTGCAAGCCATTCACGCAGCGCAGAAGCGTTCTCGTCAGGGACTGAAGGGGCGATTGCGGGAGTACCAGGTTCGGTCAGCATTGGGTTTCTACCACGCGTGTTGTTCGACGAGTCGGATCTATTTGGCGGACGTCGCAGCGCCGCGTGAGCGCAACATTAACGGGGCAGTATTAGCTGAGACTTAGCTTGCGATTTGTAAGTGCGGGAGATTCTGGCAGCGCGATCCAGTGCCGGGTAACGACACGCCTTCAGGAACTTCACTTAAGCAGCACGTCGCGCCCCTAAAGACGGCAGAAAAGCGTCGATAATGTAGAGACAGGTCGGAATCAGAATAATGACGAGCGCATGACGGCCGATGCGGAGAACGCGGTACCGACCGCCGGCTATTGCGATTGGGAGTAAGTAGCGCGCCTGCGGTTCGGCGCGCTGAATAGGATAGCGAAATAATGAATTTCTCGACCGGTGTTGTCGTGTTGATTTGCGCGTGCTGCTGGGTCGCTGTCGTCATTGCGCGCACGGTTGGCCTGCGGGGAAAGCGCGGCGGCCGGGAACCGCAGGGCACAAGGGTGCTACGCGAGGCTCTGGAACGACGAGATGTCCCTGACGTACGAAGCGTCCGGGGCGTGAGAGACATCAAACGTGTGAGGGACGTCGGAGGCCTGAAAGGGATGCGAGGCGGCAGAAACAGGAGAGGCTAAGGCCTGCAAGGCCTGCCGCGGCGCGATCCGGGCGTCACCCGTCCAGGTCGGCTGCCAGTTGCGCCAACCGGGAGATGCGATGGCGGTACAGAGGCGCTTGGGGATACTCGTTCAGATGCGCGACACGCTCGCGCCAGTAGTTGGACGGAAAGGGCTCCCGAGACGCGCGTGCGAGGACACGTTCCAGGTGAACGAGTTCGCTGTCGAAAATGTGATGATGCATCGTTGACGCCCCCGCGGACGACTGGTCCGATCTGGTCTGAATGCCCGGGCGGCAATTCGCCGGGCTCGCCAAGCGTATAAAAGGTCGACCCGCCGTTGCTGGCCCTCGGAGGGTGTGCAACGGCGGCCGAGCCTCTCGGCGTCTCGCCTGGTGCATCGCCAGACAATTTCCGCCACTTCGGTGTCACGCGTCGGCGACAGTCTTCTCTATGGAAGCATCCGGTCGCCGACGGTCGGCACACGACATTACTTCTACTGCTACAACACCAGCACGGCCCTCTCTCAATCTGCTACCAGCGGTCTGGAAATCTTTTCGTGTTGGTCGATCAACGCTTCGGATGCGTTGTTTGTATCGCTGACGGCACGGTTTGGGTGGTCAGTTGTTAGCGGTTTGGTCTTGTGGTCATCCTCGCGCCAGCCGACAACTATCTTGTTAAAGCAAAAATCGGGCCATATAGTGGGACCGCGCTGCGGCGGCTTTGCAGCGACTTTCTCGCCTTAAGACTGGACGTTCTCGTCCACTGATTTACTTTGAATTGGACGAATTCGTCCAATCACCCCTGTGAACCGAGGTGATGTGTCGCTTTCGTCCATCCCGGTGTCAAATCGGATGAAGACTAGGATGCAGGGCGGAATGAAGGTCGCGGCTCTCAACGGAGACCCAAACCCTGAAAACCTTTAGAAAGCAAATATCGGGCGCGGACCTCAACTGACATCGTCATAGGCGCTGTCAGCCAGGCGTGAAAGCAGAGGTGGGCACGACGGAGAAGACGGGGGAGACATCCGGCGCGCCGCGCCGGATGGAAGCACAGGTAAGCGTGCCGGCTACGATTGAAGGTTGACCTTGCTGTAAGTCAGGCGGCTGGGGCGTACCCGCATCCGCAGCAGCGACACGAGAAAGCTGAACCCCGCCTGATTCGGATCGAGCACCGGCACGTACACGCCCAATGCCTCGCTGAGCAGGGTTGAGACACGGCTCGCGACGTCCACGAAACCCGTACAGCCAAGCAGGATGGACTGCGCGCCGTCTTCCTTGATCGCCTTGAGCGCCGCCTCGAAGGTCCGAACGACCACCACGTCGACATTCTCGAGTTGCGCCACCGGGCAATCGATGGCACGGATCGACGCGAACGTGTCCTGGATGCCATAGGTCTGCGGATGACCGCGCTGCATGGCGAGCGTGCTTTGCAGGATCGTGATGATCGAGAAGCGTTGGCTGAGCATCAGCGCCGCGAAGGCCGAAGCGGGAAAACCGCCGATGATCGGGATATCGATCACTTCACGCGCGGCTTCGACGCCGCACATGTCGAAGTCGGTCAGCCAGATACCGTCGAAACCGTCGTTCGCGATCGTCTGGGCGAGTTCGACCACCGGCATGCCGTTTTGCAGCCAGTTCGTGCGGCTCTCAATGTCGGGATGCCCCTGCGTAATGTTGCGGATCTCGACCTGCACGTCCGGCGGCACGACGGGCGCGATCGCCTTCATGATGCGGTCGTTGTATTGCGACGTGTTGACCGGGACGAGCACACAGATGCGAAGCGGTGGGTTCAAGATGCGTCTCTCATGCGAGTTGGTTGCGGGCGCATTCACTTGAGCGATTCAAGCGGCACGTACGGCCCGAGATAATTGAGCGAGTTCAGCAACTGCATGAAGCTGTCGAGAATCAGCCCGGGCTTGCGCAGTTCGGCCTCCGCACGCCAGGCGACCAGCGTCACCGGACGTTTGCCGACGGTCGGGTTCAGCGAACCATCATCGTTCACGAGGTCGCCGTTGCTGAACACCGCCTGGCCTTCTCCGCCAACGAAATACGCCACACTGTCCGGCGCCAGCACAATCGGGTGGGCGCACGCACTATCCCATGCGAGCAGTGACTCGTTCTGGTACATCACCGTATACGTGCGCGGCCCAGACTGGATGCAGATCTTGCCGGTGTCGAAGCCGCCGGCCGTATCGGATTCGGCCGAGACCAGTTCACCGGGTTCCGAGATCGCTCGCGCGGCGAGTCCGCAATGCTCGGTGAGGTAGGCGATCATCTGCTGGACGTTGTTGATCTGCCGACCCTGCAACGCACGCCCAAGCGCCAGGGCGCGTGTCAACGTGCCTCGGATCGGCGTCGCGCGGATGATATCTGCCGGCGCCATCACCCACATTGCGAGGCCGCCGAACTGGCCGAACTCGGGATCGGCGACAACCGGGCGCATCATCTGCTCGACAATCGCCGACACGTCGCGTTGATGGGTTGGACCGCCGCTGTTACCGCTGCGCGGCGTCACGTCGAGTTCGACGCACAGGCCACCCTGGCTCACGAGGAAGGCCGGGCGCGGATCGATTTCGGCGGCGGCGAAGGTCAGCATCGGCAGCGAGGGCACGGCGCGGCCGGCGCCGTCGGCGTCGATCACGGCAAGCCCAAGCTTCGCTGCAACAAGTGCCGCCACGGTGAAGCCCAGCGCGCCGCTTTCGGGCGGCATCACGTAGGCGAGTCTGGTGGATTGCGACGCGAGCCGTGCCTGGACCTTCTGCACCGCCATCATGGGACCAATCGGATAGGTGGCCGAATTGATCGCTTCGGGTGCGCCGAGATAGGCGACCATGACCGCCGAGCCTTCGGTCGCTTCCTCGACCGACACCACCTTGACCGTGTCGGTCGGATAGTAGTCTCCGGCGACAAAATGTTCGGCCAGATGCCGCGCGGATTCAATCGTGCCGCCCCCACCGCTGCCAAAAAACGCCGCTCCGAGCAGCAGCGGTTCCAGATCTTCCCGGCGTAGTTCATAAGCCATTTGTGATTCCCCTCCTGTTGTTGTTAGTAGAAGCGTCTTGCTTGAGTTCGGCGAGCAGACTCACGGCGCGGGTGTAGCGAGTAGTCGGATCGGCCGTCAGCGAGCGCAAACCGCGCTCAAGGATGTCGATGGCTTCGACGCTGCGGTCCGTGGAGCGGAGCAGGTCGGCGAGGTAGCGCGCGGCGTCCACACGCGCGGGCACTGAACCGAACGCAAGCGCCGTGGACAGCGCGGTGCGCAGCCCGAGTTCCGCCGCGTTCACATCGCCCAGCGCCCACTGCGCCCGAGCCCGGGTGACGAGCAGTTCGCCCAGGTAGACACGTTCCTGGCGGGCGAGGGTCTCGTCGATCGCGGCGGCGAGAATTGCTTCGCATGTCTTGGGGCGGCCGGCGCGAAGCAGTAGTTCGCCGTGTTGCCAGGTCTTGAACGAATAGAACAGCGCGCCGCCATTGCAAACGACGTGGTTGTCGAAGCCGTCGAGCATGACGGGCTCCGCTTCGTCTGAGTGGCCAAGCGCGCTAAGGTGGCATGCGCGCAGCACCTGGCCGACGCCCCGATAGAACGCGAAGCCGTTCGCGATCGACACCGATTCGAGTTCGCTCGCGAGGTGACCCAGCCGGTCCAGGTCGTCGAACAGACAGGCGAGCCACGCGGCCCCCTGCAGGTTGACGGCATGAGCGAACGCGTGCGAGCGAGGTTCGGACGCGCGCTGGATCAACATCTCCATGGCATGGCGCGCCTGCGCAAATGCGCCGATCTGATACGCGGCGAGTCCTTCGAAAGTCAACGCGAGACTGGCTAGATCGATTCCTTGCGACCCGGTGCGGGTGTCGTTGCGCGCCACGCCAAGCAGGTTGCCGCGTGCGAGACAGGCGAGGGCCTCCTCGCTGTCGCCAAGCCAGAAGAGCGTGTTGGTCATGGCGACGTGGGCTTCGTCGAGTGAGACGCGGTCACCGCTGTTCTGCGCGCGCTCCAGCATGTTCTGCGCTGTGGCACGGGCCTGCTTGAGCTGAAGCGTGGTCAGCTGCGTGGTCCACACACCAAACTGGATCGCGGCGATTTCCGCCGGCTCACAGACGCCCTCGCCGATAGCCAGCGCGGCCGCGTAACACGCCGTGGCTTCCGCATAAAGCCAGCCGTGCACGCTGCGCAGGCTCATGCCGAGCAACCGGTAGGCGTCGAATTGCAGGCGCCGCACAGGCTCCTGTTCGTGGCTCGTCTGCAGCACCTCCAGGCAGCGGCGCAGTAGCGGAACGGCCTCCGTGAAGCGCGATTCTTCAACTAGCGCACTCGCATGTTCAAGACAGGTACGCGCTTCGCGGTGATGCTCCTCGCGCGACTTCAGACGCCGCTCGATGGTCTTGCGGCCCACCCCCAGCAAGGTGGCGGCTGCGCTCTTGTTGCCCGCAGTCCGCTCAAGCGCGCGGTCAATCAAAAGATCTTCCGCGACGGACAGTTTGTCGCGTCCTTCGAGCTGCAACAACATGTCGGCGAGGCTGGCGCGCGACACCGGCCCGGCGGCTTCATTGGCGAGAAACGGCTCAAGCGTATCAACGTCGATCAGCGTGCTTTCAGCGAGCACGCTCAACTGGCTGATCATGTTGCGCAACTGGCGGATGTGCCCAGGCCAGCTGTGCTGGCTTAGCCGCCGGATCGCAGCCGGCGAAAACTCGAGACGGCGAGCGTGCTGTGACGCGAAATGGGAGACGAGTGCGGGGATGTCCTCGACACGCTGCTCGAGCCCGGGCACGGCCAGCACGAATACCGCGAGGCGGTAGAACAGGTCCTCGCGGAAGCGTCCATCGCGTGCGAGCTCGCGCAGGTCGCGGTGAGTCGAGGCGACGACACGCCCCTCGAAACGTAGACTGGTCGATGAACCAACCGGACGGAACGTCCGCGTTTCCAGCGCGCGCAGCAGTTTCGGTTGCAGCGCGAGCGGCAGTTCGCCGATTTCGTCGAGCAACAGCGTGCCTTTGCCGACCTGCTGGAAAAGTCCCTGGCGGTTTTCGCCTGCGCCGGTAAAGGCGCCTTTCACGTGACCGAACAGTTCGGCTTCGATCAGATTTTCCGGAATTGCGCCGCAGTTGACGTCGACAAAGGGTTCGTCCTGGTGCAGGCTGCGCGCATGCACGCGGCGCGCGACCAGTTCCTTGCCCGAACCAGTGGGCCCGAAAATGAGCAAGGTGTGATCGGTCGGTGCGACGCGATCGATCATGCGGACCAGTTGGCGAAACGCTGGCGCGGCGCCAATGAACACGGCGGGATCCGCTTTGTCCTGGGCAAACGGGATCACAGGGGAAGAACTCATTACTAAATGTGCTCCAGATAAACCGTGTTTGGCACTATGCGGACTTTCTCCTCGAAAAGCCAGATCGGCCAGCCATCTACTGATTGCTGGCCGGGTGTCTGATTACGCTTTCCGATTGAGGGTGCCGGGGCTGTCCGCAGCAGGAAGCACAGAGTATGACGTCTTGCCCTAATTTGATCCTTTCAAAATTAAAGCTTGCGTCGGGATATCTAGCGGATTTCGTCGCAATCTACAGCACGCAGGCTACGTGTTATCCGACAGGCGGATAACACGTATCGCCGATAACGGCACTTCGCCGATGATTCTTTAGCGCTAGCGAACGGAGACTCGGGGCGGCGGAATTAGCGTAATGCCGAAGTCGGGCGCAGCCGCGCGCATTCTTGCCTTGTCAGCTTCGGATGGGAGTTGTGGTTCGACCGGCTCAGCGTGTGCGTCCGTGCATGCATCGACGAAGCGCTCGAAGCCTGCGGGAGTACAGATCAGCAGATAACGCACGGTCTGCCCGGTTGGGTTGACGAACTGATGCTGGGTGCCACGCGGCAACACGATGGTCGAACCGGGACGCAGGCGATGCGGCGTGCCGTCGACCATGACCTCGAGTTCACCGTCGAGCATGAACAACGTTTCGTCTTCGCGTTCGTGGCGATGCATCGGCGTAGCCCGGCCAGCCGGCGCGAAGATTTCCAGCATCGAGTAGGCGCCTTCGGTATGCTCACCGGAAACCAGCAAACGGGTGCGCGAACCACCGAAGTCATATTCGATGGGTTTGTCGTTTAAGACGAACACAGCAGATTCTCCAGGTTGTTTGGTGCAAGCCGACCACCGGCTTGATGCCCCTTAATGTACGCGACGCACGGCACGAGCTGTACCGGCTGCGATGCCGTATCTCTTATGCCCGTTTGTCGGGAATGCCGCTATGAAGAACCTGAGCCACTTCGTCTATTTCTCCGCGGTCGCGCGGCTTGGCAGTTTCACGCAGGCGGCGCGCGAGTTGGGACTCGCACCGTCGTCGGTAGCGAAGAGCGTGGGGCGCTTCGAGAAGGACGTGGGCTCGCGCCTGTTCCATCGCACGACCCGGTCGGTGACCCTAACCGAAGAGGGGCGCGCGCTCTATACGAAGTGCGCGCGTCTGCTGGAAGAGATCGAAGCGCTCGGCCTCGATTCAGGCAAGGATGATGACGCACCGGCAGGCGTGTTGCGTATCGGCGCGCCGGTTGGCTATGGTGTGCGCGTCCTGCTGCCCGCTCTCGCCAGGTTGCGCGAACGCTACCCGTCGCTCGAGATCGATTTGCGTCTGTCCGATGCACGGGTCAACCTGCTGGATGAAGGCCTCGACGCGGTGGTCCGTTTCGGTGCGCTGGAAGATTCGACGTTGATCGCGCACAAAATCGGCGAGGAGTCCCTGGTACTTTGCGCAAGTCCCGGCTATCTAGCCGCTCACGCGAAAATTCGGACCGTGCAGGATCTCAAGCATCACTCGCTAATTGCCTTTCGCTTGCCGACCAATGGCCGCGACCGTCCTTTGGAATTCATCGAGCGCGGCCGCAAGGTGGTCTTTACTGCCGATGCTCCGTTTCGGATCAGCCACGGCGATGCGCTCGCTGAAGCCGCGGTGCTAGGTGCAGGGCTCGCGCAGGTGCCGGAATTCCTTGCGCATCCGCATTTCGTTGATGGCACGTTGGTCGAGGTGCTGGAGCGCTGCCGGCCGGCGCCGCTCGCGGTGAATCTCGTGCTGCCGGGTTCGAGGGTGCGGCCCGCGCGAGTACGGGCCTTGATCGATGCGTTGACTGGACCGGCGACACGGTCAGCGTGACGCTGGAGTGCGCCGCGGTGTCGGTCCTCGCGTTCGCGCTGATTTTCCGATCTCCGCAGATCTGCCGTCGCGAATAAGTCGGGGTTGTCAGGGGGTCTGACGAGTTCGCGGCGTTCTTCACAACGTGAACCGTCCAAACGATAGAATCATCACAAATATCGATATTATTATTTCAATATCTTGCCGATTACCGGGTGAATAGGGGCTAAATGTTATTGACGCATCATTTGCATGATGCGAAGATCACAACACAATTCGCGACCCGATCGCGAAGCACACGAATTCGTCATGCCGACGGAGGAGACATCAGGATGAGTGAGTCGGTCGCGGCCGCTTCGTCGCCTGGAGTGCCATTGATCCGCGTCACGGGCGTCACCAAGAAGTTCGGTGGCGTGCAGGCGCTGCGCGGCGTGAATCTGGAAGTTCTGCCAGGTGAAGTGCATGCGCTGCTCGGCGAAAATGGCGCGGGCAAATCCACCCTCATCAAGATACTGAGCGGCGTCCACGCGTACGACGAAGGCTCGATCGAAATCGCCGGCCAGAAAGTTGCGTTCGAATCGCCAGCAAAATCGCGCGAAGCGGGCGTCGCCGTCGTCTACCAGGACCTGAGTCTCGTCGAATCGCTCTCTGTTGGTGCCAATCTGATGCTCGGGCGTGAGCCGCGCACGCGGCTTGGTTTTGTCAGGCAGCGCGAACTGATGGCGCAGGTCAGCGCCTTTCTGCACGAACATAACATTCCGCTTGATCCGCGCGTCCCCGTCGACTCGCTTCCGTTTGCGTACCGGCAGATGACGGAGATCTGCAAGGCGCTGATGGGCGACGTGCGCGTGCTGATCCTCGACGAACCGACGTCCGCGCTAACGGGCGGCGAAGAACAGATTCTCTTCGACGCGATTCGCACGGTGACGCAGCGCGGCGTTGGTGTCATCTATGTGACGCACCGCCTGAACGAGGTGTTTCGCATTTCGCAGCGCGTGACCGTGTTCCGCGACGGGGCGAACGCCGGTCATTTCGCTACCGCCGAGACCGACATGAAGCAGCTCGTCGCTGCCATCGTCGGTCCGCGTCATGCGGCAATGCAGGCCCGGCACGAATCCTCGACAAGCGCAGCGGCGCAAACAAAGTCAGGCGCAGACGAGCAAACCGCTGAGCAGGTCGCACCGCGGGCTGCACACAATCTTCCCGTGCTGACGCTATCGAACGTGCGCAACACGCGTCTGTCCGGCGTGGATTTCTCGGTGCACAAGGGCGAAGTGCATGGCCTGGCAGGACTGATCGGTAGCGGCCGCACGGAAATCTTGCAGACGATCTTCGGCTTGCTGCCGATCCACGAAGGCACGATCGATCTCGACGGCGAGCCGCTTGCCGCGCGCAGTCCCGCCGATGCAATCCGGCGCGGGGTCGCGCTTGTTCCGGAAGACCGGCATCTGCAAGGGCTGGTGCTCGATCATTCGATCGAACGCAATCTGACTTTGCCGCGTCTGCCGCAGTTTTCGCGTGGCGGATGGCTGCGCGCGAAAGCTGCCGCACAGCAGGCACGCAGTGCGATGAAGCAACTTTCCGTGAAGGCGCCCGATGCGTCGACGCAGGTGAAGTTTCTCTCCGGCGGCAACCAGCAGAAAGTCGTGTTCGCCAAATGGAACTACCCACGGCCGAAGGTGTTGCTGCTCGATGAGCCGACGGTCGGCGTCGATGTCGGCGCGCGGGAAGAAATTTACGGCGTGGTGCACGACGCAGCGCGCGCGGGCACGGGCGTCGTTGTGGTGTCCTCAGATCTGGACGAATTGTTGCGCCTATGCGACCGCATTTCCATCGTCGTGGATGGCTCGATCGAACGAACCATCGAGCGCGGGCAGATTCGCCACGCGGAAGAATTGCACCACCTCATTCAACTTCCCCGGCTTAACGAAGAGCTTGCAACATGAACGAGTCTGTTTCGTCAGTGCCCGCCGAGCAACAGGCCGCGCAGCGTCACGGACGTGCGTGGCGCATTGCGCAGCGTCTGCTGCAGGGCGATCGCCCGTACATGCTGTATATCGCGTTTGCGATTCTGCTGGTGGTGTTCAGCTTTGCGTCGCCGTGGTTCCTGTCGATCGACAACTTCCTCAATATCGGGCGGCAAACGGCGCTGGTGTCGATCATCGCGATTGGCATGACATTCGTGATCATTGCGAGGCAGATCGATCTTTCCGTGGGATCGGTGCTGGCCTTGTCGGGTATGTCGGCAGCGCTCGCGATGTCGCACATCAGCGATAACTGGGTGCTCGGCGCGATTGCGGGCATCGGGACAGGTGCGATCGTCGGCGCGATCAACGGCTTCGTCACGACGCGCCTCTCCATTCCATCGTTTCTCGTCACGCTCGGAAGCTTAAGCGCGGCGCGCGGTCTTGCGCTGATGGTCACGACGACGCGGCCCGAGATCATCACCAATGACAGGTTCATCGCGATCTTTGGCGAAGGCGATATTGCGGGCGTGCCCGTGCCGATCCTGTGGACACTGCTCGCCGTGATCGGCGGCATTCTGCTGTTGCACTACAGCGTTTTCGGCCGGCAGATTTACGCGGCGGGCGGCAACCCGACGGCCGCGCTTTATTCGGGCATCAACATCCGCCGTGTGACAACGCTCGCTTTCGTGCTGACCGGCGCGCTGGCCGGTCTCGCCGCACTCGTGCTGTCCGCGCGTTCACACGCGGCGCGGCCTGACGTCGTGCAGGGTATGGAACTCGACGTGATCGCCTCCGTGACGCTTGGCGGCTGCAGTCTGTTCGGAGGGCGCGGCTTCATTCTTGGCACGCTACTCGGCAGTCTCATCATCGGAACGCTGAATAACGGCCTCGTGCTGCTCGGCGTGAGTTCGTCGCTGCAACTCGTCATTAAAGGCGTGATCATCGTCGCGGCCGTCGCGTTCACCCGCAAATAAGCATTGAGCGGAGTCAGACTAACTGGGTCTCTCGCGCCGCATGCGGCGTTGCGCGGCAGACCATGAAGGCAATTCAAAAAACAGCAGGAGACGCAGTACAACAAGACCACCGGAGGAACATCATGAACTATCGTCGTGGATCAGCAGCAAGACTGGCGAGTGTTGCGGCAATTACTGCCATGGCCCTATGCTGTTCGCAGGCTTTCGCACAGGCATGTACGAGCCTGCCTGTGAACTCGATTGGACCGAAGGGTATCGTCGGGCAGGGACCGAATGGCGAGAAGGCGTCGTCCGTCGATGCGGTGAAGCTGACCGATGCCGAGGCCGCGAAGGTCAAGGCCGGCAAGTTCAAGGTCGGCATTTCGATGCAGACCATGAACCTCGACTGGTCGCAACTGCAGGTGCAGGGCATTACCGACACGCTGCAGAAATACGGCGTGCAAGTGATCGGCACAGCGTCGGCCGAGTATCAGGTCGACAAGCAGATTGCCGACATCGAAAACACGATCCAGCGCCATCCGGACGGCATCATTTCGATTCCCGTCGACGGCACAGCAACGGCTGCGACTTACAAGAAAGTCTCGCAGGCCGGCATCAAGCTGGTGTTCATGGACAATGTGCCGACGGGTCTCAAACATCCGCAGGAGTACTCGGCGATGATCTCGGCGGATAGCGAAGGCAATGGCCAGATCGCGGCGAAGGTGCTCTCATCGTGCGTACCGAAAGGCGGCACGATCGGTCTGGTGAACTTCGGCGTCGATTACTTCAGCACGACGGAGCGCACGAAGGCCGTCAACGACTGGATGAAGAAGAATCGCCCCGACATCAAGATCAAGCAGGTCGCCTTTACGGACCCGTCGAAGGTCGGCCAGATCGCGGGTGACTTTCTCACCGCCAATCCTGACGTGAAGGGCGTGTTTGCCGTGTGGGACCAGCCCGCGCTCGACACGCTGACGTCGATGCGCGCGCAAGGCATCAATACGCCTATGACGACGGTCGACCTCGGGCTCGAATCGGCCATCGAGATTGCGAAGGGCGGCCCGCTCAAGGCGACGGGTTCGCAGCGTCCGTACGATCAGGGCGTGGCTGAAGCAATGGCAATGATGAAGGCGCTGATCGGCCAGACGCCACCGGCGTGGATCGGTGTGCAATCGCTGCCCGTTGTGCAGTCCAACGTGCTCGAATCGTACAAGACGGTATTCAAGAAGGACCCGCCGCCGCAACTGGCTGATGCCTGCAAGAAGGCTGGGCCTGCCTGCGGTTGATGGCCTGAAGGCGTTTTGACGCATTAGTTTTAGAGCGGAGCCTTTGCGGGCTCCGCTCTTTTTTAGCCCAACGGCATTTCGGTGGTTTGCTTGATTCCTTTGAGGGGTATCTCCGTCTCGACATTACGCACCCCTTTGATTCGCGTCAGATGCTCCATCTGAAAGCGATGATAGTCGTCGAGATCTTTCGCAATGACGCGGAGCAGGTAATCGTAGCTCCCGGCCATCAGGTGACATTCCAGTACCTCGGGAATCAACTGAATGACCTTCGCGAAGTGTTCTACTGTTTGCTTGTCCTGGCGATCAAGCGTTACCCGCACGAAAATGGTCATTTTCAAACCAACCGCCGAAGGCGCCAACAGCGCCACGTAGCGATCAATCACACCGCTCTCCTCGAGAATCCGCACTCGCCGCAGACAAGGTGAGGGTGACAGGCCGACTCTCTGCGCCAGTTCGGTGTTTTGCAGCCGGGCATCTCGCTGCAACTCAATCAGGATACGTCGATCGATAGCGTCAAGCTTGATTGGCATCGCAATCCACCAATTTCGAAAATAGTAAAAGAAAAAGCCAAATCAGATCGGATTTGAAGCGAAGTTCGCAACCCCATTTCACACGAAATGGCACAGAATTTCAACATTAGCCCCTGACTCGGGGTCACGAGGCCGCGCAGGTTCGTCGACCGAATACGGATGTTCTTTGAGGAAGGACTCGTCAATGGACAGATCGATCTACACTTTCGGACCGTTTCGGCTAAGTCCCGAACAGGGGGCGCTCACGCGAGACGGTCAGCGTGTCGCGCTGGGTCAGCGCGCCTTCGAAATCTTGCTGCTGCTTGTCGAACGTGTCGGCGAAGTCGTCAGTACCGCAGACATCGTGACGCGCGTTTGGCCGAGCACGATCGTCGACGAAAACAATCTCCGCGTGCATATAGCGGCGCTGCGCAAGGTTCTTTCCGATGAAAGGACACAGGCGCCCTATATTCTCAATGTCCCGGGCCGGGGATACCGCTTCGCGGCGATCGTTGAGCGTCACTTTCGAGAGGCAGAGGGAGTGAAGTTTTCTGTCGATCTGCCTGTGCCTTTGACGAAACTAATTGGCCGGGATTCGTACGTCAGGAAGATGCTTGAAGAAATGGCGCGGAACCGGCTAATGACTATCGTCGGTCCGGGCGGCATCGGAAAGACCAGCGTTGCGCTCGCAATTGCGCATGAACTCAATGGTCGATTTGTCGACGGTTGCTACTTCATTGATTTGACTGCTTGTACGGATCCGCACTCGGTTCCGGACGCCGTCGCCGAAGCGTTACAGATTCCCGTCACGTCGGCAACGTCGATTGCGTCTATCGTGAACAGCATGAGGTTGCGAAACTGTGCGATCGTGCTCGATAACTGCGAACATGTAATCGACCGGACCGCCGAGATTGTCGAAGCCATTCTGAAGTCCTCACCCAATATACATGTCCTTGCGACAAGCCGCGAGCCGCTGCGAGCGGAAAGTGAGTCTGTTCGCCAGATGAGCGCACTCGATGTGCCGCCTGCAGATGTGGCTGGTGGAATGACGGCAACGGAAGTCGTGACATTTCCCGCAGTCGAGCTATTCGCGCAACGTGTTGCAGCTGTGGTCGATGGCTTCAGCATCACGGACGCGAATGCTCCGTTGATCGCGGAGTTGTGCCAGAAGCTTGGAGGCAACCCGCTCGCGATCGAACTCGCGGCGGCACGTGTCGAGACATTTGGCGTGGCGGGTCTACTCAACGGATTGAGTGACGGCCTTTCGATATTGACCCAGGGCCGTCGCACTTCGCCTCAGCGTCACCATACTTTGAGGGCGACGCTGGACTGGAGCTTTGCGCTCTTGAACGACACGGAGAAAACCGTGTTTGCACGTCTCGGTGTCTTCTTCGCTGACTTCACACACGAATCCGTGGCGTTGATCGTTGCCGACCAGCATCTCGATGTGCCAGCGGTCATCGACGCGCTCAATAACCTCGTCGCCAAATCGCTTGTCGCAGTGACGCGAGAAGAGGGCCGTATTGCGTTCCGCCTGCACGACCTGACGCGCGCCTACGCACGCGAGAAGCTTCGTTACGACCCATTCGCGAGTGAGGTTCATCGACGCCACGGTCGATATCTTTACGCGCTGGTCGAAGCGTCCAGTCTCAAACAACGTACGAATGACCCGGAATCACGCGCGACGTTCCGCCTTGTCGGCGGAGAAAGCCGAGGCGTGCCTTGTTCAAACTGATCGCCAGAAGGCAAGACGCGAAATGAACGGATGTCGTAACGCGTCAGGAAGGAATCGGCAAGGCAATGTCGGTGGCCATCTTCCATCCCGAGCGGGTTTTGACCCATTCCAGAATCATCAGGAAGGGCTTGGGCTCCGGCGTCTGACCTGCGTACGCGGCTGTGATCTTGACCGGTACATAGGTTTGAACGACGTCCGGCGATAGTGCGGTTTCTCTCTCGCTTGCATAGTCCGGATCGATCCGGAACGGGCCTTTATAGATGTCCTCGAGATGTTGCAGGACGGTTGGCTTGCCCCAGAATCCCGCCCATCCGCCTTCTGCAGGCGTAGAGGTCTTTGCAACAAAGACTGCCGTCGAAGCGTCCCAGACAATCGGTCTTACAGCTTCGATATCGTGCCGGTTTTCGGAGTCAATCAGTTCGTGATAGAGCGCCTTGATTGTCTGCTCGGTGGCGGGGTCGAGTGGCAACGCTTCGTCAGGCTGTTGTGCTGCTACCGGCAGCGCACACGCGGAAAACAGCAGACATAGCGTGCCGATGCTGTGCGCGACGTGCGCAATGCGTCGCGACCGCGTGGCCCGGTGATTGTGCGCATCAGACGCGAGCGCATCGGTGAGTAAAGGCTTGATGTCGGCCGCATTATGTGGCCCCGATTCACGCGGCTTGCTGAGTGGGTGCATGTTCAACTCCCTGGAGGGCGCTCGGCCTGAATGCGATTTACGAATGTCATTCCTATTCGATTCGACGATCCCACATCAACGCCTGATGTTTCTTGAGAAGCGCCTCGACAAACTCGGGCACGACGTTGCGAAATTTGCCGTCGCGTGCGGGCACGATCTCGACCATGCGCGCGATCATCTCGGCTGGATCAAGACGCCCATCTGGCTTGCCGATCAGCGCCTCATACGTCTCGCGTAGCGCCTGACGCCTGGTAAAATGCCTGTCGTCGTCTAGCCATCGGAATGCGTTTTCCGCCATCGCTTCGTTGAAGCCAGTCAGGAATGCGCCCGGATTGATGGTTTGAACCTGAATGTCGAAAGGTTTTAACTCTTGCTGCATCGCCTCGGCCAGCGCTTCGATAGCATGCTTGGTCGCTGCATAGGCGGCGAAGCCCGGCGGGCTGAACAGGCCACCCATCGACGAGATGAAAACGACCTTGCCTGGCTTGCCGGCATCGACCCATTGCCTCACGGTCTTTTGGGTCAACTGCAAAGGGGCGAATACGTTGACCTCGAAATTGCGGCGTACCAGGTCGATGGGAATTTCTGCAATCGGGCCGCCTTCTCCAATGCCGGCGTTATTAACGAGCACGTCGAAATCCCAGGTCAATGCGTGCGCAACGTCATACTTGTCGAGCAAATCAAGCTTCATAACGCGAACCTGATCGAGGTTCAGCTTTGCGACTTTCTCGCGCAATTGCGTAACCTGTGGCCAGGTATGCGCTGCCGCGATCACTTGATGGCCTTTGCGCGCGAGGCCGAGCACCGTGCCTTCGCCGAAACCCGATCCGGCGCCGGTGATCAAGACTGTCGCTGGCATGACCCTTCTCCCTGGATGCGCTCATCCGCCGACGCCGCCAATTGATCCAGCCACGCTCGTTGGCCTTCCATCGCGACGGCTTTGTCCTCGTTCACCTGGCCGCCCGAAACGCCGATGGCGCCGCACACGGCCACACCGAGCCGCGCGGCGCTCGATTGCGCGGCACGGATGACGTGCTCCGCGTGGATAGAGGACAGGCTCATGGTTCGCTCGCGATCCAAGAAATGACATACGGGAAGGCACAAGGTGTGGCCGGCTCATTTCCTGTCGATAACATCCGCGAGGCCACCCGGGAACATTGCATCGGCTGCGGCCAATACGTTGAGCGCCTCGCGCAGCAGAACAATCTTGCCGTTCGCGACGGTGCAATGCCCGAAGAAACGTTGGTGAACCGTTTTCCCGGAAATACCCGACTGATGATGGATCGTGTATTCGCCAAAGGCCTGATCGGGCGTATCGATATAGATCTGCACATCGATGAAGTGAAAACCCGGGTACATCTGTTCATGCAAGAAAGTCAGGAATGTGCCGATATTCGCCGGTCCCTGATAGCACGGCTCCACGCCAAGATCGGACAGATACGGCAGTTCAAGCGCACCGTGGTCGGCAAAGAGCGCGGCAGATTCGAGCGCGTCGCCATCGATATAGGCTTGCAGCAGTTCTTTTGCGGTTTTCATGATCCAGGACCTCGGGAAGAGTGAATGCCTTTACATACCGGCTAATACCTGATGCACCATGTGGACGACGATCGATCCCTCTCCGACCGCAGAGGCGACCCGTTTGACGTTGCCTGCGCGCGCATCGCCCACTGCGAATACCCCGGGCAGACTCGTTTCGAGCATGTAGGGGCGCCTCGCAAGCGACCATGGCTGGGGCGGTGACACGTCATCCAGATCGCGGCCCGTCAACACGAATCCACGTGGATCCAACGACAGGCAGCCGGAGAGCCACTCGGTCTTCGGCGAAGCGCCTGTCATGACGAACACATGCCGGATGGGTTCCGTCGTCACCTCGCCGGTTCTCTTGTCGCGCCACGACACCTCTTCAAGATGGTCGTCACCGCTGAGGTTCACTAGCTCGCTGGAGAAATGGATCTGTATAAGCGGGTTTTCTTCGATTCGCTGCACCAGATAGCGTGACATCGTTTCAGCGAGCCCTTGTGATCGGACCAGCATCCGCACGCCCTTGGTGTTCTGGGCCAAAAATACGGCTGCCTGTCCGGCGGAGTTGCCGCCGCCGATCACGATCACAGGTTCGTTGTTGCACAACTGGCCTTCCATGAACGTGGCGTTGTAGTAAATGCCACGGCCCGTAAAGCGGTCAATATTGGGCAACGCCGGCTGGTTGTAGGCAGCGCCAGTGGCAAGCACGATTGATCGCGTGGATATCTGCTGGCCGTCGTCGAGCGAAATCCGATAAGGTCGTTCGTCGCAATTCAGCCGCTGTACCGTGCGCGCCACCATAATCTTCGCGCCGAACTTTTCCGACTGCGCGATCGCGCTGTTGGCCAGTTCCTGACCGGAGAGGCCGGTAGGAAAGCCGAGGTAGTTTTCGATTCGGGAACTGGAGCCGGCCTGTCCACCAGGCGCAGAACGCTCGATCACCAAAACATCTAGCCCTTCGGACGCGGCGTAAACTGCGGCAGCGAGTCCTGCGGGACCCGCACCGACAATCACGATGTCGCGCACCTGTGATTCGTCGATATTCGCGTTGAAACCCAGTGCTTGTGCCAATTCCCGCGGTGATGGATTCCTAAGTACCTGCTCGTTGTTGAAGATCACGATAGGGACGTCGCCGCTGGATACGCCGAAGCGGTCGAGCAGTTCCTGGGCGCTGCGATCCGTGTCGAGATCAACATAGGCGAACGGATGCCCATCGCGCGTCAGAAATTCCCGCAGCGCGAGTGTTGCCGAGGAGTAGCGCGAACCTAGAATGAGCACGTTGCCATGCCCATTGCTCGACAGGGACAGGCGACGCGCGAGGAACGCCTTCATGAAGATGTCGCTCAGTTCCGCGTCCTTGCTGATCAACGTGCGCAGATTTTCCGCACTCAACTCCAATAGACGTGAAGCTTCAACCGCCTGACACCGGTAGATCGAGCGTCGTCCCGCGATCATCAGCAACTCGCCTGAAAACTGGCCTGCGCCGTACGTCGTGACCGTCTGTTCGACTGAGCCAGCGAGCGCGACGATCCTGATCTTGCCCTCGATCACGACGTATACCGGCGGGGTGTCGTCGTCGGGCGCATAGAGCACTTCGCCAGCTTCTGCCTGACGCGGTCTCGTGAAAACGCGCACGCGTTCTAGCTGCGATTCGGTGAGTATCGGAGCGTATGCCATGACAGCCTCCTGACGTCCGACACCGCTATGAAGCGGTCGGGCGAAGCTCGCGGTACGGTTGAAGTTGAATGCAGAAGCTCGGTCTTGCGAGAATGGTGCCGCTAGGCGAAGAACGCGTTCAGCATCGGCACGTCGGATATGTACGTATTAAGTCGGTGAATGCGATTGCCGCGCAGCAGGCATACCGTGGTCAGGTATTCATCGAGAATCCGGCCGCCCTGTTGCGACGTGTTGTGCAGCATGATCGCGAGATCATCGAGACCATAGAGAACGTGCAGAATCTCAAGATTCACCGCGTGCGCCGCCAGTCCTTGGGCGCGCTTCATGATGCCTGCGATGCCGACCGCTACACCTGACACCACACATGATCCTGGCAACGTCCACTCAACGTCGTCTGTACTGATTGAGGTGAGCAGTTCGGCATTCTGACTACGCAGACTCTGGATGAACGCTTCAGCAAGCGATCTCTTTTCGGCTTCGGTCATGTTCTCCTCCGTCAGCAGGGGGTGCCGGGTCTGCCGGCCTTCACTGCAATGGTGGGTTGCCGCCGGGGAATTCACCAGTTAAGCGATATCAAATACTGCTAAAGCGAGCGCCTTTGCAGCGGAGAACGCCTTAGCAACGGTTAATAACGCTTTATTTGCGGCTCGTGTCTGGTCGGCATCAGAATCGGCTTCATTGGCGCGGCTTGTCGTCCGCGTCGACATGCAAGGAGCCGTGAATGCGCGCGATGATAGCCACGAGGTTCGGTTCGGACAGCCGTCTTGTCCCTGTCAACGTGCCCAAACCGGACGTCTCCCCTGATCGGCTCCTCGTGCGTATAGCGGCAGCAGGAATAACGCCACTGGACCATACGATCCTGACGGGCCATTTTCCCTTGGCGTCTGCGCCGTTGGCGCTTGGCGTGATCGCGCAAGGTGGCAGTCTCACCACACTCGGTTATGCAGCAGGGCGTCGAGACGACGAACGATGTGACGGACCTGATCTGGAAGGGCGCCGGCATACGCAGTTTCCTGTTGTTCAACGAACCTCCGTCCGTTTGGGCCGAAGCGTGGACTACAGTTACCGCGCTGCTGGCGTCCGGGGCCGTCAAGCCGATTGTGGCGAAGATTTTTCCCTTCGAGGCTGCCACCGATGCGCTCCGGTATCTGATCGAAGAGCGGCCGTTAGGGCGGGTGATCGTTAGTTTGTGACGCTCTGGCGTTCGGTCCGACCCTGCCTCGCCTGTCAAAGGACTCCTCATGATCAAGATCAGTGTGATGTACCCGAACGACGCAGGTTCGCGGTTTGATCACGGGTATTACCGTGACTGGCATATGCCGATGATCAAGAGACTTCTGGCAGAACGATGCGTGAGATACACCGTGGACAGAGGTCTCGCCGGTGGTACGCCTGGGGCGAGCGCGCCGTTCGTCGCGATGTGCCATGTTTTCTGCGAATCGGAGCAGTCGTATCAGGAAGGAATGGCAGCGCACGGTAAGGAGATTTTTTCGGACATCGCCAACTTCACCGACCTCGTCCCGCTTGTCCAGATCAGCGAAATTGTGATCGACTAACATCGAAGGAGTGAGCTATGAAAGTGCTATTTGTTATCACGAGCTATGAGAACGGAGCGTGGCTGTCGGAAATCACTCATCCCTACTGGCATCTGACCGAGCGTGATGTCGAAGTGGATTTCGCCAGTCCCAAGGGCGGCAAGATTGGCTGGTCGCCATACAGCGACCCGTATGGTCAAGGCACGACAGAGCCCAACGATCTGGTCAGCAAGGGGTTTCTCTCGGATCCCAAACTCAAAGCGAGGCTCGAAACGACCCTCGCGCTGAGCGACGTCGATGCGGGCCAGTACGACGCCGTGCATGTGGCAGGCGGGCAGGGAGCGACTTTCGATCTTTATCCGAACGAGGACCTGGCGAAATTATTGGAACATTTCTGGAAGCGCGAAAAGATTGTTGCTGCAATCTGCCACGGCGCCATCGCGCTCGGCAATATCGCGGAACGGATACGGGAGCGCCACGTCACCGGATACCCGGCGGCGGGAGACCGGGAACTCGAACGCATGTTTGGTGAAGGGTTCATTCCGCGATACCCGCAAAACGTGCTTGAGGAAACCGGCGCGCGCTATAGGGAGGCGGGGACGGACGCGCCGTGCGTTGTCATCGACGGAAAGCTGCTTACCGGACAGAACCAGCAATCTGCCTCCGAGTACGGCATTGTCCTGTATCACCTTCTGTCTGGCCACTCGCCGGTTGCAAGCGTTTGAGCGTTTAACAGGGCGTTTCCAATGTATGCCGGCGGCGGCGTAATGCAAGCGGCCGGTGTTCCAGGGCGTGACTACTGGAGGTATCCGTGCTGTATCTCGTTCATATGCAGGTGGTGATTCCTGCGGGCACCAGCCCGGTTGAGTTGGCGAGATTGCAGGCCGAGGAGCGGGCGCTTTCACATCGACTGCAGACCGAGGGGAAGTGGCGTCATCTGTGGCGCGTGACCGGTGAATTTGCAAATTACAGCGTCTTCGATGTCGAGTCGCATGATGCGTTGCACGCGTTGCTTACATCGCTGCCGCTCTACGAGTTCATGACTTCCGTACACGTGACGCCGCTCGCCCGGCACCCGTCGGCGCTGAAGCCGGATTAAGCAATACCGGTGGCCCAAACACGCGTTTCAGCTCACCGGTACGCCTTAGACGCGGCAATAATCTCAGCCTGGTTAAAGCCGTTGATCTCGTCGATGAGAGCATTCGTGATGAGTTCGTTGGCGGGGGCCTTCTCCCTGGTCACCCTCACCTTTGCATGAAGTCGGAATACGCCGAGTAGTTTTTGATGGAGCTCTCGCCCCATTTGGACACCCCGGATTTTTCGAGCTTCAGATTCGCGACGCGTGCATCAAGTGTCTTCGTTGCTTCGCGAATCGCGGTCGCCTCGTCAATACCCGTCGGCTTGGTCTCGGGGTAAATCTCCCACAGAATACGGATCGCCGCTTCTGGATTCGCGCTGGCGAACGCCGTACCCTTTGCAAAGCCCTGAGCCAATGCAACCGCCTGCGTGTGGGTAGTTCGTAAGGTATCTTCGAGAGCGAGGAATCCATTCGACGGGAACCCCTCAATTTCCTTTGAGGTCAGCAATTTTCTTGATCGGACTACCTTGTAGCACGGCAATGCCGTAAATGTTTCCCCGGTATGCCGCGGAAAAGATCTTCGCTTTCACGCCCTGCGGGCGAATGATGGCGAGTGGTTCAAAGGAAGGAAGCGAGTAAGGAATGTCCTTGGTTGCGACGAGTTTGACGCAATCGGTCGAGCCTCCAATTGGGGCGAGTTCGACCTTGATTCCGTCCCGAGCGTTGATCGTGTGGAGCAGTAGTCCCAACATGGCCAGCAGGACAAGAACCGAAAACTGTCCGGCGACGTCCATAGTGAACGTCATGCTCATGATGAGGACGCTGAGCCCTTTCTGCGCACCCACGAACTCCGCCACAATTGCTCCGATCAACGAGGGCATCATGGCAATTTCGAAACCCGCAAAAATGAAAGGCATTGCACCCGGCATGCGTAGCATGGTGAATATCTGGATCTCCGAGGCGTCGAGAGAGCGCATGAGGGCAACACGATCCTCGTTGGCGGACCGAAGGCCAACAATGGTGTTCACCATGAGCGGAAAGAAGGAGGTCAAGGAAGCCTGGACGATTTTCGAACTGAGTCCCAGACCGAACCAGATAATGATGAGAGGAGCCAGCGCCACCTTCGGCATTGGCTGGAAAATGAGAATGAACGGATAGAGAAAGTACTCGCAGCGCCGACTCAATGCTATAAGCGTGCCGAGAACCAGTGGCACAACGGAACCTGCAACGAAGCCGAGAAGCGTTTCAACGAGGGTGATCCACAAGTGGCGAACGTAGAGCATTGATGCCATGCCGTGGTACAGGGCGACGAAAACTTTCGACGGTGCGGGGACAACGTACGCAGGGATTTCGAAGAGATGAACCGCGCCCTCCCAGGACGCGAGCACGAGGAACAGGCGCCAAATGGCTCATCTATAAACAGGGTGGTGGGGTGATGAATGAGCGCGCGCACCATGGCTGCGCGCTGTCGCATGCCGCCAGACAACTCCTGAGGATAGCGATTTTCAAAACCCTTGAGACCCACGAGGGAGAGCAGGTTTATTGCGCGCTCTCTAAGCGTGTCACGGCCCAGATGCTGCACGTCGACCGGGAGCAAGACGTTCTCGAGTACCGTACGCCAGGGAAACAGGACCGGCGACTGAAAGGCAACACCAATGTCCCGGCGCGGCCCGGCGATCGCTGTACCACTGAGTTGTGCCTCACCCTGTGAAGGTCACCGGGCCGGTTCGCGTTCCATAGACCTTCTTGAGGCCGTCCACCGCAATGAATTCCATGATGGTACCAGGTGCGATCCGCCACGCCGTTCAGGTCGCCCCAATTCTTATGGGAGCGGTTAGCTGTGCGTCGCCTCGATCCACTAGTTTGCGATACCAACGTGTCGGTGCCCTACTCGTCTTCTGGCGGGGGCGCTATTGCTTACGACGGATTAGCCAATAAAGTCTAGACGATATATACGGGTCCGATAGCCAGTCGTTCGCTTTTTACATGCACGCAATGAATCATTATGGAGTCCGTATGCATACACGATCTGCGAAGTGCACCTGGCTCCATTCGATCGCTCCGCTATGCGGACACGAAAGCGATATCGGATGGGCCGCCGACCGCTACATAGGTTCCTGTAAACCGAAGCTTGCCGGTGGCCGTATCGACGGAAAAGATCGCGATGTGGTCGCTGCGCTGATTCAGCGAATACATGAAACGGCCCGACGGATCGAATTTGATCACGCGCGGATAGTCGCCACCGGTCGGGATTTCTCCGACGCGTTGCAGATGGCCATTTGCCGCGACGCTGAACTGCACGATAGTGTCGTGTAGCCGGTTCGCAACATAAATGAAGCGGCCGTCGTGTGAAAACACGAGTTCCGATGCGAAGCTCGTGCCCTGATACGCGTCCGGCAGAGTCGAGACCGACTGCAGTCGCGTCAACCCGCCGTGCGTGCTGTCATACGCGTAGCAGACAAGCGTCGACGCTTCCTCGGTGACCTCATACAGATAGCGGCCATTCGGATGAAACGCGACGTGCCGCGGTCCAGCGCCAGCTGAAGACTCGACGAACGGCGGGTCGTTCGGTGACAGCGCGCCGGTCGCTTCGTCGAACTTCCAGATATACGTTCGATCGACACCGAGATCGGTCGAGATCACGAATCGACCGTCAGGCGAAGGCACTATCGTATGCGCATGCGGGCCGTCGTGATCGCTAATGGCGAAGCTGCCGGGTACGCCTTCCGCTGCGTGCTGTGCGCCGGCCGGCGCTTGCGGTTGCTGAACCGAGCAAGCCTCACCCAGCATGCCGTCGTTCGAAACCGGAAAGACCGCGATACTGCCGCTGTTGTAGTTCGCGACCATCAGGAAGCGGCCGTTTGGATGCAGGCTCAGATAGACAGGGCCAGCGCCGTGTGAGTTGACCGTGTTGACCAACCGCAACGCGCCGGTGCCGCTTTCGATTGCATAAGAGCTGACCGAGCCATTCGACGTGCCGTTGTAGTTCTTGATCTCGCTCACAGCGAACAAAAAGCGCTGTTGCCGGTCCACGACGAGGCAGCTTGGATTCTCGATACCTCGCATCGGCTCAAGTGCCTCGAGCTTGCCGCTATTGCGGTCTACCTGAAAGCGATGGATGCCGAGGCCATTGGGCGTGTAAGTGCCGACATATGCAAACAACGGCTTGCTGGTATCGGTAGCGGCGGTGGCACTTTTGCTCGCGGCCAGCGCATGACGTGTGGTCGCGAGCGAACCGATTGCGGAAGCGGCGGCCAGCGCGCTCACGTTTCTTAGCCAGACGCGTCGCGCATGCGAACGAGGTACTTCGAGATTTCGGCCACTGCTCATTGTCTGCCTCCTGGATATGCAACTGCTTGAAGATGCTGAGGGCTCGATAAATTCCTCGAGCCCTCAGGGATTGTCGTCAAGATATTCGCTCACTCTTCATTGGCGTCTGACGCTAGTAGCCAGCGCATGTCTGTCTGATATACCGGACTTAAGTCTGGCAAGTCGGATGCGGTGAAGTGTTCCATGGAAAGCAAATTGTTGCAATGGGGGTATGAGGCGGCTAAGAAGGGTGATGTTAAACGGTTAGGATAACGAATGTCTCCAACGCGAATGGAGGACTTTGTTCAGTGATGTGGTCCGAGCCGGGCCGGTTGCGCTCCCGCAAGCTATAGCTGGTGCATCGGACCGGCGTTTGTCGCCGCACGCCAAGCGTGCATTCCTAGAAGTAGTGCTGGATACCAACCACGACACTGGTCACGTTGCGGCCGGATGCTACCCCTGCACCCGTGAGCGAGGCAACGCTATCAGTGCCCGACGCGTGCTGATAAGTCACCTGCTGGTAGACGTTGGTGCGTTTCGAGAGCAGGTAGGTGTTTGAGAGGCTAAGGGTCTTCCAGTTGCCGCCGTCGAGATTTTCGACCCATCCGCCAATGGCGATGATGTCATCGGGCCGGAAGGTCCAGTTGGCACCGCCGTCAACCGTGTTGGCGTTGCCCTGGCCAGTCGTCAATGTGATGCGCGACTGCGTGAAGGTTGCGTGCAGCAGCACATCCTTGAATTGATACGAGGCCCCGAGGCCCCAGTCGACGAGTTTGTTGGCAACCACGCCTTCCGCTTGAGGCAGAGGGGTTCCAAACAGCGACGGAAGTCCAATGAAGCTGGAGAGTTCAAGGAAACGGTTGTTCTCGTTCGCATACGTCGCGGCGAGGCTCAGAGGTCCTCCCTTGTACTGAACAAAGAACGAGTAGTCCCTGCTTTCGCTGAAATTGCCTGCCACATTTCCGAAGGCAAATTCTGCTCCTGATGAGAAGCCGCCAATGGTTGGGCTGACATACTTGACCGCGTTGTTGAACTGGTAGAAGTTCGCAACCTCGTCCAGATTACCCTCGTGAAGCGAGAGAATGTTGCCGAGAACGAAGGGTGTTTGATAGGCGGACAGAACGTCGTACATGAAACTGGGTTGGTGTCCGAGCGTCAGCGTGCCATAGCTGTCCGACTGTAGTCCGACATACGACTTTCTGTTGAATAACGTACCGGGAACAAGTGCCTGGCCGTTGTTCAGCAAGAACTCGTTCTGAAGGTCGAAGACAGCGCGCAGACCACCACCAAGATCCTCGACGCCCTTGATGCCGAAAATGTCCGGTGCGTGCGTGTTTCCCTCCTGGAAGAGGGCGTGTCCCCCAACGTTGCTGATGTACTGTACCGCGGTGTCCGCAATGCCATATAAGGTCACAGTGGATTGCGCGTTGGCGGCACTGGTCACTGAAAGCGCAACGATTGCGCCTGCCACCGTACGTCCAAAAATTGCCATGCCCTGTCTCCAATCCGGTGGTTGCTCTTCCGAAGAAGTTTTATGAGTAAGAGGAAAAACAAAAAACCAGTAGTACTAATGATATGAAACGTTAAAAACTAAAATGTTTGTCCCGGCTGCCTGATGGTCCGCAATCTTCCTCAAGCTCCCCGGTGTTGCATTCAACAATAATGAATGACATAATCTATGTTGAACACTATAGGGACCGCCCCTAGAGGTGTCAACACGAGCGCCGTCCGTGGAAACCCGTGGCGGCGATGTTCTCTGACTTTCATATGGCCCAAACATGACCAATGTGACTGCGAGGCGTGGTATTCAGTCTGTCGAGATTGCGTTCCGAATCCTCTCGGCTTTGCAGACGAGCGTGCGAGCACTCCCGCTCAAGGAAATTGCTGCGCTCTCCGAACTGTCGCCGAGCGCGACGAGCAACTACATCATCAGTCTGGTGCGAACCGGGCTTGTGTCGCCGGACGAAAAACCGGGGTGCTACAAGCTCGGGCCCGCATCGCTCGCCTTGGGCATGAGCGCGATCAACCAGCTGGACGGATTCGACATCGTGCGTCGTGAGGTGATTGCCCTGCGAGAGGCGACGCTGAGCGGCGCAGCCGTCACCGCGTGGACTGAAGATGGGCCCGTGAGCCTCTTCAAGCAGGAAGGGCAGACGCGCAGCATTCTGGAGCTGAGAACAGGCCTGATTCCGCTGGTCACAACGGCCGCGGGAAAGCTCTTCATTGCCTGCCTGCAGCCCGCGCGCACCGATGCTCTCATCGGCCGCGAGCTGTCTGCGAAGGACGCATCGAATCCCGCTTCGTTGCGGGAAGAAGCGGTCACTGAACTGCGCAAATGTGGCTTCACAGCGGTTCATCGCGGGGACATGGGTTATGTATCCATTGCAGCCCCGATCTGGGACAGGGACGGCGATCTCCGGTTTGCCATTAGTCTCATCGGATCGCCTGCAACACTGAACACTGAAGTCGAAAGTCAAGAGGTCACGGCACTACTTGATAGCGCCGTTCGAGCCACGGTCGCACTGGGTGGAAAGGCGCCCCTGAAAATCGCTTAGGGGCTGAGCGCTCACTGCCGCTACGTGCGGTTTCCCCCGGCGGCGGCCGCTGCCAGCACGATGGAATTGAACGCTTCGGGCGCCTCGAGCTTCGGCATGTGAGCGATTGCGTCGAGCACGTGGAGTGTCGAATGGCGAACCGCCTCGTGAATCGGTCTTGCATGCTCGTCAATTGGCGCGAGGCGGTCCAGCTTGCCGACAACGACGCAGAGCGGTACCTGGATCGACCTAACGACGTCTGGCGTATACGTGGAAAACAACATGTCCACCGCGTGTTGCCAGCCTGTGGGGGTCACCGCGTCTCTGAGCCGGGATACCAGCTCGCGAACCAGTGGACCCGCGTTCGACGCGAGCAGCGCGTTGACGATAGCGGTGCGCGCCTCGCTCGATTGTGCGGCTGCATTTCGCATCAGGGCGTCTCGCGCGGCGTCACGCTCGGCACCGGATAGATGACCTCGCGCAACATTGGGCGCGCTCAGCACGAGGGCACGCGTCGCCGACGGCTGCCGCGCAGCAAAGGTTGCGGCGATGACACTGCCCCATGAACTGCCGACGACGGTTGCATGTGCTATCCCGAGCGCGGACATCAGGTCCGCGAGCGCATCCGCATAGTCCGTAGCAGTGGGCATGCTGATCGCGAAGGGACTGCTTTCCCCATAGCCGGGGGCGTCCCAGGCGATCACCCGATGGTTCGCGCTCAGTGCGGCAAGTTGCGCGCGGTATCCCGCCGAGCTCGAACCCATGCCATGCAGCAGCACGATGGCGGATGCGTTCTTGTCACCCGCGCTCCGATACGTGATGACCCGTTGGTCGTCCAGTGTAGCGCGACTCGATTGCACGTGTTCAACCGCGGGCAAGGCCGCGTGAAGGAGAGGGCTATCTGTTTCAGTCATGATTAAGGCTTGCTCGTTATATCCGTTGCAAAAACTTGGGCACATGCGGATTCATGCTTCTCGCAACGCCGCGGAGATTTCATGGGCGGCAGTCCTGAGGGCTTCTGCACAAGGACCGTCAGCCGCAGCATCGAAATGCTCTACCGGGCCGATCGCGGTCAGTGCGAGCACGGGCAGGCCGTCCGGAGAAAGAATCGGCACGCTGACGGCGTTGGCGAGTGCGCGGTCGTCATAAAACGGCCTTGGCCGCCGCGTGGCGACATGCGAAGCCCTTACAGATTCGAGGACGCCAGCAAGCGCTTCCTTGGTGAAGGGCGCTTCGCCAGACATCTGTCGCGCGTTGTCACGCAGTTCCGCCGTCACAAATCGATCCACCGCTTCGGGTGGCAGGAAAGCCGCTAACGCCAGGCCCGAAGCGGAGGACGTTACCGGTAGCACAAGGCCCAGCGGCAGATCGGCGGCCACGGGCGTGCTTGCGGCTTGCCACGCAATCACAGTGGGACCGTGATTGCCCCACGCCACCAACGCAAGTGTCTTGTCCAGTGAGTGCGCGAGCCGCAACATGGCGCGGCTCGCCAGCCGGACGGCATGGGGCTGCGATTTCATCGCGCCCTGCGTGCCGAGCGGCGCGACGCCGAGGTCGTGCGGGTCAGCGACCAGATACTGCCCGCCGCCGAATACCAGCGGCCGTCGCGCGTTTTGGCGTATGCAATCCACCGACCCGACGAAAATCACATGGTCTCCGCCTGGAAAGCGCGACACGACCTTGCACTCTAGCCATGCGCTGCAATCGCGCAGCAACGGCAAGCCGTCGACCCCAACGTCATAGTCGATACCTGAAAATTTGTCCGGCGAGCGGGTGGCGAAGTGATTGGCGAGATCGTATTGGTGCTCAGCCAGGATGTTGATGGTGAATCGCTCAGCATCCCTGAATGCGGCATGACTGCCCGCGGAACTCGCCTGGCTCCACAGGACGAGAGGCGGGTCCAGCGAGACCGAGGAAAACGAATTGGCTGTGAGGCCATGCATTTTTCCCTCGCCATCCACTGTGGTGACGACGGTGACGCCGGTCACGAAGGCGCCAAGCACGTTTCGCAACTGGCGTTTGTCGAACGTCGTGGTTGCAGGACGTTCCTGGACCAATGAAGTGCTCCCGCTCATGACAGAACCTTTTGCGACTCGCTGAACGCCGGCATGACTGACTCCTGAAACAGGCCGACGGACGTCCAGGCTTCCCGTACGGACATGTCGCCGAACATGAACGTGCCGATGAGATAGTTGAAACCTCCGTCGTTAGCCTGCTCAAGCAGCTTTTCACGCACGGTTTCCGGTCGACCCACCACGGCGAGTCCTGATTCCACGAGCGGCTCGATGGTCGGCGGAAGCTTTTGGTTGACCGGTTCCGTCCCGTGTTTCTTCCAGAGCTTGAAGAAGTTCGGATAGAAGACCGACCATGCCCGCGAGGCAATCTTCATGGCCTCCTGGTCCGTCTCCGCGACGACGATGTAGCGATTCACGCCGATGAGCGGCTCGGCGGCGGACGGGTGCCGTTTGGCGAATTCCTCGCGATAGCGATCGGTGATCGCTCTGACCCGCTGCACAGGGCCGCCGCATACGATATTCATTTTCTCTTGCGCAGGCCACACCGTCGACTCCGGCGACGCCAGCGCGTACCAGGTGGGAGGTGGCGTTTGCAGCGGCTTGAGTTCGATCGGCATGTCGTTGAACTGCCAGAACGTCCCCTTGTAGTTGAGGGTGTCCGAGCTCAAATAGCGCTTGATGATTTCATACGACTCGATGTACCTCGCCTGAGCCGTGGCGGGATCGATCCCGAGCGCCGCGATTTCATGGGGCGAGGCGCCTCGGCCCACGCCATACTCCAGACGGCCGTTGCTCAGGTTGTCGAGCATGCAGATTTCTTCGGCAAGACGCACGGGGTGGTGAATCGGCAGAATGTAGACCAGTGGGGACAGGCGCAGTTTCTGCGTGCGCTGAGCGGCAGCGGCAAGAAACACGCTTTGCGACGGGCAGGCGCTCAGCGTGGTCGCATGGTGCTCCGACATGTGATAGCAATGGAAGCCGAGCCGGTCGTAAAGTCCGATGATTTCCATTCTGTCTTCGTACTGCTTATGAATTGGCAGTCCGTTGCGGTCGTTTTGATCAAATATACCGAATTTCATCGCTTTTCCAGTAAGGTGCGTATTGAGTGATCTTCCGCTTTAGCGCGGCGAAGATTTGCTGAAGACTTGAAAGAGGTTGTCTTCCGGATCCATGTAGGTGACGACGACACCGTGGGTGCCCATGTCGCGTTGCGCGAGCAGTTGGCCGCCCGCGGACAGGATCTTCTGCTGAAGCTCGTTCTGGTCCTCTCCAGCTACGTGAAAGACGGGGACGGCCCCGACGGCGCCCGGTGCCGCTTCCTCTGCCGAACTCAGCGCGAACGCGCTGCGCTGCAGACGGAATTGGGTCCACTTGTTCTCGTCGCGGAACTGGACGGGCATTCCAAGTGCCGTCGCATAGAAATCACCCAGCCGGCCCATGTCCTTCGCGACCAGATAGACAGTTTGCAGGTCAACCTCAGCCATATCGGTACTCCTAAATGGTGATGACGATAGATGTGTGCTCCTCGACGAGGAAGATCACGCGGTGTGTTGTTCTTTCAGGCCAAGTTCTTCGCTCATGACTTGCCGGATCACGTACTTCTGGATTTTTCCCGTCACGGTGGTCGGAAACGAATCGACAAAGCGGAGGTATTTGGGGACCTTGTAATGCGCTATGCGGCCCTTGCAGAAGTCGCGGATCGCGGCATCATCCAGTGTCGTGCCATGCCTGATGATGATCCATGCGCAGAGTTCTTCACCGAAATGCGGGTCTGGTACGCCTACTACCTGCACGTCGAGAACGCCGGGGCAGGTGTACAGAAACTCTTCGATTTCGCGCGGGTAGAGGTTTTCACCGCCGCGAATGACCATATCCTTGATTCGGCCAACGATGTTGACGTAACCCTGCGAATCCATGGTGGCGAGATCGCCCGTATGCATATAGCCTTCGGCGTCGATTGCCTCGCGCGTGCGGTCTTGCTGGTTCCAGTAGCCGCGCATGACCGAGTAGCCTCGGGTGCAGAGTTCGCCGGGATGGCCTCGTTCCACGGTCTGGCCGGTCAGCGGATCGACAATCTTGATCTCCAGATGAGGCAACACCTGCCCCACCGTGGATACGCGTTTCTCGAGCGGCGTATCCGTCACGCTCTGGCAGCTCACAGGGCTCGTTTCCGTCATGCCGTAAGCGATCGTGATCTCAGGCAGATGCATGTCGTCGACCACCCGCTTCATGATCTCGATAGGGCAAGGCGACCCAGCCATGATGCCGGTGCGCAGGCTGCTCCTATCGAACTCCGCAAAGCGCGGGTGATTGAGCGCTGCGATGAACATGGTCGGCACTCCGTACAACGCCGTGCATTTTTCCGCCTGTATGCTATCGAGAACGGCTTCGGCGTCGAAGCGTTCCGACGGGTAGACAATGGTCGAACCATGCGTCAGGCAAGCCAGATTGCCCATCACCATGCCGAAGCAGTGATACATCGGCACCGGGACGCATACGCGATCGACGTCGGTGAGCTTCATGCACTCGCCTACGAAGAAGCCATTGTTCAGGATGTTGCGGTGAGTCAGCGTCGCGGCTTTAGGAAGTCCCGTCGTCCCGCTGGTGAACTGGATGTTGACGGCATCGTCCGGACGCACGGTACGCCGTACGGCCTGAAGTGTTGTGCTGTCTACATCAGCGTGTAGCAGGTCGGAGAAGCGTTGCGCACCCTCTTGATCCGGACAGTCGGCCTCGTCGATCCACCAGATCGTCTCTAGACTTGGTAGCCGGGCCTTTCCCAACTCCCCCAACATGCTCAGGTATTCACTCGAGCGGTATCGGACCATCGTCACGATGGCCTTGCACTCCACCAGGTTGAGTGCATGCTCCAGCTCCGAAGTCCGATAGGACGGGTTGATGTTGACGAGTATCAGTCCGGCCTTCGCTGTGGCCAACTGCAACAGCAGCCACGCGATATTCGTATGGGACCAGATGCCGATGCGGTCCCCCGGTTTGAGCCCTGACTCGAGAAGTGCGGCCGCAAGGCGGTCCGTCTTTTCGCGAAGTTCGGTATAGCTGAGCCGGACCCCTTCATGTCGGCTGACTACCGCAACGTGGTCGCCCATCCGGTTGGCGATGTCGTCGAATGAGTCGCCAATGGTCTGGTCAATCAACTCCGGGATATGTGTTCCACGTTCGTATGAAAGCGTCTTCATCGATATCGTCCGTGCAATGAGCTTGCTTGATGGGCTTCGAAGTAGATTCTTTTCATTGAAAGGAATCCTTAATAGATGATGGCGATCTGGAAAGCCTTTGATGTCTCCTGCCAGGCCTTATGTCTTCGTTCAACAATAGTGAATGCATGCAGCATAGTTGTATATTAGGATGGCGACGAGGACGTGTCAACCCATTTGCCGATGATGTAGCGCCTGGAATTGCGCATGGGGTGCGCGCAAAGGACCGTGCCTCGGTGAAGGGAAGGGTGCGTGGATATAGCGAGAAAGGAGGGCGATGCTTGCGGGCTTTGGACGCGCGCTAATAACCGTCGCCTGGGATTGGTTTAACCCGGGCGACGGTGAAAGGCTTTCAGGAGGACTCGGACGCTGATGCGTAAGACGGGATCGGTGAAGTTAATCCACGCATACTGCCGTTTCTTGCGCAGCGAGCATCCGGCGATCAGGCAGCGTGAACTTTGGAGGTGGACGAAGCAAGAGGATCTGCAGTGCTGTCCACCTTCACCTGCTGATTTCCGGCGAGTGACATCGCGGCCAGATACCCGAACGTCAGCGCGGGCCCGAGCGTGATTCCGGCGCCAATGTACTGGCCGCCCACCGGCGAATTCATATCGTTGCCGCAAGCGTAGAGTCCGCGGATGGGACGGTTCTCCTGATCGAGAACTTCTCCGTGACTTCCGGACACCAGTCCGCGGCTTGTGCCGAAGTCGCCCGGCATCAGCTTGACAGCATAGAACGGTCCGCGCTCGATGGGCCCAAGACAGGGGTTGGGCGCGTGCGTGGGGTCGCCTTTGTAGATGTTGTAGGCGGACGATCCTTTGCCGAAATCCGTGTCCACGCCGGTGGTTGCAAACTGGTTGTTGCGTGTGACGCTGCGCTCCAGTCCGCTCGCGTCGACGCCAATCTTGCCGGCCAGTTCAGCCAGTGTCCGGCCGCTGTAGAGGTATCCCGACTTCTCATAGCGCCGCAGCGACCGGCTGCCGGGCAGGATGACACCAATGCCGTACCTCTTGACTGCCGTCGCATCGGCAACCAGATAGGCGGGAATCGCGCCGGCCTCGAACATTCCGAGGGTGAAGGCGTGGTACGAGGCCGCCTCGTTGGTGAAGCGCTTGCCGTCCTTGCCCACTGCAATGAAGCCGGGCTTGGGGCGATCGAGCATGAAGTGCGCCCACAAGACCTTCTCTCCCTTTTCGTTCGAAAGCACGGACATAGGCACGTAGAAACCGGTGTCCTCCGAGTTGTGGTCGAGCCGCCCCCCGGCCGATAGGCCCAGGCGAATCCCTTCGCCAATATTGCCAGGCAGTCCTAGCGTCAGATCCACGGTGGGCTTGCGAGAGTGTTCCTGACGCATTTCCTGGCTGCCGGGGTAGCCCCCGGTCGAAATGACGACGCCACGGCGAGCGCGGATTCGCAGCGTGCGGCCGTCGCGAAGCACTTCTGCGCCTATGACGGCGCCGTCCTCGACGATCAGCTTGGCAGCAGACGATTGCAGCCAGACCGGGATTTGCCGATCCAGGATGGTCTTGTAAAGACGCGCGATGAGGGCATTGCCACCCACGAGCCGGGTGCCACGGTGATAACTCAGCCGATCCACGCCATAGCGCAAAAAGCGCTTCATCACGTGGAAGAACGAGCGGGTCGACTTGGTGAAGGACAGGAAGTGGAGCAAGTCGACCAGATCGAGCATCATGCCGCCGAACGGCGCAAACGCCGCTAGCGGCGCGCGCAGATCCTTGAAGTGGGGGCCGAGCTTGCGGGCGTCGAATTCGAGCGGAGCATGGGCGCGTCCGAACATGCCTCCCTCCAGTTCGGGATGGTAGTCCGGATAGTCGACGGCCACGACCTCCAGTGCGGAGTTGCGCAACATATAGTCGAGGGCGGTTCGGCCTTCGGTGATGTACGCTTCCTGCAGTGAACGGTCGACCGACGTACCGACCGTTCCAGCGAAGTATTTCCGCGCCTTATCTGATGAATCCTGGAAGCCGGCGGCCTGCATGGGCGAGCTGTCGACGAACCACATCATGCCCACCGACCACGCAGACGTTCCGCCGACCTGGTCGGTCTTCTCGAGAACGAGCGGGACCAGCCCCTCGTTGTGCGACACGATCGCCGCTGTCATGCCGGCGGCGCCCGCACCCATGATGATGACGTCAACCTCGCGGTCCCAGTTCTCCGTCGTTGCGGTGCCCATGGCGTTTGTCCTGTCTTAAGAGTTTTCGTCAGATCTTTCGCTAAAAGCGGTCGCACCACACTGGCGTAGTATGCGGCGCGCTTCAGTCAAATAATTCCATATCGCATGATTCGTATCGTTATCGATCTATATCGAATCATGTGTTTTCGGATGAAAGATGTCAAGAAACTCCAGGGAATCCCCTGGCAAATCGGCCGGGTTCGTTTGCTGCGCATGCACATACGTCCCGACGCAGAATGCCTGGAACTTCTTGACACAGGTCATCCCATGGAAGATCATTCGATATAAATCGATATTGCGGATTGAAGGAAGATACAGGAGGAACAATGAGCAAGCTTCAGTTGTCCATCGCCGTAGGCAACTACGACCGGATCCGGCCATTGGTCGACGGCGAGGTTCAGATCGAGGGAGTCGATCCGGTCTTCATGTTGCAGGATCCCGAGGAAATCTTTTTCCGCGCTTTCCGCCACGCTGACTTTGATATTTGCGAACTCTCGCTTAGCAGTTACTCAGTGAAGACGGCTGCGGGAACCTCTCCCTACGTCGCGGTGCCGGTCTTTCCGTCGAGAGCCTTTCGACACACCTCGATCTATGTACGGGCGGATAGGGGTATCAATAGTCCGGAAGATCTGAAGGGCAAGCGCATCGGGGTGCCGGAATATCAGCTAACCGCGAACGTGTGGGTACGTCTGCTTCTCGAGGAGGAGTACGGTGTCAAGCCTTCGGATGTGACCTGGGTGCGCGGCGGATACGAAGATCCGACCCGGGTAGAGAAAATCACGCTGAACTTGCCGGCGGATGTCAGGCTGGAGAGTGCTCCCGAAGGCCGGACGATTTCGAGCTTGCTGGGGGACGGGGAAATCGATGCCGTCATTGGACCGCGCGCGCCCTCATGTTTCGACCGTGGGCATCCGCAGGTCAAGTATCTGTTCGACGATCCACACCGGTCCGCGGCAGACTGGTACGCGCGCACGAAGCTGTTTCCGATCATGCACACGCTTGGCGTCAGGAAGACGCTGGCAGAGCAGCATCCGTGGCTTCCCGGTGCATTGATGAAGGCATTTGAAAAATCGAAAGCCCTCGCATTGACGCGCTTGAGCGACACGGCCGCCACCAAAGTGACGCTGCCATTCGTTGAAGACCAGTTGCGTGCCGCTCGCAAACTGATGGGTACGGACTTCTGGTCATACGGCTTTGCGGCGAATGAACATGCCATTGACCGTTTTCTCGCCCGTCATTTTGCCGAGGGACTGTCGAGTCGGCGGCTTGAACCGCGTGAGCTATTCCATCCCGCAACGCTCGAAAGCTTTGCAATCTGAAGCGGCGCCGTGGATCGTAAGCGGAAAATGCAGCCTACGGTCCATGCCCCGCTTTGAATTCCCGAACCGCCAGTAAGCGATCAAACGCAAGCGCTCAAACGCGATCTGCGGGTGCGCCCTACGGCGCGCCCCGTATAAATGCTGCCGGCGACGTTGATCCTGAGTATGCGTTCAAAGAGGTCACTTGAGGTGTTTTCCAAAGGAGTGGGGAATACCACCCCAGCGCTGGCAAACAGAACGTCGATACGGCCAAACTGACGGCCCACCTGTGCGAAAGCAGAGTGCAGCGCCTTGGTATCCGTGACGTCTGCCTCAATTGCCATGGTTTTGGCGCCAAGCTGACTGCGAGCGGGGCTGAGCGTCTCGCGGTTGTTGCTCATGATGACGACATCTGCACCGGCTTCAAGAAACAGTCGTGCCGAAGCGAAGCCGATTCCGCTGTCTCCGCCGGTGATAACCGCGACCTTGTCGTTCAACTCCATGTGGTGATCTCCTCAGAATGTCCGGATATGGGAAAAACATCAAAACAACAGCGTGCCGAGGTTGACGCTCCCTACGCGCTGGGTGGATGCGACGATTTTTTCCTTGCCGTCCTTGCGGATCAGGAGTTCGATTGTCGAGGCCTGCTCAGTCAGACCCGAGAAGCGAAAATCCCCGAAAGGGTCAGTTTTTGTCGTGCGTTCGTCCCCACCGGCTGAGTCGCGCAGCACCACCTCAACACCCTCCAGGTTTTTCAGGTGCCCGTCGCCGCTGGCCTCGCAGACGTTGCCTGCTACCAGATGGCTGAGAGCGTCGTCCAGATTGCGATAGAAGACGCGTGGCCTGGTGCCGAACTCGGGGTTTATGACCGTCAGGTGTTCCGTTTCGACCAGTTTTTCCAGCTCACTATCCGGCACGTTGAGCGCACGCAGCGCCTTGGTTGGGCAGGCCTGCGCGCAGCGCGGTTCTTTCCATCCGGCGTCGAGCAGGTGCGCATCGAAATTCCAGTTTTGCGGCACCTGTTCCTGTTCGTTCCATTCAATCATGCCGTAAGGGCATGTCTTGACCAGATCGCGTCTGCCGCGTGACTTCTCCGGGTCGATGACCACGACGCCGTCAGGGCGCTTATAGATCGTCCCATCGCCTGCTGCCTTCACGCAAGGTGCGTTGTCGCAGTGATTGCACATCTTGGGGATATACGTCACATCCACCAACGAGCCTTCTCCGCGAACATGGCGTTCCACACGAATCGTCTCGAGACCTTCGGGTGGGTGCGGAGCAGAATAGCCGGGGAACGTGTTGCCGGTGTACTCGTCTTTGGTCGAGATCACACAGTTTCTGCAATTGATGCAGAGGGAAACGTCGACGACGAGTGCCCAGCTCATGCTGCCTTCTCCAGTGTTGTGTCCCATTTCTCTACCTCCACCCAGCAACTGTTGGGAACAATCCCGTCTGCGGTCTGGCTCATCTTTCGCCCTGGCGTCAACAGGTTGAGACAACCGCCGCGATCGACCATGCCTACCGAAGTCTGGATCAGATCGAGTTCGCCGCAGGATTCGTTGCCGCGTGCCACGCCATCCTTGACGAGTTGCGAAACGTCAATGGCGCAGATGACCGACGCCTGGGCGTTGTAGACCCGGACCAGATCGCCGGCCTGCAGGCCGCGCGTTAAGGCGTCTTTGTGGTTTAGCCGCAGAACCCAGTATCGATAGCCTCCCACGTTCATCCGGTGCTCATTGATCGTGCTGATGTGGCTATTCTTCCCATCCGCCTGCGTATGGAAGCTGTAGACCGGGTGATTGGTCACGAGTTGTAGCGGAAACCGCTGCTTCGTGCCGCTCTGACGGTTGATATACCGGTTGACCGCCGGTCGCGCCGGATCGATCTGTTCGATCCGGCGCAGGCTGGACGGCACAAACTCGAATTTGCCCGATTGGGTGGGAAGTCCCTGGTTGAACCCGGTCGAATACACGCCGGGAAGGGGATTAGCCTCGGGCAGGTCTTTGGCGCGGCCCTCGGCGAACCAGCGCATGTCCACTGGCGGCCTATCGTCGTCTTTGGGAGGTGGCACGACGTGATAGCCCTTCTGCAGGAATTTCTTCCAGCTGGTCTGTTTGGGCAGATCGGTGGAGTTGAAGATACGTTCGCACCAGCTCAATTCCGACCCGCCGCCTTCCGAGTACATTCCGCCGTAGCCAAGTTTGGTCAGGATATCCAGGAAAATCTGGTAGTCCGATCTGGATTCACCGAGCGGCTCAATGCATTTGTGCTGCATGATCATCATGCGGTGATTGAGCTGGCTCTGCGCATGCTGGATGTAGCCGCCGCAGTTCGCCCATTCGGAGATATCGTCGCGTTCGAGCGCGGTACATGCCGGCAGAATGATGTCGGCAAACTGCGCTTCGTTCTCCATCCAGATCGACTGGTTGACGACAAACTCGAGGGAAGGGTGACGATACGCGTCGATCAGCCGGTTCGAGCCTGGTACGGTGCCGAAAGAAGACGAGCCGTAGCGGTAAAGCATGTGAACGCGCGAATGGCCCGGCTTGGGATACGCGTATTGGCCAAATTGCCCTTCAGCGGAGAAGCCGTCCCAGAAGTAGCCATCCGCAGCTCCCTCGGTGATCGCCTCGGCAAACCGTTGGCGCGGGATAGACTGCTTCACCGGATTGATCGTGATGATATGAGGCATGCGGCAATAGTTGTTGGCCGCGCTCGCCGTGTAGTTCAGGTCGCCCGAAATGCCGCCCTCGGCGTAGCCGGGGAAGTAAAAGTTCAGGTCCTGAGGCGCACCGATCTGCAGATTGCCAAAGTTGATCCCGGGTTTGCCCCATCCCCGCATGGCCATCATCATGACGAGGCTTCGCGTCCATTGGGCTCCCGTCTCGGTGCGGCAGGCTCCGCCAAAGCCTGCGCCGAGACCTCCTGCCGCGAGGTAGGTCTTCCTGGACGCCCACAACGTCGCGAGACTGCGGACATCTTTCGCGGGGATACCGGTTTCGGCTTCTTGCCATTCCGGCGTCTTGGGTGTGCCGTCCTCTTCACCGAGAACGTAGGCGCGCCACTCATCGAAGCCGGTCGTTTTCGATGCAACGTATTCCTTGTCGTAAGTATCGCTGATCATCCATTCATGCATGATCGCGATGGCGAGCGCCGAATCGGTGCCGGGTTTGATGGGTAGCCATTTTCCACCGAGGAACTGGGCGGATTGCGTCAGATACGGGTCGATGTGAACAAACTGTATGCCAAGCTGCTTGGCCCACAGGCGGCGTTCGGTGCCCTCGAACCCGGCGTAAACGCCGTTGGTCGACTCGGGGTCGCTCGACCAGAACACAATCACCTCTGCATGTTCCAGGCAGTCCTGGGTCGTGCCGTAAAAGCTCGGTGTGCCGAGACGCAGACTATTGCCGTAGTGGTGCATGGCGCCCCAATACCAGCCTTCCCAGCTAATCGGGCTCATTTCTATACGGGTGTAGCCCACCAGGTTGCCGAAGCGCTGCATGGCACTCAGGTAATAGTTGACGTTGCCCCATTGATGGTGCGCGCCCGTGGCCATCGCGATCGCACCCGGACCATGCTCCTGTTTCATCCGGCGGATTTCGCCCGCGACAACGTCGAGCGCTTCGTCCCAACTGATACGTTCGTAGCCCGAAATGCCTCGGTTCTGAGGATTGCGTTCGCCCTTCGGATCGAAATCGACCCGCTTCATAGGGTAAAGAAGCCGCTTGTCGGAATAGACGAGTGATTTGAGCGAGAGCGCGTGCGGGCTGACGGTTGCGCGGCGTGCAGGCGAAAACCGGTGCCCCCGTGCGGTGATGGTCCAGCTGGGTCCGTCTTCTTCCGCAAGATCAATGGGCGTGGTGCGGATGATCTTGCCGTCCTTGACGAACACAAAGACCGGGCCGCCATTGGTGAGTGTGACGAAACGGGTCGTTCCATCCTTCATCCGCGTGCCCGTTCGCCAGGAAGCGGTCTTCATGGTGTTCACCAGTTGACCGAACCAGACGAGCGCCTCGTCACTGCCGCCTTGCGTGATCTTGAAGTTCTTGAGCGCATCGATCAGAAACGCGTGATCAGTCGTGGGCGCCAGCATCTTGCGTGCGGTGGCGGCATCCATGAAGACGAGCTCGGCATCGGGATTGGGCGCCACGCCCCAACGGGCCGACAAGGTGCCGTTTCTGAAATGAAGCTGCCGCGCAAGACTGTTGTCCCGCAACCGGAGCTGGATGACCCAGTTGCCGGCGGCGAGATGTTCGCGCACGGACGGAAACTTGCGTGCCGCCATCCGCAGAGCGGTTGGCATCAGCCAGAGGATGAGTTTGACGATGTGTCTTTGCATGGGAGTCCTCCCGGCGCTGAAATGTGCGCCGCGACGTCGTGCTTACGGTTCCACGTCATCGGCACCTGTTGTATGATCTTTCTCGAGACGGATTATTTGCAGAAAGACGATTCCATCTAAAATCGATTTATATCGAATAATGTGATCCGGAATGAACAAAGTCAAGGCCCCCCAGGGAATCTCCCTGGCAGGATGCATGGTGTCGTCATATTTTTGCCCAGTCGGCGCCGCGCCCGCTGGCCACCCTAAAGTCGAGGAATGAGCGAATGCCCAAGTCAAACTCCACTGCGGCCAAAGCACCTGTGAAGGTTGCTGCACGACCGGCACCGAAGCCGGCAGCGGCAGCGAAAGAATCTTCTGACGTGTTTGATGATCGCGGCAGGACTGTGCCGTGGATGGCGCGAACGGTACACCGGCTCTTCGACGCGCAGGCACAGAAGATTCTCGACCGGGAAAACCTCGCTATCGCGTACTGGTACTACCTGCGCGTACTGGCGGCGCGTGGCGAACTGAACCAGTTGGAGCTCAGCAAGCGGGTGGGCATTGCTTCCACCACGGCGGTACCAGCGCTGGATAACCTCGAAAAGCGGGGCCTGGTGCAACGTACCCGGGACCCAAACGACAGACGAAAGTATTTTGTCAGTCTGCAGCCGGAGGGCAAACGGCTGGTCGATGAAATGTTGCCCGAGTTGACCGAAATGATTTCGGCGTCACTCGAGGGGATCACTCAGAAGGATATGCGTACGTTCTGGAAAGTGATGCATCAGATCGAAACAAACCTGAACCAGGCGTCCCAAAGCGACACGGTTGTGGATTGAACGGGCGGCCGTGCCTGAACTTTCAAGCGGTGTGCCATTCCTTCATGTGGGGGTCCGCGAAAGCGCGCAGACTTTCCAATGCCATGGCCACCGCCGCGCGGTTGACGTTCTCGGCATGCCAGTAGACCGACACTGAGCCGAATCCTTCGAGCTGAACCGGCAGGATGCGCAACGCCTTCAACTGCTCGAAACGCAACGCAGACCGGTGCGAAGCAACGCCCACCAGATCGGTGTTGTTCAGCAGCGTGAGATTGAGAATCGACGAATTCGATTCGACGCAGTGATCGGGTAGCGCGCGTCCCGCTGCCGCAAGCGCCGTCTCCAGGGCGTTGCGCACGGGCGTGCCCTGCGGCCAGACGATCCACGAATAGGCCAGCACATCGTCCCAGCCGGGCTTTTTCTCTTCCGTAAGCGGATGGTCTGGCCGTGCGACGAAATTGATCGGCTCCGTATAGAGCGCCTGGGTCTGCAGTTGCGGATCGTCGTACTCCTGACCCGAGCGGCCCACGACGATATCGAGTTCGCCTCGCGCTAGCTGCGGCATCAACTGGTTCATCGTGCTTTCGACGATGCGCACCTGCGCGCGCGGCATGCGTTCGAGAAGCCGCGACACGGCGAGCGGCACCGTATCCGCCGCCGAAACGCCTGATGTTCCAATACTGACGAGCCCGCTGCCGCCCGCGCGCAGCGCCTGCATGTCGTCACGCGCGATGTCGAGATGCGCCTCGATCCGCCGCGCATGCTCGATCAGAGCCTCACCGTACGAGGTAGGCCGCAGACCGCGCGCGTGCCGCTCGAAAAGGGGCAGGCCGAGGTCCTCTTCAAGTTCCTTCAGCCATTTCGACAGCGCCGGCTGCGTCGTATTGAGCGCCGTTGCCGACTGGCTGAGGTTGCCCGTGCTCGCAAGGCTCAACAGCACCTGCAGATGCCTCAAACGGAGGCGGTAGGTCCAGTCCATGGCGCAACCCTCTAGTTACGGTTTTCGCAACCGCTGTCCGGCAGGTATATCCGAAACCGTATGGATTAGATGATTTCACCATTTTACCGGGCATGGCACTGTCGCATATAAATCATCGTGCGGGATTCATCGCGACCCGCGATACAGACACAAAGGAGACGCGAATGTCGAGTAACCAACCGGGCGGATCGCGCACGGCTTATTACGAGCAAATCGCCCAGCAGCGCATGGCCCCGCTTTGGGAATCGCTACACAACCTCGTGCCAAAAGCGCCGAAACCGAAAGCGCAACCCGCGATCTGGAAGTACGCGCAGGTGCGCGACCTGGTGATGCAGGCCGGTGCCGTGATCAGCGCGGAAGAGGCTGTGCGCCGCGTGCTGGTGCTCGAAAACCCAGGCCTACCCGGCAAGTCGAGCATGACGCCAAATCTGTACGCCGGACTCCAGTTGATCTTGCCAGGCGAGATCGCGCCCAGCCACCGGCATACGCAGTCGGCGCTGCGCTTCATCGTCGAAGGCGAGGGGGCGTGGACGGCCGTCAACGGCGAACGCACGACCATGCATCCGGGCGACTTCATCATCACGCCGTCCTGGACCTGGCACGACCACGGCAATCCCGCTGCGGAAGAAGGCGGGGAGCCTGTGGTGTGGCTCGACGGGCTCGATATTCCGCTCGTCGCGCAGATGGACGCCGGTTTCGCCGAGAACTACCCCGAGGCGACGCAACCGGTGTCGCGTCCCGAGGGCGACAGCTTCGCGCGCTTCGGCCACAACATGGTGCCGGTACGGCATCGCGTAGCCGACCCCACGTCGCCGATCTTCAGCTATCCGTACGAACGCAGCCGCGAGGCACTCGACGCGCTGTACCGCAACGGCGAACTCGACGAGTGGGATGGCGTGAAGCTGCGCTATGTGAATCCGGCCACGGGTGGCTGGCCGATGCCGACCATTGCAACCTTCATGCAATACCTGCCCGCGGGCTTCAAGGGCCGCACGTACCGCAGCACTGACGCAACCGTGTACTGCGTGGTCGAAGGCAACGGCACGGTGAAGATCGGCGACGAAGAATTCACCTTCGAGCCGCACGACGTGTTCGTCGCGCCGTCGTGGGCGCCCGTGCATTTGGCGGCAGTGGCGGACAGCGTGCTGTTCAGTTATTCGGATCGTCCCGTGCTCGCCGCGTTGAATCTGCTGCGTGAAGAGCGCAGTTAAACAAACCTCTCTGTCGAGTCGAACTCATCATGACTTTTGTTTTCCCGCCCGCGGCGCCCGTCGCTATTCCCGTCGCCGGTAGCGACGCTCAATTCGCAGTACGACGCGTCTATTGCGTCGGCCGAAACTATGCGGCGCATGCGCGCGAAATGGGCTTCGATCCGGATCGCGAGCCGCCGTTCTTCTTCTGCAAGCCGGCCGATGCCGTCTTGCCAGTCGCTTACGGCGAGACGCTCGAACTGGCGTATCCGGCGCAAACGTCGAATTACCACTACGAGGCCGAACTCGTCGCGGCGATCGGCAAAAGCGGTTCGGACATCCCACTTGAACAGGCGCTCGATCACGTCTGGGGCTACGCGGTGGGGCTCGACATGACGCGCCGCGATTTGCAGATGAAGATGCGCGAGATGGGCCGTCCGTGGGAAATCGGCAAGGCGTTTGACGAATCGGCGCCAATCGGGCCGATTCACCCGGTAAGCGAAGTCGGTCACTTCGAGAACGCCGGCCTGTGGCTGACGGTCAACGGCGAGACCCGACAGAAGAGCGATGTGTCGCATCTGATCTGGTCGGTCGCGGAGACGGTTGCGTATCTGTCGAAGTTCTTCCGCCTCGAGCCGGGTGATGTGATTTTCACGGGCACGCCCGAAGGCGTCGGAGCGGTGCAGAAGGGCGACACGATGACGGTGGGCGTCGAGCGTCTTGGGGAAGTCACGGTGCGCGTGGCCTGAGATTTGCCAACTGCACTGATTGTTCGGAGGTCTACTCGTGCAACTTTATAGCTTCTTCAATAGCTCGACGTCGTACCGCGTACACATTGCGCTCGGGCTCAAAGGGCTCGCGTATGAGACGCTGCCCGTCAATATTCGCGTCGGCGAGCATCGCGCGGCGGACTATGTGGCGAACATCAATCCGTCCGCGACAGTGCCCGCGCTGGTCGATGACGATTTCAAACTCGGCCAGTCGCTCGCAATACTCGATTACCTCGACCAGAAGTATCCCGAGCCGCGCCTGATTCCGCTCGAACCGCTTTTGCGCGCGCGTGTGCTCGAATTCGCCGCGCTGATCTCTTGCGACATCCATCCCGTGAATAACCTGCGGATGTTGAAATATCTGGAATCGGAATTCAAGGCCACGCAGCAGCAGAAGAGCGCATGGTACCGGCTCTGGATCGCGGAGGGCATGGCTGGCGTCGAGCGCATGCTCGCACGTAGCAACGCAGGACCGTGGTGCTTTGGCGCGCAAGTGACGCTCGCTGACGTATGCCTCGTGCCGCAGATCGTCAACGCGCTGCGCATGGACTGCGACCTGAGTTCGTATCCGCGCAGCCTGGTCGTCTATGAACACGCATCGAAACACCCGGCATTCGAGGCGGCGCAGCCGCAGCGTCAGCCCGATTACGTCGCTTGATTGCGGTAGAGGAGACAGTCATGAGTGAGACAAACATTAAAGACCGGCGCGTGCTCGTGATCGGCGGCGGTATTGGCGGCCTCGCCACGGCGCTGACGCTCGCACGTCAAGGCATTCGCGTGCAACTGCTCGAGCAGGCCCCCGAGATCCAGGAAATCGGCGCGGGAATCCAGTTGGCCGCCAACGCGTTTAACGCGCTTGACGCGTTGGGCGTCGGCGAGGCGGCGCGCAGCCGCGCCGTCTTCACGGACTATCTGAAGCTGATGGATGCGATCGACGCAAAGGAAGTGATGCGGATCGACGTCGGTGCGCCATATCGTGCGCGCTTTGGCAACCCGTATGCGGTGATCCATCGTGCCGACATTCACCTGTCGATTCTCGAAGCCGTGAAGGGTCATCCGTTGATCCAGTTCCGCACCAATACGCAGGTGTGCGAGTTCGACCAGCATGCCGACGGCGTCACCGTGATTGATCAGAATGGCGAGCGATACCATGCGGATGCCGTGATTGGCTGCGATGGCGTGAAGTCGGCGATACGCAAGGCGTTGATCGGCGACGAGCATCGCGTGACGGGGCATGTGGTGTATCGCGCCGTCGTCGATGTGGAAAACATGCCGGAGGATTTGCAGATCAATGCGCCTGTCGTATGGGCCGGTCCGCATTGTCACCTCGTGCACTATCCGCTGCGCGGCGGCCGCCAATATAACCTCGTCGTCACGTTCCACAGCCGCGAGAAGGAGGAATGGGGTGTGCGCGAAGGCAGCAAGCAGGAAGTGCTGTCCTACTTCGAGGGCATTCATGCGTTGCCGCATCAGATGCTCGACCGGCCGACTTCATGGAAGCGCTGGGCCACGGCGGATCGCGATCCCGTCGAGCATTGGAGCGTTGGACGCGCGACGGTGCTCGGTGACGCCGCGCATCCGATGACGCAATACCTGGCGCAAGGCGCCTGCCAGGCGCTCGAAGATGCCGTCACGCTTGGCGCCGCCGTTGCCGCGACGGATGGCGATTTCGAAGCCGCATTCAAGCTGTACGAGACCGCACGTATTCCGCGCACGGCGCGCGTGCTGTATTCGGCGCGTGAGATGGGCCGTATCTATCACGCGAAGGGTGTCGAGCGGCAGGTGCGCAATTCCCTGTGGACCGGCCGCACGCAGGAGCAGTTTTACGACGCGCTGCAATGGCTGCACGGCTGGCGCGCCGAAGAATGTTTGAAGGGCGTGGTCTAAAGATTGCCTGAACTCTCGTTACTGCTGAAACACCGCCTTCAATTTTTCCGGTGGAAGTGGTGATGAGAGATCGGCATCGAGCGGTGGGCTAGCGGGACCGCAAATCGTCCAGTTCAGCTTGCTGGGAAAAAGCTGTCAACCTATATTTTCCTTGTTTGTATAACGGTGGGTCAGGCGAATTTAAAGGACGTCTCTATCATAGAAGATACTGTGGTCTCCGAAGAATGAAAAGGTTCTAGATGCAAAAATGCTTCGCTCGGGTATCCACACACTGGAACCCGCGCCGGTTGCCCACGATTGAAGATGAGACAGCGAGAACGTAACCCCTTGCTCGCGAATCTTACTGTCACAACCAACAGAAGTCAGTGCCATCCCCACTTGCGCATCCATATAGAGGTTCGGCTCCGCGACGCCGTCGCGCATCGTCTGGATACAGTACGCTGACGCACCCATAATAAAGTCAGTCGCAACGTCGAGCCGGTCGAAGGAAAACTGCCCGCGTGCCTTACCTTGCTCCAGATCGGCTTGAATGTATCGCGCCACCAGCGTGTTCTGTTCCCAGGCATCGACGCGTGTCACGAAGCTTGCCCATCTCCGGTCCAGCATGGCCCGGACCATGAAGAGACGAAATCCCACTGACAGGCGCTGCCATGGCTCATGTAGAACGTCATAGACGGGGAGAATGTCCGTTGTCATCTGATCGCTGAGTTCCTGACCGATGGCAGCAAGTACCTCCTCCATGGAATCAAAATATTTATAGAAAGTGCCGCGCGAAACCTTCGCTTCGCGAATGACGTCGTCAATGACAGGTCGGCCCGGTGTGATCTGAAAACAGCCGCATTGCTGCGTCCAGCAGCTTGTGGCGAGTCGCTGCGCGCTTGCTTTCCGCGACCCTGGTTCGGTGGTTCATGAGGTTGGTGTCCTTTGGCTCACGCATCAGATCGGATTGACGATTTGTCAGAATGACGAAGCAAGCTAGCGATAACCCGAGTGACCCTGTTATCTGCCTGAGGATGAAAAGGCGCAAACTTATGGTGAATACCAGGCGGCGGATGTATCGAGCCGCATGAGAGAGGTAATTTTCAGCGCACGATCAGGTCCGTGTGGTAATTACGGAGTTCTAATTTAAGGTCTTTTCGGATAGTAGTTTCGTACATCAGGAACAGAGGAAACACCATGGGAAACATCTTCGATAATTTTGAGGTCGCGGTTGAGAACGAAACTTCAGGTGCAAGTCGCGGAAGCGGCGCTGAAGATCGATAGTGCGCATCTGCGCGCATTCCGCGCTGCGGACGAAATCGACAACCTGGCCCGCCGTAATGCCTTGCCGGAGTACATCACGAAGGCGCGGACCCGGGCGGATACCGGTGTCGTAGCGACAGACATCACCGACGCCTTGAACACGCTGATATTTTCCCACGGCGCGGGAAGCTTCGCGGAAGCGAGCCCGATGCAACGCTGGTGGCGTGATTCGAACACGGTTGCGCGTCATGCGATTGTCCTCCCGGCGATTGGTGCGGAGCTGTACGGAAAAGCGCTACTGGGCGCGGAGAACACGGTTACGCCGCTGGTCTAGCCACGAACGCACGCCGGCGCCCGGCAGCAAGCGCTGACGTACCGATTCTGTACGTCAGCGCGCCAGCGGTTAGAACATGTGCATGATGCCAAAGTACCCGCCTTGCTGATTGTGGCCGGGCAAAGGTTGGGAGTCGGCTGTTTCGACAGGGAACGCAGAGTTTTTGCCGTTGAACATCTCTCCCAGTGTCAGGTAGAGAAATGTCCGTTTTGACAGGTTGTAGGTGGTGGCGATGGCGCCGAGATTGCCCTCTCCGCCGCCATGATTTACGTTGCCGTGATACCAGCCGGCCTGCACGGCAAGGGCAGGCGTCACCTGATACGAGGCGCCCACCCATTCCTGCTGGGCACGTGTGGCCGCGTAGGGATTAAACGAAGTGGCGATCGTGTCCGTTCCGGATGAGACCAGTTGCTGGTAGCCCGTATAGAACTTGAATCCACCTACCACGTAAGTGGCGCCGGCCATATATTCGCGTGACGCCGCGTACAGGTCTGAAAACTTGCCGTTGGCGTCGCGGATTTCTTCGTAAACGCCGTACGCGGCGAAGCTGGTGAGTGTGTACTGTGCGCTCAAACTGAACTGCCGGCCGCCACGGAAGTTGCCGGCTTCGTTGCCAAAGCCGTCCTGGGCCCGGAATGAGAAGCCAGCCCAGGTGGGCGAATTGTAGGTGACGACGTTCGACCGCGGACCCCAGGCACGCCCGTAGGCGAAGTTACCCACGCCTATGCCCACCTGTTCGGATAGCGGGTCGATGTACCAACCGGTTTCGTCGGTCAGGCTCATGGCCTGTCCGAACCAGACGCTGCCGAATTTATCGTAAGAGAGGCCTACATAGGCGTCGCGGGTGAAAATCTCGTTAGGCGGAGTCTGACCGGTTCCGGAAGTGAAAAGGCTTTCCAGTTTAAAGACAGCGTGCAGGCCTCCCCCGAGGTCTTCATTGCCTAGCAGGCCAAACCAGCTGTATCCGTACTGGTCGCTGCCGAACCTGAAATTGTCCTTTGACTGACCATTGGGCGTCGCGACGTTCGTGACGAAATCCAGACCCGATGCGACGCGTCCGTACAGGGTTACCGTGCTTTGAGCATAGGCGTTGCAGGCGCATAACGCCGTCAACGATACGCAATAAATGATCTTCCTCATTTCGTTATCCTTAATGTAAAAAATAATCTCCATGAATTGCTTGACGACCTCTACCGGGCCTTTGCAATCAGCTTGCAGATGGGGTTTCAGCAGGAAAAACGCTGCAACCCCGACTGCGACCTGCTACTACGCGCGTTTGCTCAACGTTCTCACCGCCGCGGGAAGATACCGGACGGTGGTGGCGAGCAAAATCGCGCACGCTTGCACCAGCAGCTGCACGGCGGGCCCTGCACCCAGTGCCAGCACAAGTTGACCGAGCTGCGCCATGAACAGCGCAGCGACCGCGCTGGCGATGACGCTGCCTTTTCCGCCAGTAAATGGCGTGCCGCCGACAACGACAGCCGCGATGGCGGGCAGCAGATAGTCGTCGCCCGACGTCTGCGACGCGCTGCCAATAAATCCGGCGAGCAGCATGCCGGCGGCGGAAAAGCAGACCGCAGATGCGACGTAAGCGCCAATCCGGTACTGCAGAACCCGCACGCCAGCCGCTTCTGCCGCACGCGGGTTGACGCCCACTGCAACGAAGCGGCGACCGATGGCGGTCTTCTGGGTGATGAACCACGCCGTGACTACAAAGACGAAAGCGAACACCACATTGGCCGGCAAACCGATGAACTGGGCGTGCGAGATCGTCTGCATGATGGTCGGGACGTTGACCGGAACGTTGCCGGTCAACGAGCGGACACCACCAATGAGAAGCGCGTTGACTGCCAGGGTTGCGACGAGCGGTGTAATGGCGAACCTCGAAACGAGGGTTCCATTGACGACGCCAATCATCGCACCGACACATACGGTGGCGATTACCGCAAGCACGATGGAATCAAGCCCGAATCCGGTGCGGGCCATCACCACACCCGCAAGAGACACCATGCCGATTGCCGACATGTCGAGCCCCCGCTGCTGGATGACCAGGGTCTGTCCCGTGGCGACGATGGCGAGAATGCCCGCGAACGGCAACATGGCCAGAATCGAACCTCGGGTCACAGTGCCGGGCGCGACCACCGAGCTCACGGAGAAGAGCAGGACCAGGCCGACCCAGATCCACCAGAATTCGCTCAATGGCGGAACGCGAATTGCCTTTGCCTTCGCGGACAGTGTGCGAGAGATATCTGAAACCACGTCTGTCTGATTGCTCATGACCTTTCTCATTTCGCCACCGCCATTTCTCTGCTCTTGGAATAAAGGGCGACCGATACCAGGATCATCCCGCCCAACAAGTAGGACTGCCACGAATCTCCAATGTCCAGAAACGAGGTGACCACGTTGACCTGGATGATGAGCAGCGCACCCAGCAGGGAGCCGACAAAGGACCCCCGTCCGCCGAACAGGCTTGCCCCGCCGATGACGACGGCTGCGATGCTGGCCAACGTATAGTTGATGCCTGCGCTCGGGTCGCCGGAGCCGACCTGGGCCATCATCGGCACAGCGGCGATGCCGGCGAGGAGCGAGCAGCCCACATACGCGGTAAGCAGCGTGAGAGGTGGGCGCAGACCCGCCATACGAGCCGCTTCGCTTCGTGAGCCGACACCGCGAAAAACGAGACCAAGTCGGGTCTTGAAGAGCGCAAACTCGAGCACGACGGCAAGAACGACAGCCACGACGGCTATGATCGGTACGAAGCCTGCCTGGGTACTAATGGTGTCGACTATCGAGTCGGCGATCAGCCCACCTGGCACCGGGCGTAAAAGCAGGGACACCGCCTGCAACGCCATGTAAGTGGCCAGTGTGGCCACCATGGGATGCAAGCGGAAGGGGCCGACCAGCACCCAGTTCACCAGCCCGACCGCGATTGCAACGAGAAAGACGATGACCCATCCCGACAACTGATGCCCCAGAGGGGATCCGTCGTTGAGGAAGAAAGACTGTATAACCACCATCAAACCCATCAGAGGACCAACGGAAAGGTCGATTCCACCAACCAGCATCAGCGCCTGCTGCCCATACGCAACGATGGCGAGTGTCGCCACCAGGGCCAGCATGCCACTGAGGTTGCGCACGGACAGATAGGTCTCGTTGACGTGCGCTGCATAGAGGCCCAGCGCGCAGACCGCCAATGCGAGCATGACGAGAGGGGCCCAGTCTCCGGCCGCCCATTTCCAGAAACCCGCAATGCTCGCCGAACCCCTCTCGCGCTCGGTGGTCGCGGTCAGCACGGCAGACGTGATGTTGCTTTCGCTGACCGCTGCGTCGCGCAGTTCCTTGACGATATGTCCGCGAGAGAAAATCAGCACGCGGTCGCATAAACCGGCCACTTCCATGGCATCCGAGGAGACGACGATGACAGCGGTTCCGCTCGCAGCAGCCTGACGCAGCACCTTATAGATTTCCATGCGGGCACCGATGTCCACGCCTTGCGTCGGTTCGTCGACAAGGAGTACTTGGGGTTGGCTTGCCAATACACTCGCCAGGACCAGCTTTTGCTGATTGCCGCCTGACAGGGAGCGGATTGGCGTCTCGACAGAGGGCGTCTTGACCGCGAAGCCCGTGACTGCAAGCCTGGTGCGCCTGGCCTCGCTTCTCTGACTGATCCAGCCTTTGATGGAGTCGAACGGCAAGCTACGGATCGAGAAGTTCTCGCGCACGGAGAGTTCACCGAAGATGCCTTCCCTGTGCCGGTCGCCAGGGAGGCAGCGAATGCCCGAAGCGGCGGCAGCCTGGGAATTCTGCAGTTTCGCCGCTTTCCCGTTCACTTTGACACTGCCGCGGCTTCGCGCCAGACCGGCAAGGGCGCGCATGAACTCGCGCTGTCCATTGCCGTCTATGCCGGCGAGGCCGACGATTTCTCCCTTGCGGACCTGGAGCGATACGTCGGTGAAGCCTGAACCGCGCAGCGACGCCACGTCGAGGACCGTGCCGGTGTGGCCATCGGCCGCCTTGGCGGGAAATTCACGGTCGAGTGCGCCGCCGACGATCAGTTCGACAATCTGCTGCTCACTGAGGCCGGCCGCGTCGTAGGTCCCTTGCCCTTGCCCGTCGCGCAGTACGGTAAGACGATTGGCAATCCTTTGCACTTCACGAATACGGTGCGAGATATAGACGACCGCACAGCCTGACGCGGTGACTTTGCGGATGCGTTCAAAGAGACGCTCGACGTCCTCCGCCAGAAGGTGTTCAGTCGGCTCGTCCAGGACCAGAACTTTGGGCTTCGCTGCGAGCGCCTTGACGATCTCGACAATGAAGCGTTGCTCAGGGTTCAAACTCAAAACGCGTTCGCTCGCGTCGATCGCCACGTCGTCGCTCCATTGACGAAGGAGCTGGTGGGCCCATTCACCGGTCCGCAGCAGAGAAGGGCGTTGCGCTGCCGGCACGCCGAGGTAGAGGTTCTCCGCAACGGTCAGGTCGGGCATGAGAGCCGGTTCCTGCCGCACGATCGCCAACCCCAGTCGCCGCGCCTCGTCCGTATCGCCGCGGGTTTCAACGCCGTCGATCACGACGCGCCCCTTTTCGGGAAGGAGCGCGCCGGATGCGGCCGCCATGAGCGTGGACTTGCCCGCACCGTTTTCCCCGACGAGCCCGTGGACTTCTCCCGCGAGCACAGAGAACGTCACGTTATCGAGTGCCCGCACACCGGGGAAGACCTTGGTGACGCCGTCAATCTGAAGCAATGTGTTCTGGTCGTTCATGATCTGTCTCGGGCAATTACTGCTCAAACACGGCTTTGAGCTTTTCCGGGGGGAGCGCTGAGGAGAGGTCGGCATCGGGCGGCGCAGTCGGGTCGCACTTGGGGTCGAGACCCTTGGCGCTGTCGGCATAGGCAAAGGGCAGGACTGCCGGCGACTCGTTGTCAGGCGTGCCTTCATAGGCCGCTACCCCATGCCGCACGGCAAAGCGCACGTAGGTTGTGGTGCCGTCGAGCGTGTAGTAGGGAAAGGCGGTGCCGGCTTTCTTGGCCGACAGGTAATGGCAGTTCAGTTCGTTGTCGCTGGCAATCGTGACGATGGCCGGTACCGGAAGATGGGCCTGTTCGAATGCCTTGGCGGCTGCGAGCGCCGTGACGCCATAGTCCGTCACGATGGCGTCGATGTGCGGATACTGCGCAATGAGACCCGCCGTGGCTTTTTGCGCGTCCACCGGATTCCAGTTCGTCACAACGAACTGATCGTTCAACAGCTTCAGATTCGGGTACTTCTTGAGACCGCCCTTCAGGCCGTCCATGAAATTCTGCGACCCGGCGGCGCCAGGCGAGCCGCCCAGGAATACGACGTTGCCTTTTTTCAGGGTGGTTCCGAGCCAGTCAGCCCAAAGCACGCCAATCTGCCGGGTGTCCCCGGTGACGTTGACCACATAGTCGCGTCCAACTACGCCCGAAATCTGTGCCGAATACGGAACAACCGCCACGCCGGCTTTCATGGCCGACCGCATAGCCGGCAGTTGCACGGCGCCGAAGTCCGGCAGCATGATCAGGACGTTGACCCCTTGCGCCACCATGCTGTTGATGTCCGAATTGGCTTTCTGCGGGTCACCGTTGGCATTGCTGTAGATAATCCGCTTGACGTTCTTGCAGCGGCTCAGCTCATCCTTGACCTCGGCAAGGCCTGTTTTGCGCCAGGTGTTGCCGCCGTATCCGTCAGACACGCCAACGATCATCGGCTTCGTGCCGCACAGCGGGCTGATGTCGCCCTGACGATTGGTGAGGGAATCGTCAGCCGCATTGGCTGTAGTGCAGATCAGACCGGCCAGGGCAAGCAAGGCGATCTTGCGCAAAGCTTGCGGGATGTGCATTTTGGGGGCTGCAATTTGCCAGACAGGGAACTTATCGAACATGACAATCCTCGTATTGAATGATGAATCTGGTTTCAGCGTGGGTTGAAGTACTCGTACGTACTCCTTCTTGTTTGTGTAGCCCTGGTCAATTTATTCGGACCCGTCTCACTCGCCAAGGCGTGGGCAGGCCAGATCATTCTGAACATTGAGTTGATATAAAATCGTGCTACGTTAGATCGATTGATATCGAATAATGTGTTTCGGGACGACCAAAGTCAAGAATCCTGGGGAATCTCCCTAGCGACCGGAAGCCATACGATTTCGAGCCGGTAGGGCGAGGGCGGGTGAGATTCGGTTTGAGCGACGGTGATCGCAAGCGAGTCGCAAACGGATCGCTGCCAAAGTCCGATTGGCCGATTGTTGATCCTGGTGCAACGTAGAGTTGGCGAGACTGGTACTTACCCTAAGGACTTCTACCATTTAGACTGCTTCCGACCGTGGCAAAGAATTTGTTCGTAGCGCCACTAACAACAATCGTTGAGGTACGTCGGTATGAAGTTGTCCACCAGGATGGTCCTTGTCGCTGCACTTGTTGCAGCACCCGTTGCGTCGTTTGCGCAGTCCAGTCAGCCGGTCAGTCGTGCGCAGGTGCATGCCGAACTGGCGCAGCTCGAGAAGGCTGGCTACGATCCGCGCGACTGGATTCACTACCCCGAGAACATCCAGGCCGCTGAAGCAAAGGTCGCGGCACAGACCGCGACAGCCCAGGCGGCGGTCACCGGATACGGCGGTGCTGCCGAAGGCGCGTCCCGGTCGGGCGCAGCAGCGAGCGGCCTATAGCATTGAGAGTGACAGCGCCATTCCCGAAAATGGCGCAACTAGCGGCTGAGTCTTTCCTGCCTGTAAAGGC
>NZ_JBAURZ010000086.1:0-11099 GCF_049581445.1 Paraburkholderia sp. | reverse complement strand
GGGCGAGAGCCGCTCGCGGTGCGCGCGGATGAAATCACCCAGCGCATGCGCCGGAGTGGCGTCGAGCGGGGGCGGGGACGGATCTGCGGGAGACGGCGTGCTCATCGTTTCAACAAGGGGGTGTTGGGGATACCAGAATAATTGCTTAACTTGTACTGGTACAGGACGGGCTCTATTGTAGCGGCTGGAGCGGTTCATACGTACCGGCAGGCACGCCGTTCCGGGCTGCCGCCAAGTGGCGTTTCGACCGCATTTACGCTGACACGGTCAGACGGCTGCACACTACACCTTCACCCACATGAGCAAGGGAGCATCCCATGAAGCATCACGATCAGGTCGCCGACGCGTTCGGCTCGACTGCCGCGGCTTATTTGACGAGTCACGTGCACGCCACGGGCGCCGACCTGCAAGCGCTGGCGGCTTCCATCGCAGCGACTCCGGATGCGACGGTGCTCGACATGGGCTGTGGCGCCGGTCACGCGAGCTTCGCGGTGGCACCGCACGCGCAAAGCGTGGTGGCCTATGACATCGCACCGCAAATGCTCGCCACCGTAGCAGCGGCTGCCAGCGAGCGCGGACTGACGAACATCCGCACCCAGCAGGGCGCGGCGGAAACCTTGCCGTTCGACGATGCGTCGTTCGATTGCGTCATCAGCCGGATGAGCGCGCATCACTGGCACGACGTGCCGCAGGCGCTCGCCGAAGTGCGTCGGGTCTTGAAACCGGGCGGCCAGGTGCTGTTCGTAGATATCGCCGGGATCGATCATCCGCTGCTCGACACGCATATTCAGGCAGTCGAAGTGTTGCGTGATGCGTCGCATATCCGCGACTATCGCGCGGACGAATGGGTGGCGTATTTTGCCGCAGCGGGCCTCAAGGCGACGATTCGCGAGCGCTGGCGTCTGCCGATCGAGTTCGCCTCCTGGGTGGCGCGCATGCGCACGCCGGAGTCGCGCGTCGTGGCGATCCGTTCGCTGTGGGATAGCGCCCCTGATGAGGTGCGCGAATACTTCGATGTCCAGCCGGACGGTTCGTTTCAGCTGGATGCGCTGATGATAGAGGCGCGTTGACCGCAGGTGGCGCTTGGCGCCACCTGCGTCGCCACTACATCAACCGGTATTGCGCAGCCCCGCCGCGATCCCGTTGATGGTCAGGTGAATCCCGCGGCGCAGGCGCACGTTTGTGTCGCCGGCGCGGAAGCGTTTGAGCAGTTCCACCTGCAGGTGATTCAACGGGTCGAGATACGGGAAGCGGTTCTTGATCGAACGCGCCAGCAGCGGGTTATCCGCGAGCCGCTCGGTTTTTCCGGTGATCTCAGCGAGCGCCTTCGAGGTACGCTCCCACTCCGCGACGATCCGTTCGAACACATGCTTGCGCAGTTTCTTGTCGCTGACGAGCGCGGCGTAGCGTGACGCGACCGCGAGGTCGGTCTTGGCCAGCACCATGTCCATGTTCGACAGCAGGTTCGCGAAGAACGGCCAGGTCTTGTGCATCTTCTTGAGCAGCGCGAGGCGGCGGGTACGCTCGGCATCCGAGGGTGCGCTATCCAGATGAGCGGCCACTGCGCTGCCAAAGCCATACCAGCCGGTCAGCAGCAGGCGGCATTGGCCCCACGAGAAGCCCCACGGAATCGCCCGCAGATCTTCGATCTTGCGCTGCTTCGGATCCTGCAGCTTGCGCGAGGCCGGACGGCTGCCGATGTTCAGTTCGGCAATTTCGGAGATCGGCGTCGACTCGAAGAAATACTCTTTGAACCCCGGTGTTTCGTAGACCAGCGCGCGGTATGACGCCATCGCGGCGTCGGACAGCTGTTGCATGGTTTCCTCGAACGCAGGCAGTTGCGCCGGCGTGTTGCCATGCGGCAGCAAGGACGCTTCGAGCGTCGCGGCGACGACGGTTTCGAGGTTGCGGCGGCCAATCTCCGGATTGCCGAACTTGCTGGCAATTACTTCGCCCTGTTCGGTCAAACGGATCTGACCGTCCACCGTGCCGGGCGGCTGCGACAGAATGGCCTGATAGGTCGGGCCGCCGCCGCGTCCGACCGTGCCTCCACGACCGTGGAAGAGCCGCAGCGTCACGCCGCGCTCATTGAAGAGCGACACCAGCGCGAGTTCAGCGCGGTACAGCTCCCAGTTCGACGTGAGGAAGCCGCCGTCCTTGTTGCTGTCCGAGTAGCCGAGCATCACTTCCTGCTCGCCACCTTGATGTTCGATCAACGAATCGACGCCCGGCAGCGCGATCAGGTCGCGCATGATGTGCGGCGCGTTGCGCAGGTCGGGGATCGTCTCGAAGAGCGGGATCACCATCAAGCCAGCCTTGGCCGGGTTGTGCGCGTCGCCGAGGAGACCGTCCAGCAGACCGGTTTCCTTTTGCAGCAACATGACTTCCACCAGATCGCTGACGGTTTCCGTGTGCGAGATGATGTAGTTACGCACGGCGCGCGGACCGAATTTCTCGCGCGTCACACGGGCGGCTTCGAGTACGCCCAGTTCGCTTTTCACCAGATCCGAGTACTCGAGATACGGCGAGCGCAGCAGACGCGGCTGCGCGAGTTCGCTCAGCAGCACGGTCAGTTTGTCCGCTTCGGGCAGGGCCGCGTAATCGTCTTCGACGCCGGCGCGCTTGAGCAGTTCGGCGATCACCGCTTCGTGGATATCCGAACTTTGCCGCAAGTCGATGCTGGCGAGGTGGAAGCCAAACACTTCGGCAGCGCGCGCGAGCGGCGACAGACGCGGGCTCGCCAGCGACGCGCCGTGATGTTCGGCGAGCGAATCGATCAGCACATGCAGGTCTTTTGCGAAGGCGTCGGAGTCGTCGTACGGTTGCGCGCGGACCGGGGCGGCGCCACGGCCGGCGCTGCGTAGCGGCACGGCGCCTTCACCCAGACGCACCCGCGAGCTTGCCGCGAGGCGCGTATAGATGCCAATCAGCGCACGGCGGTACGGCTCATCCACCCGGTGCGGCGACTGGTCCGGCGAGGCCGCCGCGAGGGCCTTCACGCTGTCGCTGGCACCGGTCAGCATGTTCGATATCGACAACTCGGCGCCAAGCTTGTGCACCTGTTCCAGGTAATGTTCAAAGATCACCGCGGCCTGGCGCGTGATGGCTTCTTCGAGTGTCGCAGCGGTGACGTTCGGATTGCCGTCGCGATCGCCGCCAATCCAGCTGCCCATCTGGAAGAACGCGGGCAGGCGGGCGTCGAGGCCGTGCTCGGCAAGCGCGGTTTCGATATCGGCATACAGTGCCGGGATTTCTTCCAGGAAAGTCGCGCGGTAATACGACAGCGCGTTTTCGATTTCGTCAGCGACGGTCAGGCGCGCGTCGCGCAGCATGCGCGTTTGCCATAGCGACGTAACGCGGGCGCGCAACATCGCTTCGTTATGCGCGCGTTCACGCTCGGTGAGCGTCTGGTCACGCTCGGCGAGCAGGCGCGCGATGTCGTGTTGCGCATCGAGAATGCTCTTGCGCTGTACTTCGGTCGGGTGTGCGGTCAGCACCGGCACGATCAGCGCTTCGTTGAAAAATTGCTGCAGCACGGGCGTCGCCGCGGCGTTGGCTTCCATCAGTCGTTCGAGCGCATTGGCCATCGTGCCGGGCTGCGATGCCGAACCGGCCAGCGCGTGAATCCGGTGACGCCGGTTGCGGTGGCGATCTTCCGCGATGTTCGCCAGATGCGAAAAATAGCTGAACGCGCGCACGACGCTCACGGTTTGCTCAGGGCTCAGCGCGCGCAGCTTCTTGTCGAGCGCCTGCGCGGCGCTGCTGTCGTCCTCGCGGCGAAAGCGCACGGCATCCTGGCGGATTGTCTCGACCACGTCGAATACGGCGTCGCCTTCCTGCTCGCGGACCACGTCGCCAAGCAGCCGTCCCAGATAACGGATGTCCTGGAAGAGCGGCTGGTCCTTGTCATCGCGGGTGCGGCTGGTGCCTCGCGGCGCGGGCGCGGCGGGTGCTTTCGACGCCACGTCCGCTTGCGAAGCCCCTTTGCCGTTTGCCAAGGCTTGGGCGGCACTGTCTTTGGTCTTCGCGGACTGGCCGGATTTGGCCGCCTTGCCAGACTTTTCAGACTTGATGGCTTTGGCGGCCTGAGCGGCCCTGGTCGTCTGTGATGCCTTGGCTGCCTTGGCTGCCTTGGCCGGCTTGGCCGCGCCGCGTTTGGCCGACGCTTTCGACGTGGCCGGGACGGCGGATGTGACGGCAGGGGTGACTACGGGCTCGCCCGCAGAACCGTTGAGGGATGCAGTATTGCGGCGGGCAGGGCGCGCCGATCCGGAAGACGTCACGATGGGTTTCCTCAGGGAAGCCAGGGTCTAATGAGAGATGGACTGCAGGTACATCAACTGCGCATCAACTGCGCGTGAAGCTCGGTGCACGACGTTTGCGTTGCTGAACGTGCGGTATGGGCCACACGGCGAACAGCGCGGGAACTGCCAGAACGACAACAAACGCTGCAGGACACACGCGAGAGGAGGATGGCCCTGTGTTGCGCGGGGCGCGCCGCATTGCATCATCCCGCATCATGGTGCCTCGCGCGCGAACGACCGTGCGTGAGCCATGGCCAATGGCGGGGGTGACGATGGTGCTCAGCGATGCGGCTTGCCCGGATAGGGCCCGTCTCCTCCAATGGTGGCGCGCCAGCCCGGCCATCAAGCCGATCAAGAGACGCTGGAGCGCGTGCTAACATTGTTTGTTATTACCTCTCGTCATCCAGTGACCTTGCAATGAATTCCGAGAAGCAGTCAGCGCCACCGCCCTCCACTCTGGTCATCGCTTCGCGGGAAAGCCGCCTTGCGATGTGGCAAGCGGAGCACGTGCAGTGTGCGCTGCACAAATTATATCCATCTTGTGACGTAAAAATCCTCGGAATGACGACACGTGGCGATCAGATTCTCGATCGCACGCTTTCGAAGGTGGGCGGCAAGGGTCTTTTCGTCAAGGAACTGGAGAACGCACTGGCCGGAGGGCGTGCCGATCTGGCCGTGCATTCGCTCAAAGATGTGCCGATGGAACTGCCGCCCGGCTTCGAGTTGTCCACCATCATGGAGCGCGAAGATCCGCGCGACGCGTTCGTCTCGAACCACTTCGACTCGCTTGCGGCGTTGCCGCCGGGGAGCGTAGTGGGCACGTCGAGCCTGCGTCGCGAAGCCATGTTGCGCACGCGTTACCCGCAGCTCGTCGTGCAGCCGTTGCGCGGCAATCTGGACACGCGGCTCGCCAAGCTCGATCGCGGCGACTATGCGGCGATCATCCTGGCTGCTGCGGGCCTCAAGCGTCTCGGTCTCGGTGAACGCATCCGTGCTTTGCTCGATACGGAGGACAGTCTGCCGGCAGCCGGGCAGGGAGCGCTGGGCATTGAGATTCGCGCTGGCCGTCCTGAACTGGCTGCGTGGCTCGCGCCACTCCATCACGAGCATACGGCCGCAGCAGTCGAGGCTGAGCGGATGGTGTCGCGTGCCTTGGGTGGCAGTTGCGAGGTACCGCTTGCGGCGCACGCTACCTGGCACGATGGCGCCTTGCACCTGCGTGGCATCGTCGCCACGCCTGATGGTCAGCGGGTGCTGAGTGCCCAGGCGTCGGCTCCTGCGCCGACCATCGAACGCGCGCTGCAACTGGGCCGCGAAGTGGCTAGCGCGCTGGAAAGTCAGGGCGCACTTGAGATCGTCCGTTCGCTCAGCACCGCGAGCGGCCCGGCGACTGGCGCGTGATGGCGGCACAAGCAGGCGTCAACTCGTCCCCCAACTCACCTGACGAGGTGCCGTATACGGTTGTGATCACGCGTCCGGCGGGGCAGTCGGACGCGCTTGCGGCACAACTCGCCGCAGCCGGCGTGGCTACGCTCGACTTTCCGCTGATCGCAATCGCCCCCGCCGACGATACCGGCCCGCTGCACGCGGCGCTCGCAACGCTCGAGCGTTATACGCTGGTGGTATTCGTGTCGCCCAACGCCGTTGATTACGCGTTTTCCGAGTACAAGGCGATCTGGCCGCATGCGTTGCCAGTCGGCGTGGTAGGGCCCGGCAGCGTTGCCGCGCTTGCACGTCACGGCGTCGAAGCGCCGGCCTACAAGGTGATCAGCCCCGCCGCGGCGCCTGACGACGATGCCGCGCGCTTCGATTCGGAGGGGCTGTTTGCCGAGATCGACGCTGCGATGAACGTCGCCACGCTCGAAGGCAAACGCGTGTTGATCGTGCGCGGCGACGGCGGCCGCGAGTGGCTTGCCGATCGCTTGCGTGAAGCGGGTGTCGAAGTGGAAACGGTTGCCGCCTACCGGCGGCTTGTGCCGGAGCCGTCCGTCGCGGCCTGGCAGCGCGTGCACGTGTTGCTGGCCGGCGAACCGCACGCATGGCTTATCACCAGTTCCGAAGGGGTGCGCAATCTGGACGAACTGGCCCAGGAGCATCTGAACGCCGGCGAGATTGCGCAACTGAAGCGCGCGACGCTGGTCACGCCTCACCCCCGTATCGCGCAGTCCGCGCGGGGACTGGGTTTTGATAGCATTACGGTGTCCGGTGCGGGCGATGAGCGCATTGCCCGCACGCTGCTTTCCGCTGTTCCTCCCGTTGTTCAACCGGTTCCGACCAACCCGGCTCACGCACGCATGACAGAAACGAACACCTCCACGAACGCTTCCCCCCAGCCGGCCGCAACCAGCGCGTTGCCGCCCAATCCCCCCTTCACGCCCTACGAAGCGCAACAAAAGCGCAGCAGCGCGAGCGGACCGCTGCTGTGGTTTGTCGTCGTGGTCATCGCCTGTGCGGCGGGGGTGGGCGGCTTTGCGTTGAATCGCAAGGTCATCCGGCTCGATCAGCAACTGACGCAACGGCAACAGGCGAACGATGCCCAAACCGCCGAAATGCGCGTGAAGACCGATCAGGCGGTAGCGACTGTGCATCAACTCGATTCGCAGCTGTCGCAACTGGAGGGCAAGCTGACCGACGCGCAGCAGGCCCAGCAGGCGCTGCAACAGCAATATGCTGACCTCGCGCGCAATCGCGACGACTGGACCCTCGCTGAAGTGGCGCAGATGCTCTCCAGCGCGAGCGAGCAGTTGCAACTAACAGGCAATACGCAGCTCGCGCTGTTCGCGCTGCAAAGCGCCGACACGCGTCTCGCGGCATCGGACAGCGCGCAGGCAGTGGCGGTTCGCAAGGCGATCGGGCAGGACATCGACAAGCTTAAGGCCGCGCCGTCGACCGATCTCACCGGACTTGCCATCAAGCTCGACAACGCCATTGATCAGGTGGACACCCTGCCGCTCGACGGCGAAGCGCTGATCGGCCACACCACGCCGCGCGCAGACACGCCCGCAGATAGCGACAAGGTGGCGGCCACCACAGGCGAGCCCCGCTGGAAGGTCTGGTGGCAGGCGTTCTACACGGGGCTTGGTCAGCAGTTGCAGAGCCTGGTGCAAGTGCGCCGTATCGACAACGCTGATTCGATGCTGGTCGCGCCGGACCAAGGCTACTTCTTGCGCGAGAACCTGAAGCTGCGCTTGCTGTCGGCGCGTCTGGCGCTGCTCTCGCGCAATCAGACCACGCTCAAGTCGGACCTGCACGCGGCCGACGCGGCGCTTGCCCGCTATTTCGATAACGCGTCGAAGCGCACTCAGACCGTGCGCGGTCTGGTCAAGGACGTGGACGACGGCTCGGCGGCGGTTGAAGTGCCGAACCTGAATACGAGCCTCGATGCGGTCAACCAGTACAAGAGCCGGGGTTAATCATGGCGATCCGGGGACTCTTGTGGCTTGCCTTCTTGTTCGCGATTGCGGTGGTGCTGGCGACGGTCGGCCGTTTCGATACGGGTCAGGTGATGTTGATCTATCCGCCGTATCGGGTCGACGTGTCGCTGAACCTGTTCGTGGTCGGCCTGGTGGTGCTGTTCATCCTGATGTATGCGCTGCTGCGCATTGGCCGCAACATCTGGCGCATGCCGCAACGAGTGGCCGCGTACCGCGCCCGTTCGCGGGTTGCCAAGGCGCATGCTGCGTTGCGTGACGCGATTGGCAACCTGTATGCCGGACGTTTTTCGCGCGCTGAAAAGGCGGCTAAAGACGCGCTCGCCAACGGCGACAACAAGGGCGCTGCGGGCCTCGTGGCTGCTACGGCAGCGCATCGGATGCGTGAGTACGCACGCCGCGACGAATGGCTTGCGCAGATCGACGAGGCCGACTGGCAGGACGCTCGCCTGATGGCCACCGCCGACATGCGGGCCGACGGCCGCGACGCCGACGGCGCGCTAACCGCGCTGACGGAGATGCAGTCGCAGGGCAGCCGCCGTATTCACGCGCAGCAAATCATGTTGCGCGCGCAACAGCAATTGAAGAACTGGAGCGAGGTGCTCAAACTCGTCAAGACGCTCGAAAAACGCGAGGCGATTCACCCGGCCGTGGCGGTGCGCCTGCGCCAACTGGCCGCTGAAAATCTGCTGCGCGACCGGCGCCATAATGCCGACGCGCTGCTGGAGTTGTGGCACTCGTTGACGCCGACTGAGCGCCACTCGCCGCGTCTGGCCGATCTCGCGGCGGAACTGCTGGTCGCGCTGAACCGTCCGCAGGAAGCCCGCAAGATCGTCGAAGAAGCGCTGGCGCAGAACTGGGATGCGCGTCTGCTGCGCCGCTATCCGGATACGACCGGCGGCGATGCGTTGCCGCTGATCCAGAAGGCCGAAGCGTGGCAGAAGGAGCGTCCCGAGGACGCCGATCTGATGTTCGCCTTGGGCCGCTTGTGCCTGCATCAACAGTTGTGGGGCAAGGCGCAGTCGTTCCTCGAGACCGCGCTGAAGCTGGCCGACAACGAGACGCTGAAGATCCGCTCGCATCGCGCGCTGGCGCGCTTGCACGAGCAGCTTGGCGATGGCGAGAAGGCGAGCCAGCACTACCGCGAAAGCGCACTGGCGATGAACGTGGTGTGAGCCTGATTGAACAGGCGGCCCTACACGCAGCGGCCGCCATCCACTTCAAGGCATATACCCGTGATGAATTCCGCTTCGTCTGACGCGAGATAGAGGCAGGCGTTGGCGATGTCCTGCGGCACCGAGAAGCGGCCAAGCGGAATGCCAGCCAGAAAACGCTTGCGGTTCTCCGGCGTGTCTTCCACGCCCATGAACTCGGACAGCAAGGCGGTTTCGCCGATCACGGGGTTCACGCAGTTCACACGGATGCGGTCTGGACCAAGTTCGGCGGCGAGCGACTTGCTGGCGATAATCACTGCGCCTTTGCTGCCGTTGTACCAGACGAGGCCCGGCCGCGGCCGCACGCCCGCGGTCGACGCGATATTGATGAACACCCCGCCACCCTGCTGGCGAAAGTACGGCACGAACGCCTGCACGCTCCAGTAAATGCTCTTCACGTTGACGGCGTAGACACGATCGAACTCGGCTTCGGTCACGTCGAGCACGGGCTTGTTGCGATGCGTGGTGCCCGCGTTGTTCACGACGATCTGCACGCTGCCGAAGTCTTCGAGCGCCGCTTCGCGGAGGCTTTGCCAGTCGTCGCTGCGCGTGACGTCGCCCGCCACCGCGATGGCCTTGCCGCCCGCCAGCGCGATCTCGCTCGCGACGCGTTCGGCCGCCGCGCCGTTCAGATCGTTGATGACCACGTTCGCGCCTTCGCGCGCGTAGGTTCTTGCAATGCCCTCGCCGAAACCCGAGCCGCCACCCGTGACGATGGCTGTTTTACCTGTCAACCGCATGATGTCTCCTTTGTTTTCCGTGGTGAGTTCTATTGGCGGTGCGGTCCGTTGTGCCGCATTGAGGCCGTGCCAGCAGTACTCCAGGTCCAGCAATGTGCGGGCGCTGTCAGCGCTGCCAAAACCGCCTGCACATTGCAGCGCTCGTCACCTTGTCCACTAGCCCGCTAGCCGTGCCGGATCGCTACTGTCTTTAGCACCGTGAAGCCATACAACGCCTCGAAGCCCTTTTCGCGGCCATGGCCGGAGTGTTTGACGCCGCCGAACGGCAATTCGACGCCGCCGCCCGCCCCATAGTTGTTGATGAACACCTGCCCGGAACGCACGCGCCGCGCGAGCCGCAACTGGCGCCCGCCGTCGCGGGTCCAGATGCCGGCCACGAGCCCATAGGGCGTGCCGTTGGCGAGCGCCACGGCCTCATCTTCATCGGCGAAAGGCATGGCAGCCAGCACCGGGCCGAACACTTCCTCGCGCGCCAGACGGTGGCCCGAAGGCACATCGCGCAACAACGCAGGGGCCTGATAAAAGCCGCTGTCCGGTGCTTCAGGAATGACTTCGCCGTGAGCGACCATGGCAATGCCGTCATGGTGCGCGTCAGAAAGGAAGTCCCAGACGCGCTGCTGCTGCTTTGCGCTGATGAGTGGGCCGCAGTCGAGGTCCGCACGCGACGGCCCCACCCGCAGCGCCTGAAAAGCGGCCCCGAGCCGGTCCAGCAACGGCTCGTAAATGGCCCGCTCGATCAGCACGCGACTACCCGCGGAACAGGTTTGCCCGGCGTTTTGCACGATGGCCGAGATGAGCACGGGGACGGCCGCGTCCAGATCCGCGTCGGCGAACACGATTTGCGGCGACTTTCCGCCCAGTTCGAGCGTGACAGGCACGTGATTTTCCGCGGCCATCTGCGTGACCAGTTTGCCGGTTTGCGGAGAGCCGGTGAACGAGATGTGATCGATGCCCGGATGCTGCGCGAGCGCCGCCCCAGATTCGTGACCGTAACCAGTGACAATATTGAGCGCGCCGGCGGGCAGGCCGGCCTCGGTGGCCAGTTCGGCCACCCGCAGCACCGACAGGCACGCGTCTTCCGCCGGTTTGACGACGCAGGCGTTGCCGGCAGCCAGCGCCGCGCCAACGCTGCGGCCGAAGATCTGCATCGGGTAGTTCCACGGCACGATGTGGCCGGTGACGCCATGCGGCTCGCGAACCGTAAACACCGTGTAGCCCGCCTGATAGGGCAGCGTCTCGCCATGCAGTTTGTCGGCCGCGCCCGCGTAGAATTCGAAGTAGCGGGCGAGCGCGGCGGCATCCGCGTTGGCCTGGCGCAGGGGTTTGCCGGTGTCGCGTGCTTCCAGTTGCGCGAGTTCATCGTGGCGCGCTGTGACCAGCATGGCCAGGCGGTACAGCACGCGGCCGCGC
>NZ_JBAURZ010000085.1:0-26797 GCF_049581445.1 Paraburkholderia sp. | reverse complement strand
GCACCCCCGAAAACGCGCACGCGCCGAGCAACCTGATGCGCCTTACCAGGAGGGTTTCGCCGGCAGAACAGTGCCCCAGGCAGCGTTAGTTCTTTAACCAGCCTCGGCCGCGAAGGGCAATCGCGTAGCGGCAAAAATCCACACTTCAGCCCTTCATGCGCTCGCGCCTCCGTTAAGCGCCTTACAGCGCCAGTTGCATCACCCCACGCATCGCCCGCAGGCCGCTCCGCAATAGATCGAAGCTCAACCATCGATCGTCTGACATATCCCAAACCCTCCAGCAAAGCTCGTCCAGCAAAGCTCGTCCAGCGAAGCTCGTCCAGCAAAGCTCGTCCAGCAAAGCTCGTCCAGCGAAGCTCGCAGAGACAGACGGTTTCAGCGAAATCAATCCATAGCAGTTCCCCATCCGGCACTTAAAAGTGTAGTTCACGGGCAATAATTTGCGTGTAGGATACTGTATAAATATACAGGTTTTTCTTGCGCTCAATGTCAGTCCCTACTATCCCTGCCGAAGAGATTCATCCGTCGCTCTGGCGAGCCTCGCAACTCGCGCGCGGGCGTGGGCGTACGGTCGATACAGGCTATCCGGCGCTATCCACAGAGTTGCCGGGGGGCGGTTGGCCAATCGGTGTATTGATCGATTTGCTGGTTCAGCAGGCGGGCGTCGGTGAAATGCGACTCTTGCAGCCAGCGCTCAGCTCGCTAGGCAATCAACCCATCGCGCTAGTCAAGCCGCCACACACCCCGGATACCTTGGGGCTGGGATATATCGGCCTGTCGCTTGATCGATTGCTGCAAATCAAAACTCCAAATACCTCCGATGCGCTCTGGTCTGCAGAGCAGATCCTGCGTGCCGGCAGTTGCGGCGCGCTGCTTCTATGGACGCAACACGCGCAGTCGTCATCGCTACGGCGTCTGCACCTGGCCGCTCAGTCATCCGAGACGCTGTTCATCATGGTCCGCCCACTCACTGCGGCCCCGGACTCATCGCCGGCTTCACTAAGGCTGGCATTACGCCCATCTGCAGAGGGGCTGATGGTCGATATCGTGAAACGACGAGGTCCAACACGCGCGGAGCCTTTGTCGATTTCCCTACAACCCACACCTGTCTTGCTTTCCCGCCATGCGCGTCTTTCTCGCCGTCCACTTGCCGAAGTTGTCCCTGGAAGTCTTCCGGCCGAGGTGGTTGCCTGAGCCGGCACACGGCAGTGCAGTGCTTGAGAAAGACAAGGTGATCATCGCGGACAGCGTAGCGCGTGAAGCCGGAGTGCGGCTTGGCATGAAGCGCGGTGGCGTAATCACGCTGTCACCGGAAACAGCCATGTACGAACGTGACGTCGCGCGCGAAGCCGCTGCGCAACGAGAAGTCGGCATGTCGTTGATGAAGTTCTCGCCTGATGTCGCGCTACTCGATGAGGCAACGGTGATCGTCGAAGTCGGCGCGAGTCTACGGCTTTTCGGCGGTCTGCTGTCGCTCTGCAGACAGGCGAAGGCGGTACTCGCCACGCTCGGTCTGACAGCGCGCATCAGTGCAGCGCCGACCGGGCAGGGGGCATGGCTGCTGGCTAAACATGGCAATCAGCGCGTCTTGCAACTCGTCTCGCTTGAACGCGTGCTGTCACCGTTGCCAATGTTCGCAGTGCCAGAAATCCGTCCTTTTGCCGACTGGTTCACCGGTCTTGGCTGCGAGACGATCGCTGATGCACGCCGTCTGCCGCGCGCCGGTTTGCAACGCCGTTGCGGTGAGCATCTGCTGGATTCGCTGGATCGCGCCTTCGGTACCGCCCCGGAACTGTTCGACTGGCTCGAATTGCCGCCCACATTTTCCGCGCGTATCGAATTGCCCGACCGTCTGGAGAACGCGGACGGTGCGGTGTTTGCCGCGCATCGCCTGATCGTGCAACTGTGCGGATGGTTGTGCGCGAAGCAACTGGCGGTAGCGGCGATCACCCTGTCTATCGAACATGAACGGGGCAGGCAAGCGCTTGCGCCGACGTTGATCGAGATCGCGCTGGGTGAGCCGACATGGCGCGAAGAGCATCTGTTGCGTCTTGTGAAGGAACGCTTGCATCGCGTAGAACTAGTGGCGCCGGCCATTGTCTTGCAGCTTGACGCATCGAAGGTCGAATCGGCCGTACCGGATACAGGCAGCCTGTTTCCCGAGCCCGGCGGTTCGCCCGAAGACCATGCGCGTCTGATTGAATTACTAATCGCGCGTGTTGGTGATGAAAACGTATTGCGTCCAGCGCCGACCGCGGATTACAGGCCGGAAGTCGCGAACCGCTGGGTACCGGTCAGGCAGGCAACGCAGAAGATCGTATTGCCCGAGAGTCTGCCGCGCCCGACATGGATGCTGGCCACGCCTGTGCGTCTGTTGATGCGGCAGCATCGGCCTTTCTATGGCTCATCGTTGCGGATGATGTCGCCAGGTGAGCGTATCGAAGCCGGCTGGTTCGACGGCGAACTCGTCACGCGTGATTATTTTGTCGCACAGGCGGAAGATCGTAGTTGTTACTGGATTTACCGCGAGCGCGTCAGCAGTCGCGACGCCGAAGAAGAACCGCGCTGGTTTCTTCACGGCCTGTTTGGATAACGCGCGATGGACACGACCCTGACCGCGCTGCCGGCGTACGCCGAGCTGTTCTGTTTTTCCAACTTCACGTTCCTGCACGGTGCGTCGCATGCGGAGGAACTCGCCGAGCGCGCAGCGCAACTGGGTTATGCGGGCCTCGCCGTCACGGACGAATGCTCGCTCGCCGGGGTCGTGCGGGCGCACGTCGCCGCGAAAGAAGTGGGTTTGCCGCTTGTCATTGGCTCGTACTTTCAGTTGCGCAATGCCGATGGCTCGCCCGCGTTCGGGCTGATTCTGCTCGCGCAGAACCGCGAGGGATACGGCAATCTGTCGGAGCTGATCACGCTTGCGCGAACCCGTGCGCCGAAGGGCGAATACCGGCTGACGCCGCACGATCTGTCGCGACCCGATCGCGACAACACACATCTACGCGGCATGCCCGATTGCCTCGCGATTCTGGTGCCGGCCTTTCCCGCCAAAGAGGAGTTGCTGGAAGCGCAAATCGAATGGCTCGACGAAACTTTCCCCGGGCGCGCGTGGGTCGGGCTCGTGCTGCATCAGCGGGCAATGGACGATATTCATCGCGGCGCGCTCGAGTATGTCGCGAATCGTCAGAATGTGCCGGTCGTCGCACTCGGCAATGTGGTGATGCATGTCCGTTCGCGCAAGCCGTTGCAGGACACAATGACAGCAATTCGTGTGGGCAGGCCGGTTCATGAGTGCGGTTACGATCTCGCACCGAATGCCGAACAGCATCTGCGCTCGCGGCTGCGTATTGCCAATCTTTACCCCGAGCCAACCGTACGCGAGACGATCAGCGTGCTCGGCCGCTGCACCTTTTCGCTTGAAGAGTTGCGCTACGAATACCCCGATGAACTCGTGCCCGAAGGTTTCACACCCACCGCGTATCTTCGTCATGAGACGTATATCGGGGCGCAGCGACGCTTTCCTTCCGGCATTCCGTATAACGTCCAGCAACAGATCGAACATGAACTCGCGCTCATCGCAGATCTGGAGTATGAACCGTACTTTTTAACGGTCTACGACATCGTTCGCTACGCGCGTAGCCGGAACATCCTGTGTCAGGGACGCGGCTCGGCCGCTAACTCGGCCGTGTGTTATTGCCTCGGCGTCACGGAGGTAGACCCTGCGCGCGGCAACATGCTATTCGAGCGTTTCATTTCCAAAGAGCGTGGCGAACCACCGGATATCGACGTTGATTTCGAGCATCAGCGACGCGAAGAAGTGATCCAGTACATCTACCGGAAATACGGCCGGGACCGCGCAGCAATTGCGGCAGCCGTGTCCACCTACCGTCCTCGTGGCGCGCTGCGTGAGACGGGTAAGGCGTTGGGGATCGATGCGCAGATTGTGGATGCGGTCGCGAAGTCGCATCATTGGTTCGACAACAGTCAGGATCTGCTGCAGCGTTTCCAGGAGTCCGGCCTCGATCCGGAAAAACCGTTGATTCAGGCCTGGGCGAAACTGGCTTCGCAATTGCTCAACTTTCCGCGGCATCTGTCGCAGCACTCCGGCGGCTTCGTGATCAGCCGCGGCAAGCTCACGCGTCTTGTGCCGGTGGAGAACGCGGCAATGGCGGATCGCTCGGTGATCGAATGGGATAAGGACGATCTCGAATCGCTTGGACTGCTAAAGATCGATGTGCTCGCGCTCGGCATGCTGTCGGCGATCCGGCGCACGCTCGATCTCGTTTACGAGCGGCGCGGCGAGCGCTTTGATATGCAGGACATTCCAGCGGAAGACGAAAAGACCTACGACATGATCTGCCGCGCTGACACCATCGGCGTTTTCCAGATTGAATCACGCGCGCAGATGAGCATGCTGCCGCGTTTGCTGCCGCGTGAGTTCTACGATCTCGTCATTGAAGTGGCGATCGTGCGTCCAGGTCCGATTCAGGGCGGTGCGGTGCATCCTTATCTGCGCCGGCGTCAGAAGCTTGAACCCGTCAACTATCCGAGCGACAAGTTGAAGATTGCGCTTGAACGCACGCTCGGCGTGCCGATCTTCCAGGAACAGGTGATGCAGGTGGCGATTCTCGCGGCCGGCTTCACACCCGGCGAAGCAGACCAGCTACGCCGGGCGATGGCTGCATGGAAGCGCAAGGGCGGTCTGGAGAAGTACTACGACCGCATCGTCAATGGAATGCAGGAGCGTGGCTACGAACGCAGCTTCGCGGAAGCGATCTTCGAACAGATCAAGGGCTTCGGCGAATACGGTTTTCCGGAGAGCCACGCGGCGAGTTTCGCGCTGCTCGTCTACGCAAGCAGCTGGTTGAAGTGCCACGAACCCGAGGCGTTTCTCGCGGCCATGCTCAACAGCCAGCCCATGGGTTTTTACTCGCCGTCGCAACTCGTGCAGGACGCGCAGCGGCATGACGTCAAGGTGTTGCCGGTCAATGTGACCATCAGCGGATGGGACTCGGCGCTTGAACCGATCGAAGGGGCCGCGCGGCCGGCGGTTCGTCTTGGGCTGTCGCTATTGCGCGGTATGAAGGATGGTGCTGCGGAGCGCATCGAGAATTCGCGCGCGGTGCGGCCGTTCACCAGCGTGCATGACCTGGCGCGCCGCGCACAACTCGATAGGCACGATCTGCACGTGCTGGCCGATGCGAATGCGCTGGCAGCGCTCGCGGGCAATCGCCGGGAGGCGTTGTGGCATTCGGTTGCTGCTGTGCCTGACAAGGACATGCTGGCCATTGCCGCCGTGCAGGACGAGACGCCGGAGTTGGGCGCGCCGTCGGAGGCCAATGATATCGTCGCGGACTACCGTTCGGTGGGGCTGACGCTTGGCCGTCATCCGCTTGAACTACTGCGGCCCCAACTGCTGGCCAACCGGCTAATGCCGGCTTCGACGCTGCGCAGCTATCCTGATGGACGCCTGGCGCGAGGGTGCGGAATCGTCACGGTCCGACAGCGGCCAGGTACGGCGAAAGGGGTGATCTTCGTGACACTCGAAGACGAGACGGGTAACGTCAATGTGATCGTGTGGCCGAGCCTGCTTGAAAGACAGCGCAAGGAGGTATTAGGCGCGTCGCTGCTTGCGGTATATGGCGTCTGGCAGTGTGAAGGCGAGGTGCGACACCTCGTTGCACAGCGACTGGTTGATCTGTCGCATCTGCTGGAGGGATTGCAGTCCACCAGCAGGGATTTTTGCTGAGTGGGTTTTTGCACTCAGCGGCCGCTTGAATTCAGATTGGCGGAGCGGTTCATGGCTCTCCGGCACAACGAGTAGGGCGGCCGTTCGGCCTAATGCCTTGTTAGTCACCCACTAACGCCTCGCCATGGAAATCTCGCCAGCACCTGGGGGATGGCGGTGTCAAACGGTGTGCGCCGGCCAATCCCGAGCGCCTCGAGGCGGCTCGAATCCAGATGGCAGTTGTGGGGCCGCGGCGTCGCATCAGTCGGCGTGTGCTGCGGCACGAGTTGCGCGTTGAATTGCAGTGCCTTGGCAAGACGCAACGCAATCTCATACTTCGTCATTGGCTGATCGCCTGACCATTGCACGATGCCATTGATCGCTTCACCGCGAGCAATGTGTTCGAGCAATTGACGAATGACGCAGGCGACATCGGGCGTAAACGTTGGATAGCGGATCGCCCACGCGTCCATGACAGCGGCTTTTGCGTCAGATGCAGTGCTCGCCGATGCGGCAATAGCCGGTACGAGGCTGGTCACGGCGGATTCTGTCCAATCCACGATCGGCCCATACAGCAGCGGCAAGCGCAGCACGCAGCCGCGTTCAGTTGTCTCAGTGAGCGCACGCTCGCCCTCAAGCTTGCTGCGGCCATACGCGTTAAGCGGCGACGGCTGTGCATCATGGCGATAAGGCGGGCGCGTGCCGTCGAACACATAGTCCGTGGAAATAGACAACACCCACGCACCGCGCCGTTTGGCCGCCTCGGCCACCGTGCGTACCGCATCGACGTTCAACGCGCGGGCAAGCGCCGGATCATGCTCGCAAACATCCGGACGACGCTCGGCGGCTGCGATGATCACAGCGTCCGGCGCCTCGCGTTCGATAAACCGCTCGACCGCCTGCGCATCGCGGATATCCAGTGCTCTCAGGCGCGGCCCGCTGCGCCGGAACGCCGTCGAGACCACCTGCCAGTCCGCGCGCTGCGCCAACTCTTCCAATTCTTCAACGAGGGCGCGTCCAAGCAATCCGGACGCGCCGATGATGGCAACCTTGAACATGCGCGAACCGGCGTCAGTGACCGGCCACGACCGTGTAACCGGCCTCATCGATGGCAGCCTTCAGTGCTTGCTCCGATTGCGTCGAGTCAACCGCGACGCGGCCGGTTGCGAGATCGATCTTGACCTGCGCCGCAGCGTCATGTTCGCGAATCGCGTTGGTCACGGCTGCGACGCAATGCTGGCAGCTCATGCCTTCTACCTGGAGTTCGATCGTCATTGAATTTGCCTCAAGAAAAAGTGAATGTTACCTAAGTTGAATTATGCCGGCCGGCACGCACCTGAGTGCTGACCTTCCCACGGTGGGAAGGTGTACGATCGACCGACTGACTGAGGAAATGGCTATGAACATCGGTGAAGCGGCCCGGGCATCGGGTGTCACAGCGAAGATGATTCGCTACTACGAAAGTGTCGGCTTGCTGAGCGCGAAAGCCCGCACGACAGCCGGATACCGGGTTTACGGACCGCAGGAAGTGCACTCGCTGCGCTTCATCCGTCAGGCGCGCCGGCTGGGATTCCTGGTCGAAGACATTCGCCGCCTGCTGGCGTTGTGGCAGGACCGTTCCCGTGCCAGCGCCGAGGTGAAAGCGATTGCCCTCGAGCACGTCGCGGACCTTGACCGCCGGATTGCTGAATTGACGGAGATGCGCGACACGCTGTCGCACCTTGCTGATCACTGCCACGGCGATGCGCGACCAGATTGCCCGATTATCGAAAGTCTCGCTGACACCGATGCTTCGACTACCGAGCATTGTCCTACCCACTGAAGACGGAGGGTGCAACCCGTCCTTTGAGGGTAACGCCTTGGGCAGGCAACTGCACCAACATGGTGCATAAGAATCGTCGGCATTTGCGCGAATCAGGTGAATCGGCTACTAATTTTATAAAAATCAGCGGTTTATTTAGCTGTTTCGAATGCACCATTCCAAAACGGAATGCACGCTATTCGAGCATTTCACTAGCAAGGTTGCACCATCGGCCTATAATGCGGGTTAACCCTTCATAAGGGAAATCCCTGATGTCTACCTCACCGGGGATTCATTTTTGATCCTTGGAGAACATCATGTTTGCATTGCTTCTTGAAAAACTGAGCATTTGGTTTGAAACCGCCGAACGTAGCCGCCGCGAGGCCTATCTGGCTTCTTCGTCGGACATCGTCCAGCTCGAACAGCGTATTCGCTCGCTCGAAACGAACGGCTACACGCTGTAAGCGTCCCAGAAGGACGTCTGATTAGCGGCGGCGCAGCCTGTCCCAAGGGACTTCGTTTAAAGGCGCGTGGTCGCAGTAGTAGAAGAGCGTAAGGCCCCGTATTGACGGGGCTTTGTCACATCTGGCGCCTGCGCTTTGTCTGCTGCCGGGCAATTGTCGTACGCAAAAGCAATCGCTTGCTTTCACGAACCGCTCAATAGGGACTAGCTTGAACGTTGCCACCGCGGTAAGGTAAAGCGTTTTTTGCGCAACCCGGCATTCTCATAACCAACCCGGTCCGCTCATGCTTCCAGTCCGTCTGATTCGCTCATTGAAGAGTGCTTTCGTGCCCGCGCTGTTTGCCACCGTCTCGATGACGGTAGCAGCGCCAACGGCGTTTGCCGATTCTTCCGGCGCGGGACAGCCGTTGATCCTTGATACGCAGCACGGCATCAGCGACGGCCATAGCGGTACCGTCCTGCAGACCGCGCCGCTGTCACACCAGCGCATCGTAGAAGCGCAGCCGATAGCCAGTCCTACTGAGCTGACGCCGAATTCCTCGACGCCGCTTATCGTCGCCCCCTACATCCAGTTGCCCGCTGGCGGTGGCACGCCTGCACCGCACCCAAAGCCGCAACCGCGTCCAGTGTCGCCGTCGCAGTAGTGGCGCGGCTGAGTCAACGATCTTCGCGGCAAGATCGTCCATCGGCGTTGAGCCGAGTGGTGCTTAATCCCCGCGATGCTCGACCTTGAACTGCGCGGCCTTGTCCTGTCCGAGTGCCTGAACCAGCCAGGGCATCGTTTCTTTGAGTGTTTTAGCCAGCGTGTAAGGCGGGTTCAGAATGAACATGCCGCTGCCGAACAGCCCAAAACCATCCGATGGCGGATTGCTCACGGTCAGCGTCACATGCACCCAGTTACGCTCCTGGAGCTTCTTCAACTGATCAGGGAAGCGCTGCGACTCAGGACGCGTCACCTGCGGATACCAGATCGCATAGGTGCCGGTCGCGAAGCGCTTCAGGCTTTCTTCGACGCACCTCAGCGTGCGTGAGTAATCGCGCTTGTCCTCGAATGACGGATCGACCAGCATCAACGCGCGCCGCGGCGGCGGCGGCAGCAATGCGTTCACGCCTTCGAACCCGTCACCTGCATAAAGCATGGCGCGACGGCCGGCATCGCGGAAATTGTGCTGCAAAACGTCGATTTCGGTGCTGTGCAGTTCGAACAGTCGCATACGATCCTGCTCGCGCATCAGCCGCCAGGCGAGATACGGCGAGCCGGGATAGAACCGCAGGTTGCCGTCCGCGTTGAGGGCGGCGACTTCGTCGACGTAGTCCGCCAGCATGGGCGGCAGGTCGGTACGACCCCACAGCTTGCCAATGCCAGTCTCAAATTCGCCGGTTTTGGTCGCGTAACCTTCTTTGAGTGAATAAACGCCCGCGCCCGCGTGCGTGTCGATGTACCAGTACCCCTTATCTTTCTGGGCGAGGTAGCGCAAGAGTTGCACAACGACGGCGTGCTTCAGGACGTCGGCGTGATTGCCTGCGTGAAAGGCGTGGCGGTAACTGAGCATGATCAGGTGAGACTCGAAAGAGGGCGTGCCGGTCGATGTGTTCCCCGCAGCCGGGGGCGTCCCGTGTGCAGATGTGCCGCGCTGCGCGACCGGTGTGCAGATGCAAGGTGGTCGCGTATTGTACGCGAGCCTGAGTCGCCTACCTGGCCAACTCAAGCCCGCTCACACTCAAGCACACGCGACCAGCAACGCGCGGGCTATCAAGGCTTACTGGTATGCGTCGCCAACGATCTCTTCGATCTTCAGCTTGATCTCCGGCGTGATCTTCGCGGCCACTTCCTGCGCTTTCATGTTTTCCGCAATCTGTTCAACCCGCGACGCGCCGGTGATAACCGTGCTGACGTGCGGATTCTTCAGGATCCACGCAATCGCCAGTTGGCCGACCGTGCAACCCAGTTCGTCTGCCAGACCACCGAGCTTGCCGACCACACCATTCTTTCCCGCATCGGTGACCTGCTTGCGCAGCCAGTCGTAGCCTTGCAGTTGAGCGCGGCTATCTGCCGGCACGCCGTCGCGGTACTTGCCCGTCAGCAGGCCCGACGCCAGCGGGCTCCACGTAGTCAGCCCAAGACCGATATCCTCGTACAGCCGCTTGTATTCCTGCTCGACGCGCTTGCGATGGAACAGGTTGTACTGCGGCTGCTCCATGACGGGCTTATGAAGGTGATGCCGTTCCGCGATATCGTAGGCCGCGCGGATCTCGTCGGCGCTCCATTCCGAGGTGCCCCAATAGAGCGCCTTGCCCCGCGCGATCATGTCGCTCATCGCCCAGACGGTTTCCTCGACCGGCGTATTCGGATCGGGGCGATGGCAGAACACCAGGTCCACATAGTCGAGTTGCAGACGCTGCAGCGACGCGTCAATGGCGTTGAGCAAATACTTGCGGTTGAGCGTGTGATACTGGTTTGGCGCTTCCTGCAGTCCCCAGAAGAATTTGGTAGACACCACATAGCTGATGCGCGGCCAGGCCAGTTCTTTCAGCGCCTGACCCATGATCTCCTCCGACTGGCCGCCAGCATAGACCTCGGCATTGTCGAAGAAGTTGACCCCGGCGTCCCGTGCGGCCGCCAGCGACTCGCGCGCCGCGCGGCGATCGACCTGGGTGCCGTAGGTTACCCAGGAACCAATGGATAATTCACTGACCTGGAGGCCAGAACGGCCGAGACGACGATAGTTCATTCATTTCTCCTTGCAAGATGATTGATGCAGCGGGCATCCATTCCTGTCGGCACTATCAGGCTGGAAAACAGACAGTTTAAAGAGATATAGGCAGATGCGCGATTTACCGCTACATGTCACGGGGTTCATGCACAATAGCAGGGTTGGCCGCAGTGCAGCATTCGTCTGGACGGCCTATGCCGTTTGGTCAGCTTCACGCCGCCTGCGCGTCGTGGTCTCATTGCTCATCAACTGTATGGAGGCTCTGGATGTCGTCACAGAACACGAATCTGAATGGCAAGGTCGCGGTGGTTACCGGCGCGGCAAGCGGAATCGGCAAGCAGATCGCGCTGACGTTGTCGGCAGCGGGCGCAGCCGTTGCGATCGCCGACCTGAATCAGGACGGCGCGAATGCCGTCGCTGAAGAGATCAAAAAGGCTGGCGGCAAGGCAATCGGGGTGGCGATGGACGTCACCAATGAAGACGCCGTCAATCAAGGTATCGACAAGGTCGCCGCGGAATTGGGCTCGGTCGACATTCTCATTTCAAACGCCGGCATCCAGATTGTCAATCCGATCGAGAACTACTCGTTTTCCGACTGGAAGAAGATGCAGGCCATTCACGTCGACGGTGCGTTCCTCACCACCAAGGCGGCGCTGAAGCACATGTACAAGGACGATCGCGGTGGCATCGTGATCTATATGGGTTCCGTGCACTCGCACGAAGCGTCGCCGCTCAAGTCGGCTTACGTCGCGGCCAAGCACGCGTTGCTGGGTCTTGCGCGCGTGCTGGCGAAGGAAGGCGCAAAGCACAACGTCCGCTCGCACGTCGTTTGCCCCGGCTTTGTGCGCACACCGCTGGTCGACAAACAGATTCCTGAGCAGGCCAAAGAACTCGGCATCAGCGAGGAAGATGTGATTCGCAACGTCATGCTCGGCGGTACTGTGGATGGCATTTTCACCACGGTTGAAGACGTCGCGCAGACCGTGTTGTTCCTCTCCACGTTCCCGAGCGCGGCATTGACGGGTCAGTCCTTCATTGTGAGTCACGGCTGGTTCATGCAATAAGGAGGCAGCCATGGCGCAACGCAATGTCAAGCAGGCGCGTGCCGGCACCTCCGATCTCGGGGATGGCGAGCACGCGGGTGCAGCGGCTGGCGTTCGCGCCAGCCACACTATCCAGTTGCCGCAGTACGAAACCATCGCGCTGATGCTGCAGGGCGGCGGTGCGCTAGGTGCCTACCAGGCCGGCGTGTACCAGGGGCTCGTTGAGGTTGGTATCCAGCCAAACTGGGTCGCCGGCATTTCGATCGGCGCGCTCAATACGGCGATCATTGCCGGCAATGCGCCGGAGCATCGTGTCGAACGGCTTCTCGAATTCTGGGAGACGATCTGTCAACCGGCCTTCGCGCCGCCGTTGCCGCCGTTTCTCGAACATGCGCTGTTCGATTCTTCCGACGCCGTACGTAAGGCCTTTACCGCGATGCAGGCCGCCGGTGCGATTGTTCAAGGGCAGAAGGGCTTCTTTGTCCCACGCTTTCCGCCGCCGTTGCCCACGGTCTCCGGGCCGCCGCAAAACGCCAGTTACTACGACACATCGCCCATGAAGGCGACGCTCGAAAAGCTGTGCGATTTCGATCGTATCAATTCGGGTGAAACGCGCGTCTCGGTCGGTGCAGTGAACATCGGTACTGGCAACTTCGCGTACTTCGACAACACGCGCATGAAACTTCGGCCGGAGCATTTCATTGCATCCGGCGCGTTGCCGCCGGGGTTCGGTGCGATGGAAATCGACGGTCAGTACTACTGGGATGGCGGATTGATGTCGAACACGCCGCTCTACGAGGTCGTGCAAACCACGCCCCGTCGCGACACGCTCGCGTTCCAGGTGGACCTGTGGAGTGCGATCGGACCCGTGCCGGACAATATCACCGACGTCCAGGGGCGCATGAAGGACATTCAGTACTCGAGCCGCACACGTCTCGTAACCGACATGCTGCAACGTTCGCAGCGCTTCAGGCATGTGTTGCGCGAGGTGCTGGAGCGGGTGGCACCCGAGCACCGCGATGATCCCTGGTGCAAGCTCGCCGACGATCTGTCCTGTTCGAAGCGCTATAACGTGATCCATCTGATCTACCGGCAGAAGGAGTACGAAGGGCATTTCAAGGACTTCCAGTTCGGCTTGTCCACCATGCGCGAACACTGGGAAAGCGGCCTGACCGATATCCAGGCATCGCTCGCGCAACCTGACTGGTTGGCTATGCCGGATAACGATTCGGGCTTCGTCACGCACGATATCCATCGCGATACGCGTTGACCGGGCGGCTTCGGCGAATTCACCGCGGCAATAAACAAAAACGGCACCCTTCGAACAAAGGGTGCCGTTTTTTTTGACTGCAAAGCCAAGGCAGCAAACCAGTGGCGCTAAGGCCGCACCGCCTACCGCGCAGCCTTACTTCAGAACATGAGCAATCGCGCTGGCCACAACATCGAGGTTGCGCGTGTTCAGCGCAGCCACGCAGATGCGGCCCGTGCTTACGGCGTAGATGCCGAATTCCTCGCGCAGCCGGTCAACTTGCGGCGCCGTCAGGCCCGAGTACGAGAACATGCCGCGCTGTGCGTTGACGAAGCTGAAGTCGCGGTCCACGCCGCTTGCCTTCAGACGTTCCACGAGGCCGTTGCGCATGGCGCGGATACGGTCGCGCATTTCGCCGAGTTCCGATTCCCACGTTGCGCGCAGTTCAGGCGAGCCGAGGACTGCTGCGACCACCGAGCCACCATGCGTCGGCGGGTTCGAATAGTTCGTGCGGATCACGCGCTTGAGTTGCGACAGCACGCGCCCAGCTTCTTCCTTGCTGCCGGTGATGATGGACAGCGCGCCGATGCGTTCGCCGTACAGCGAGAACGACTTCGAGAACGACGACGAGACGAACACGTTCAGTTCGGCCAGCGCGAACAGACGCACAGCCGCGGCGTCCGCTTCGATGTTGTCGCCAAAGCCCTGATAGGCGATGTCGAGGAACGGCACCAGCTGGCGGGCCTTCACGACTTCGACGATCTGCTGCCACTGGGCAGCCGTCAGATCGACGCCGGTCGGGTTGTGACAGCAGGCGTGCAATACCACCACCGTGCCAGCCGCATAGCCGTTGAGCGCTGCCAGCATGCCTTCAAAGTTCACGCCATGGGTCTGCGCTTCGTAGTACGGGTACGACACGACTTCAAAGCCGGCGCTTTCGAACAGCGCACGGTGGTTTTCCCAGCTCGGATCGCTGATGGCGACCTTGGAACCCGGGTTGACGCGCTTCAGGAAGTCAGCGCCGATCTTCAGTGCGCCCGTGCCGCCCAAGGCCTGCGCCGTCACCACGCGGCCCGCTGCGATCAGCGGCGAGTCGTTGCCGAGCAGCAGTTTCTGCACGGCCGCGTCGTAGGCGGCAATGCCTTCGATGGGCAGATAGCCGCGCGGCAGCGCCGCTTCAACACGAGCCTTTTCCGCTTCGCGCACGGCGCGCAGCAGCGGAATCTTGCCTTCTTCATTGAAGTACACGCCCACGCCAAGGTTAACCTTGGTGGTGCGTGCATCTGCATTGAAAGCTTCGTTCAGGCCCAGAATCGGGTCGCGGGGAGCAAGTTCGACGGCAGAGAACAGAGACATGATGGGTTCGGCAGTAGTGAAAAGAGGGACGGCTTCAGACAGGGCTGCGGCCCGGCAGTGTGGCCTGCACGGGCGTCCATGATCGGGTGGGCCGGATCCCGGACGGCAGCGGCGAGCGCAGCTTGCCATTGTAGCGAATCCTGGCGCGTTTTTCGGCGCGCCATGTCTACGGAATGGGATTATTTGCTTGAAAAACAGCGCTTTGGCACCAGTTTCAATGTACGCACGGAACTGACTTGTCCCATGCGGCGGCCCGGTTCAAAAGTCGGCGCGGCAGGCTGGCGCTGGTTTTTCAAGGCCTCCGCGGTCTGCTTTCGTTTCGCTTCAACTGCAGATATCCCCGCGCGCGGCCCGCCCGCAGCCCGCGTTTCCGCAAACCGCTAGAATAGTTCTTTGCCCGAGGCCCTGGTGCCGCACACATGTCCGAACATCATCTGACTGAAGTCAACGACGCTCTCGACGAGTCGAAATTCGTGACGTTCGAAGGCTCGCCGTTCCAGCTTTACCAGCCCTATCTGCCCGCCGGCGATCAACCCACGGCCATTGAAACGCTCGTCGAAGGTGTCGAAGACGGTCTGATGTTCCAGACGCTGCTCGGCGTAACCGGCTCCGGCAAGACCTTTACGATGGCCAATACCATCGCCCGGCTCGGCCGTCCGGCCATCGTGTTTGCGCCGAACAAGACGCTCGCGGCGCAGCTTTACTCGGAATTCCGCGAGTTCTTTCCGCGCAACGCGGTTGAGTACTTTGTCTCGTACTACGACTACTACCAGCCTGAGGCCTACGTGCCGCAGCGCGACCTGTTCATCGAGAAGGACTCATCGATCAACGAGCACATCGAGCAGATGCGCCTGTCCGCGACCAAGAGTCTGATGGAGCGGCGCGATGTGGTGATCGTTGCGACGGTGTCGGCGATTTACGGTATCGGCAATCCGTCTGAATATCATAAGATGATTCTGACGCTGCGCACGGGCGACAAGCTTGGCCAGCGCGACATCATTGCGCGCCTGATTGCCATGCAGTACAGCCGCAACGAGACCGAGTTCCAGCGTGGCACCTTTCGTGTGCGCGGCGACACGATCGACATTTTCCCGGCGGAACATGCGGAAATGGCGGTGCGACTCGAATTGTTCGACGACGAAGTGGAGACGCTGCAGTTGTTCGATCCGCTCACCGGACGTGTGCGTCAGAAGATTCCACGCTTTACCGTGTATCCGTCGTCGCACTATGTGACGCCGCGCGATACCGTGATGCGTGCAGTCGAAACGATCAAGGCCGAGCTGCGCGACCGGCTCGAGTTTTTCTATCAGGGCGGCAAGCTGGTGGAGGCGCAACGCCTCGAGCAGCGCACCCGTTTTGATCTGGAAATGTTGCAGGAACTCGGGTTCTGCAAGGGCATCGAGAACTACTCGCGGCACTTTTCGGGCGCGGCGCCCGGTGAGCCGCCGCCGACGCTCGTCGACTATCTGCCGAGCGACGCATTGATGCTGCTCGACGAATCGCACGTGCTGATCGGCCAGTTGAACGGCATGTACAACGGCGACCGCGCGCGTAAGGAGAATCTCGTCGATTACGGTTTCCGGCTGCCGTCGGCGCTGGATAACCGGCCGCTCAAGTTCAATGAGTTCGAGCGCAAGATGCGCCAGGTGGTGTTCGTGTCGGCGACCCCCGCTGACTACGAGAAGAAAACGGCAGCGCAGGTGGCCGAGCAACTGGTTCGTCCTACTGGCCTCGTCGACCCGGAGATCGAGGTGCGTCCGGCGCGCACCCAGGTCGACGATGTGCTCTCCGAGATCAACGAGCGCGTGAAGGCGGGCGACCGCGTGCTGGTCACGGTGCTCACCAAGCGCATGGCCGAGCAGTTGACCGAGTTTCTCGCCGATCACGGCGTCAAGGTGCGTTACCTGCACAGCGATATCGACACGGTCGAGCGGGTCGAGATCATCCGTGATTTGCGCCTTGGAACCTTCGACGTGCTGGTGGGGATCAACCTGCTGCGTGAGGGGCTGGATATTCCTGAAGTGTCGCTCGTGGCGATTCTCGACTCGGACAAGGAAGGTTTCCTGCGTGCTGAGCGCTCGCTGATCCAGACAATCGGCCGCGCTGCCCGTAACGTAAACGGCCGGGCCATTCTGTACGCGGACCGCATCACGGATTCGATGCGCCGCGCGATCGACGAAACCGAGCGGCGCCGCGCGAAACAGATCGCCTTCAACCTGGAAATGGGGATCACGCCGCGCGGCGTGGTCAAGCGCATCAAGGACATCATCGACGGCGTCTACAACGTCGACGAGGCTCGTGCCGAACTTAAGGAGCAGCAACAGCGCGCCAAGTTCGAGGATATGTCCGAGAAGCAGTTGTCCAAGGAACTCAAGCGCCTTGAGAAGCAGATGATGGAGCACGCCAAGAACCTCGAATTCGAGAAGGCGGCCCAGACGCGCGACCAGCTCGCGCTGCTACGCGAGCGCGTGTTCGGTGCGAACGTCGGCGATCACCTGACCGGCACGAACTGAGACTGGGCTGAGGGGGCTGAAGGGGCCTCTCTTCAGCCCGGCGTCCAGCAGAAGCGTCAATACGGGTCCAAGGGCCGGCCGAGCCCCACCTCCAGACCGAACTCAAGCCCCAGCCCCAGCTTTCAATCTGACCCCCACGCACACCATTCTGTAATCTATATCCGACGTTCTCGTCGGAATGATCCTCCAACGCTTGATCTCGAAAAACGCCCTGTCCTGCAAGGGTTTTGCCGCGGGTCCATTTGTCCTTGGCTTCGAAGAATGATAAACTCGTCCCAATATTGAGAATAGTTCGCATTAGCGTTAGTAATTAATTGAAATCGTATTGAAGGGAATGAAGTGGCCATTTCCATCGGCTTGTCGTCGTCTCAGTCTTCCAAAAAACAAGGAGTTTCAATGCGCATCTCTTCATTTCTGCGCGGTGGCGTGGTCGCCATCGCTGCGGCTGCGGCGGTTTCGGCAATGGCCGCTGAATATCCAATCGGCAAGCAACAGATTCAAGGCGGCATGGAAATCGGCGCGGTTTATCTGCAGCCAATCTCGATGCAGCCGGAAGGCATGATGCGCAAGGCATCGGATTCGGACGTCCACCTCGAAGCCGACATTCACGCCGTCAAAAACAACCCGACCGGTTTTGCCGAAGGCGACTGGATGCCGTACCTGCAAGTCGGGTATGAACTGACGAAGGCCGGTTCAACCCAGACGCAAAAGGGCGACATGATGGCCATGGTCGCCGACGACGGCCCGCACTACGGCGATAACGTCAAGCTGCAAGGCCCGGGGAAATATCACCTGAAGCTCTTCATTGCACCGCCGATGCAAACCGGCCACATGGCATTCGGCCGTCACGTCGACAAGGAAACGGGCGTAGGCCCCTGGTTCAAGCCGTTCACGCTCGAGTACGACTTCACGTACGCCGGCATCGGCAAGAAGGGCGGGTATTGATCGCGGCAGTCAACGACGGGGTGCCGCGTGATTCCCGCCTCACATTCGGGCGCGGAGCGCGTGCGAACCCCTCCCGCCTGCCGCAAGCCGACGACGCAAGAAGGCGCAACAACACTCGCCGTGTTTTCTGGAGTGCCCAATGAGAATCAACCGAAAGATCGCAATCCTCGCCATGACGACTTCGCTCGTCGGCGTCGCGCATGCGGCCGACCTGCCGACCTTCAAGCTCGAAATGACGGATGGCAAGCTCAATCCGGCACGCCTTGAAGTGCCTGCTGGGCAGCGCATCAAGATCGAAGTGCGCAACACGGGCAAGGGCGCGGCCGAGTTCGAAAGCGTGCAGTTGCGCAAAGAGAAAGTGCTGGCGCCGGGTGCGGACTCGTTTGTGGTGATCGCGCCGCTGTCGCCGGGCGAGTACAAGTTTTTCGACGACTTTCACCAGCAGGCGCAGGGTGTGATCGTCGCGAAGTAGTCAAGGCAGTCATCAACGCAGAACTGGGCGGGGCGCAGGCACACGCGCTCCGCCCAAGCTGTAGGAGAAGTTCGATGGGTCAGGTGTTGTTCGTCGTATGGCGGGAGAGCGTCGAGGCGCTGCTGGTCGTCGGCATCCTGTATGCGTGGTTAAAGAACGGTGACGAGGATGCACAGCGCGGTTTGCCGTATCTGTGGGCGGGCGTCGCGGTGGGAATCCTTGCTGCGATCGCGCTCGGTGCGGCGCTGGTCGGCTTTACCGAGGTGTTGTCCGGCGACGCCCAGGACTATTTCCAGACCGCGATGGTGTTGGTAGCCTGCGTCCTGATCGTGCAGATGGTGCTGTGGATGAAGCAGCATGGCCGCACCCTCAAGCGCGACATGGAACAGTCGCTGCAAAAGAGCACCCGTGATTCGAACTGGTGGGGCATTGCGTTACTGGTCGCGCTGGCCATTGCGCGTGAGGGCAGCGAGACGGTGATCTTCCTGTACGGCCTCGGCTTCGGCCAGTCGGGCCACGTGGACCCGAGCCAGATGCTGGCCGTAGTGATTGGCCTCGGCCTCGCGTTCTTGACGTTTTACGTGCTGCAACTCGGCGGCAAGTTCTTCTCGTGGCGGCTCTTCTTCCGCGTCACCGAAATCATGCTGCTGTTCCTCGGCGCGGGTCTGTTCCAGACTGGCGTCGACAAGCTGATCGACAAGGAAATCCTGCCCACGCTCGTCGATCAACTCTGGAACACCTCAGCGCTACTCGACGACTCGAGCACTTTCGGTTCGCTCGTCGCCACGCTGACCGGCTATCGCGCGCATCCGGCGCTGATGAATCTGATCGCTTACGCGGTGTATTGGGCCGTCGTCTATCTGCTGGTGCGGCGCGCCAACCGCAAGCCCGCGCAGCAGGCCGCAGGGCGCGCGGCATGAACGAAGTGCTGAACCGCTCCGCCCGTCGCCCTGGCCGGCTTGCGGTAGCGGGCCAGTGGATGCAGCGTCACGGCGCGGCGATTCGCGGCATCCAGTGGGTGGTGGTGGCCGTGTACGCGTTGCTGATCCTGGTGCCGGCGTTCACGCCGCTACCTGATGACACGGCGCACCTGTGGAACAACCTGACACTCGCCGCGCAGTTCGTGTTCTGGGGCATCTGGTGGCCGTTTGTGCTGCTGTCGATGGTGATGCTTGGCCGTGTGTGGTGCGGCGTGCTGTGTCCGGAGGGCGCGCTCGCCGAGTTTGCCAGCAAGTACGGCCGCGGATGGGCAATTCCACGCTGGATGCGCTGGGGAGGTTGGCCATTCGTCGCCTTCGGCCTAACCACCATTTACGGCCAGATGGTGAGCGTCTACCAGTATCCGAAGGCCGTGCTGCTGGTGCTGGGCGGGTCGACCTTCGCCGCGATGATCATCGGTTTGCTCTACGGACGCGAGAAGCGCGTCTGGTGCAAATACCTGTGTCCCGTGAACGGGGTTTTTTCGCTTCTGGCGCGGCTTGCGCCGTTTCACTACAAGGTCGACGAAGACGCGTGGCGCCGCTCATACAAAGAAGGCGAGCATGGTCATCGCGTGGTTCCAATCAACTGCGCGCCACTCGTGCCACTGCGCAACATGAAGGGCGCCTCGTCCTGTCATATGTGCGGGCGTTGTAGCGGTCACCGTGATGCGATCGCGTTGACCTGGCGCGCGCCGTCGAGAGAGGTGGTCGAACTCGGTGATCGACAGGCGAGCGCCTGGGACACGGCGCTGATTCTGTACGGCCTGCTTGGTATCGCAATCGGCGCATTTCACTGGAGCGCCTCGCCATGGTTTATCGATCTGAAGATGTTCCTCGCGACATGGCTGGTCGATCGCGACATCACGTGGCCGCTCGCCACCAACGCACCGTGGTTTCTCTTCACGCATTACCCTGAGCAGAACGATGTTTTTTCGTGGCTCGACGGCTCGATGGTGATCGGCTATATCCTCGCCACGGGACTCGTCTACGGTACGGCGCTGCTGGTGCTGCTGATTGGCGCCACGCGCACGCTAGGCCGGTTTAACACGGTGCGGCTGCATCATCTGACACAGGGGCTGATTCCGCTTGCGGGCGCGGGCGTGTTTCTCGGGCTGTCGGCTACGACGCTGTCTCTGCTGCGCGCGGAACATGTGCCGTTGTGGTGGGCGTCGGATTTGCGCATTGCGATTCTGTGCGTCGCTAACTTGTGGAGCGCCTGGCTTGCGTGGCTCGTCACGCGGCGTTACAGCGCGCGGCTTTTCCAGCGCGGCCTTGCGATGGTATGGTTTGTCACCGCCCTTGCGGTCGTCGATAGTGCGTGGTGGCTCATGTTCTGGGGCTGGACGCGTTAGAGGCGTGTTGAGTTCAAGAAACAACGAGGCTGCCTGTGAGAAACAAACCTGCACTGACCGACGAAGACGTCAAGAAAATGGCCGCCGCTGCCGAAGCGCACGCGGCAGCCAACCAGTGGCATGTGACTGTCGCGATCTTCGACGACGGCGGTCATCTGCTGCATCTGCACCGCATGGACGGAACCGCCCCAAGCACCGTCGAGATGGCAATGGGCAAGGGCCGCACGGCCGTGCTCGGACGACGCGAAACCAAGGTCTACGAAGACATCGTCAAGAATGGCCGCACGGCGTTCCTGAGCGCCCCGCTGGTGGCAATGGTGGAGGGTGGGGTGCCGATCGTATATGAAGGCGAAGTGATCGGCTCTATCGGCGTGTCCGGTGTGAAATCGGAGCAGGATGCTGCCGTTGCACGGGCGGGCATCGCCGCGCTAGGGATCGCCTAAAAGACATAAAAGCCGTGGGATGTCACCATCCACACGGCTTCGTCTAACTTCGCATTAAGCTGCTTGCGACACGCGGTATCGCGCATGTCCGCATTGGGTGAGAACCAAAAAAAGCGGCCTGGCTTGCTGCGACGGCTGGCTTGGTGTCTGCACGAAGGGGTCTAGATCTCGCGTGCAAGCCGTCGTGGCTGGCTAATGCCCAACACCTCTCTGGGAGGTGGTCCCCACAATACCCGGTACGTCTGTCGTTACTTCGTCAGAATCAGTTTGCCCAGCCGTGTGGCGCGCAACTGGTACGTCTCGCCGTTATGCTCGATGCTCACATGGCTGCGCCCTTGCAGCAACGAATCGCTGCGCACGGTCGGCGCGGAACTCGTCTCCGCCGTGCGGCTGCGTTCCGCCACCGGCCTGACTGCGGTTGCCGTCGTGCTGGCTTTCGGACGGCTGGTCAGCGCGGCAGCAGAGCGGCGCAGGCTAAGCGTGGAAGAGCGCGTGAGGTCGGTCATTCGTTCCATCGGTTGTTCGATTCGATGGAGTGATTCTAAATGATAATCGTTCCCATTTACAAGCTTAAATATTCATCGGTTTGCCGTTCTGATAGCTGTTTGTAGGGTGGGGCGTCTCGGCTCAGTGCAACGCGCCGGGCTCTTTGCCAGCGTGCACGAACTGGCGAATCAACCGAACCGTGTCGATATCGGACTCGCGGTAGGCCGATTTGACGATTTCCTGGGTCTGGCGCGCATCCTTGTCGTCTGAGACGGGCAGGGTGGTGCTGTACTCAAAGCGCAGGAACAACTGCAGTTCATCGGGTTGTTCGATCGACATGGTCAGCGATCCGCCCACATACGTTTCAGTGGCAAGGATGTCGTAGCGCACGCTTTGATCCGGCGTCAGCGTGACGCGGTCGCGCACAGAGACTTGCCCGTAGTGCAGTTCACGCTCGAGCGTGCTCTCCGTGCGCGAGAGAATCGTGCACGAGTCGAGTCCCAGCACGAACAGTTGCGGCTGTTCGGCGCGCAGCACCAGTCCCTCCCACAACTCCGCGCGGGTCATGGTGTCGACAAAGGGATTCAACGGATCGTTGATCTGGATAAGGTGTTCGAAATTCAAAACGACAGCTTCCTTTCAAAGAGAACGCCAGGCCGCCAGGATTCCTGCTTTCGTGGAGGGTGGCGCGAAGCGGCAATCAGGCGACTGTAAGCCCCGTCCGGATCGAGATCGAATTCGTCAGGATCTTGTGGACGGGGCACGCGTTGGCAATTTGCAAAAGTCGTTCCCGCTGTTCATCGCTCAGATCGCCCTCGAGGACGATGTGACGGTCGATGGTCGACCCTTCGTCACGGGTTTCGATGGACATTGCGACGCGCACATCCGCCAGAGCCCAGCCCTTGCGCTGCGCATACATTTTCAACGTGATCGATGTGCAGGCGCCGAGGCTCGACATCAGCAGTGTCACCGGGTCGGGACCGCGATCGCCACCACCGAGCGATTCCGGTTCATCGGCAATCCATGTGTGTTTGCCGTCGTCGAGAAGAACCTGAAAATTCGTCGAACCGATGTGGGCGGTGGTGGTGGACTCTGCCATGCGCGCTCCTGAACAGGGACGGTTTCGCCGCGTGCGTAGCATTCGTTGCGGCGCACGCGGCCTGAGCCGCTATTGTGAACGAATTCGTCCCGCTTCGCGCCGCATGGTTTCGCCTGGTGCAGCGCATTGCACGCTGCACGTCATACGTTGCACGCTACCTCAATACTTCAATGCGGCGACCTCAATGCGTGATTTGCCCCATCCGCCCCGCCTGGTAGTCGGTTACGGCCTGGCGGATTTCGTCCTCTGTGTTCATCACGAACGGGCCGTAGCGCACTACGGGTTCCTTCAACGGCACGCCGCCCAGCAACAGCAGGTCGAGCGGTTCGTCGCCGGCCGCGAGCGTGATCGTATCGCCGTCGTTGTTGAACACCACCATCTGCTGCGCACTAACTTCACGACGCGCCTCGCCGTACAGGCCTTTGCCCGATAGTCCGTAAGCAAACACACGGTAATTGGGCGGCACTGGATGAACGATCGTTGCACCCGGCTGCAAAGTGAAATGCTGAAACAGGATTGGCGTGCGCGTTTCAATGGCTGCCTTCACGCCCAGTGCTTCGCCTGCAATTACCTTCACGCGGACGTTGCCGTCTTCGGACGTGGCGACCGGAATCTGCGCGGACCGCATGTCCTGGTAGCGCGGCGCGATCATTTTGTCGCTGCGCGGCAGGTTCACCCATAGTTGCAAGCCGTGCACGCGGCCACCCGTACGGACGAATTCCGGATCAGGCATTTCACTGTGGACCACACCCGCGCCTGCTGTCATCCACTGCACGTCACCGGCGTTCAGCGTGCCCGAATGACCCGCTGAATCTTTGTGGCCGAATTGTCCTTCCAGCGCATAGGTGACCGTCTCGAAGCCCCGGTGCGGATGATCGGGCGCGCCCTTGGCTTCACCGGGCGCGTAGTCGACCGGGCCCATTTCGTCGAGCAGCAGAAACGGGTCGAAGTCCATCAGCAAGCGGGTCGGAAACGGGCGGTGGACGATAAAGCCGCCACCTTCGGTCGTTCGAATCGCGGGATACGTGCGTTCGATCGTGCGTGTCGTGCTCATCAAAAGTCACCTTGAAAAATGGGGAATAGCGTTATTTCTGAAACATAGGGCTATTATAGGGACCGTTTTTAGAGGTGCCAGCCACCGTCACGCAATGGATTGTTCTATTCATGGAACGATGAGATGAAGATCGATTCGCATAATCTGAACGACCTGATGTACTTTTCTCAGGTCGTCGAGCACGGCGGCTTTTCCGCGGCGGAGCGGGTGCTCGGCATCTCGAAGTCCCGTCTGTCGCGGCGTTTGACTGAACTGGAGGCGTCGCTCGGAGTGCGCCTGCTGCAGCGCTCCACCCGCAAGCTTGCGCTGACCGAAGCGGGCCAGCTGTTTTACCAGCACTGTCAGGCCATGTTGACTGAAGCGCAGGCGGCTGTGAACGTTGTTCAACAATTGCGCTCGTCGCCGCGCGGTACGGTGCGGGTGAGTGTGCCGGTCACCATCTCGCAGACGCTGATGTCGCAGATTCTGCCGGAATTCATGCATCGCTACCCGGAAGTGCGCGTCGTGATGCGCGTGACGAACCGCGTTGTGGATCTGTTCGAAGATTCAATTGATGTGGCGTTGCGAATCCGCTCGGAGCCGCCGGAAAACGCCAATATCGTCGTGCGGCCGTTGTGGCGCACGCAGCAGATGCTGGTCGGTGCGCCGAGCCTGTTACAGCAGAACGCGCCGCCGCTCTTGCCTACCGACCTGGACCGCTTCGAGACGCTCGATACCCCCACCAGCGATGGCCGTCACGTGTTCCAGTTGATTTCACCTGATGGCATGCGTCATTCGCTGGAACATGAGCCGCGCCTGGTGAGCGCCGATCTGATGACGATTCGCGAAGCGGTGCTGGCGGGTGTAGGCATCGCGGCGCTGCCGGAGATGATGTACGGCGCGGCGTTGCGTGCCGGACAGCTTTCGCCGGTGATGCCGGGCTGGACCTTGCCTTCGCCGCAACTCTACGCAGTGTTCGTTTCGCGGCAGGGCATGGTGCCTGCGGTGCGCACGTTCGTCGACTATCTGGTGGAAATGCTGGACCCCGATACGGGCAAGCACATCATCGGTGAATGCCCGACGGCTGAAGAAAAACGTAAGACCGAACAGAGCATTCCCGCGCACGCGACCGTTTAAGCTCCAGGCGTATTGTCTGAATGTTCGTGGGAAGGGTCCAGGCAGCGATCGACTCACACGTAAACCCGGGTACGTCATATCGTTTTGGCATTTAAGCGCGGCCTGCGATGAGTACTTTCAATCGGCGTTTGCTTGAATGCGCGCGCTGCTGGGCTTATAGTGAAATCCCTCCGCTAAGGAGTCTCTTATGCGGAAACACATGGCCGCTATCATAGCGGGCCTGTCAGGGCTGATCGCGCTGTCCGTGTCGACCACGGCTGTCGCATGTGGAGTCGCTCGCTACTCATCCGATGGCAAGCGATCTCGCCGCCCGAAGGCGCCGAGTGCGCACAAAAAAAGGCCTTCATCCGACGATGAAGGCCTTTTACTTTTAGCCCCTGAAACAAGGGGTTTTCTGTGTCTTTCGGATCGCGCTAGTGACCGGTGGGCCGAGTCACGAAGCCAATCTTGGTGAGGCCGCCGGCCTGCGCCGCCGACATCACATCAGCCACCTTTTCATACGCGACCTTGCGATCAGCATTCAGATGCAATTCCGGTTGTGGGTTAGCTTGCGCGGCCTGCGCAATCTTTGCACGCAATGCGTCATCGCTGACTTTCTGGTCATCCCACGTCACATTGCCTTCAGCATCGATTGAAACATTGACCTGAACCGGCTTGGTTTCTTCTTTCTGACTGCTGGCGTGCGGCAGATCGATTTTCACCGCGTGACGGATCACGGGTATCGTCACCATGAAGACGATCAGGAGAACCAACATGACGTCGACGAGCGGCGTCATGTTGATCTCGTTCATCAGGCCGTCGTCATCGTCGCTGGCGAAGGGGCTCATTGCCATCGGAGTGCCTCGCTGATCAGTGGGCGCGGGTGGCGAGGCGCAAGCCATCGCCGCGCTTCGATGACGACAGGCGTGCGCCGGTCACGAAGAACGCGTGCAAGCCGTGTGCGAAACGGTTCAACTTCGTGACGAGTGCTTTATTGGCGCGAGTCAGTGCGTTGTAGCCGAGCACGGCGGGGATCGCGACGAACAGACCAAACGCGGTCATGATCAGCGCTTCGCCGACCGGGCCCGCGACCTGGTCAATCGAGCTCTGACCGCTGGCGCCAATCGCGAGCAACGCGTGATAGATGCCCCAGACCGTGCCGAACAGGCCGACAAACGGCGCCGTGCTGCCGATGGAAGCGAGGATGGCAAGGCCGCTTTGCATCCGCGCCACGCTGTCATCCATGGTGTCTTTCAGGCAGCGCGTCACCCAGTCCGACACGTCCATACGGTCATGCAGATGCGGTTGCGTCTGATGATGGTGATCCGCGGCTTCCTGGCCCGACAGCGCGAGTGCGAGGAACGGGTTGTCCTGCGGGGTAGAACTGCCGGCGCCGAGTTTGTTCACGCCGTCGTTGAGGTCGTCAGAATGCCAGAACGCCTGCTCGGCATTCTTCGTCAGGCGCTTCAGGCGCATCACGTTCCAGGCCTTGATGACGATCACGCTCCACGACAACACCGACATGATCAGCAGCGCGAGCGCGATACCGCGCGTCACGAAATCCCCTTGCGCCCAGACATGCGCCAATCCGTAGTTCTGCATTGCTATTCCTTTTTGAAAATCTGTTTCAGTCTTTCAGGCCGAAGTTATACGGTTGCGTATACGCTGCCCGGACCGGTTCGCCGTTTTCCATGTAGGGCTTGCATGTACTGGCCCGGACGGCGTCAAGTGCCGCCTCGTCCAGCCGGTCATAGCCGCTGCTCTTTTTCAGTGCGATGTTTTCGAGCTTGCCAGTAAGACCCACCACGAAACTTACGGAGGCCGTGCCGATTTCACCTCGGCGTCGCGAGATGGCCGGGTAGTCCGGCGTCAGCATGTTGCATTCAACATGCGAGACGTTCTTGGGCGCCGCGATTTCCATGGTCTGACGGCCGATGGCGGGCGCCGCTGGAGCGGCCGGTGCGGCGGGGGCAGCGGGCGGAGTCGGGTCGGCTGCGGCAGGGG
>NZ_JBAURZ010000084.1:0-4795 GCF_049581445.1 Paraburkholderia sp. | reverse complement strand
GCCGTGCAGGGCAGCGCGAATGCCTCGCTGCTCGCAGGCTACGGCTATAGCGGCATCCTCGTGGCGTTCGCGGCGCGTCAAAACCCGCTGGCGATCGTGCTGTGCGCGGTGCTGATTGGCGGTATCGAAGCGAGCGGCAGTCTGCTGCAACGCCGTCTCGACTTGCCTGATGCGACGACGCTCGTGCTGCAAGGTTTGCTGTTCGCCAATCTGCTGGCGTGGGAAGCGCTGGGCGGACGCATCGTCGCGTGGCGCGTGAAATTGCAGGCGCTCGCCGTCACCGAGGCGCCGGTGCAACTGGAGAAAACTCATGCCTGATATGCACTCGCCTGTAGTGATCCTGTTGCTCTCGTTGCTGGCCGGCGCGATTCGCGTAAGCACACCTTACTTGTTCGTGAGTCTCGGTGAATGTCTGACGGAAAAGGGCGGACGCGTGAATCTCGGCCTCGAAGGGATTCTGGTCTCCGGCGCAATGAGCGGCTACGCGGCGTCGTATCTGTCCGGCTCGCCCTGGATCGGCGTGTTGGCGGCAGGATTTGTCGGTTTGATGTTTGGTTGTTTGCACGGACTGGTGTGTTCGCTGCCGCGTGTTTCAGATATCGCCTTTGGTATTGCACTGATGCTGCTCGGCACTGGGCTCGCGTTCTATCTCGGCAAGCCGTTTATTCAGCCGCAGGCGCCGATGCTGCAATCCATCGACCTTGGAGCGTGGGCTGTATCGCCCCAACTGCATAACGCGCTGCATATCAGTCCGCTGTTTGTGATCGGCATCGTGCTCGCGTTCGTCTTGCAGTGGGGTCTGCGCAGCACGCGCTGGGGCATGACGCTGCGTCTCGTTGGCGATCACGCCGAGACGGCGCGTGCGATGGGTTATCCGCTGACACGCATCCGCATCGCCGCGACGGCCGTAGGCGGCTTTTTCGCCGGTGTGGGTGGGGCTTATCTATCGCTCGTCTATCCGGGTAGCTGGAACGAAGGACTGTCTAGCGGCCAGGGGTTGATGGCGGTGGCGCTGGTGATCTTCGCGCGCTGGCAGCCGTTGCGTTGCCTCTACGCGGCACTGCTGTTTGGCGCAGCGGGAGCATTGGGCCCGGCGCTGCAAGCCATTGGCGTGACGAGCGGCTACTACCTCTACAACGCCGCGCCGTACGTGCTGACGCTCGTGATCATGATTATCAATTGCCGCCCCGACCGCACGCTCGCTGGCGCGCCGGGTGAACTCAGCCTGACGCGTTGAGACCCGCGCTCATGCTGATTCCGATGCCAACGACAACCTGAAGAGTGCTGAACCATGAACCGATTCATCGAAGCAAAGCCTTACCCCTGGCCGTATGACGGCAACCTGCGCCCAGACAATACGGCGCTTGTCATCATCGATATGCAGACGGATTTTTGCGGCCACGGCGGTTACGTCGACAAGATGGGTTACGACCTGTCGATGACGCGCGCGCCGATCGAGCCGATCGCAAACGTGCTCACGCTGATGCGCGAACAGGGCTTTACGATCATCCATACGCGTGAGGGGCATCGGCCGGATCTGTCTGATCTGCCCGCCAACAAGCGCTGGCGCAGCCGGCGTGCGGGCACCGACGGCGTTGGCATCGGCGATGATGGTCCGTGCGGCAAGATTCTCGTGCGCGGCGAACCAGGCTGGGAAATCATCGATGAGCTTGCGCCGTTTCCCGGCGAAATCATCATCGACAAGCCCGGCAAGGGCTCGTTCTGCGCGACGGATCTGGAACTGATCTTGCGCACGCGCGGTATCGTCAACCTGATCCTGACCGGTATCACTACCGACGTCTGCGTCCATACAACGATGCGCGAAGCGAACGATCGCGGTTTCGAATGCACGGTGCTGGCCGACTGTTGCGGCGCGACCGACAAAAGCAATCACGACGCCGCGCTGCATATGATCACGATGCAAGGCGGTGTATTCGGCACGGTGTCGGATTCGCAAGCACTGCTTGCCACACTCGGACGCTGACCATCATGTCGACCGTCGCCCCCTACAATCAGCCTCACGACGATGCGCTCACTCATGCACTGGGCGTCGAAGTGATGAGCGCTTCAAAGAGCTTCGGCGCGTTTCGTGCGCTCGACAAGGTGTCGATCAAGGTCGCGCCAGGTACGATTCACGCGCTGCTCGGCGAGAACGGCGCGGGCAAGAGCACGCTGGTGAAGGGGCTGGTCGGCTATGGCCTGCTCGATGAAGGACAGATCGCGGCGGACGGGCGTGAAGTGAAAATCACCTCGCCGCGCGACGCCCAGGCGCTCGGCATCGGCATGGTGTATCAGCATTTCACGCTGGCCTCGGGTTTGTCGGTGGAAGAAAATCTGCTGCTCGCGACGGGACGTCTGTCATGGCGAATCGACTGGAAGCGCGAGCGTGCCGCCTTGAGTGAATTCATGCGCAGCATGCCCTTCAGTTTGCCGCTCGAAGCGCCGGTTGCCGGACTCGCGGCGGGTGAAAAGCAGAAGCTCGAAATCCTCAAGCAACTGTATCTGCGTCAACGCTTCCTGATTCTGGATGAACCGACTTCGGTGCTGACGCCGCAAGAAGCCGATGAAGTGCTGGGCCTGATGCGCGATCTCACCACGCGCGGCGAACTGACCGTGCTGATGATCACGCACAAGTTCCGCGAAGTGATGGCGTACGCCGACGACGTGACGGTGTTGCGCAAGGGTCGCCAGGTGGGCACGACAGCGGTTGCTCAAACCAGTCGCGACCAGCTTGCTGCGTGGATGATGGGCACGAGTACGGCCACGGTTGCTCAGGGGGAGGCTTCGGCACAGCAGGCGCCGATCCTCGCCGAAATTCAGGTCGAGCGCGCCGCACGCAAACCGCTCGATCCCAAGGCGGCTGTGCGGCTAGAGTTGCGCGACGTGTCAGTCGAAGACGACCGCGGCCATACGGCTGTGCGTCACGCGTCCCTGACGGTGCGCGCCGGCGAGATTCTCGGGCTGGCGGGTGTGTCGGGCAACGGCCAGAAGGAGCTCGTCGAGGCGCTGGTCGGACAGCGTCGGCCAGTCGAGGGTGAGATGTGGATCGCGGGTGCGCCGTATCACGCGACGCGTGAAGAAATGACCTCGCGGCGCGTATTTGCGATTCCCGAAGAGCCACTCAAGAACGCTTGCGTGGCCGGTATGAGCGTGGCTGAAAATCTGGCATTGCGTGACTTCGACCGGGCACCGATGTGTCGTGGTGGATGGCGCCTCGATCGCCGCGCAATGCGTGAGCGGGCGGCGCAACGGATTCGTGATTTCAACGTACGCCCGCCAGCGCCGGAGCGCATGATTGGCACGCTCTCCGGCGGCAACGTGCAGCGCGCCGTTCTGGCGCGCGAACTAGGTCAGCCGGTGGATGTACTGATCGTCGCGAACCCGGTGTTCGGCCTGGATTTCGCATCGGTGGCGGACATCCATGCACGGCTGATTGCGGCACGTGACGCGGGCGCCGCCGTGCTGCTCGTCAGCGAAGACCTGGATGAGCTGCTCGAACTTGCCGACCGGATCGCCGTGATGGCCGAGGGGCGGCTCGTGTTTGAAACGCCCGCGCAAGGCGCAGAACGCGCCGTGCTTGGGCAGCATATGGCGGGTCATGTGGACGAGCCGGCCCATGTGGTTCCCGCATGGAGCGACGGCGACCTGCAAGGCCCATAAAGTGATCAAACGGGGGTTGTGCGAAGCGTTCACGCGCAATCAAAGCAATGCTGCGTAGTGGACGTGCCATGCGGCACATCTTCAGCCTGGAGCCGGGGATGTGCCGCCTCTGGCAACAAGGCGCGTTAAAGACGCAACAGGCAACGCTTCGGGGCGGTAACGCGGATGGCAGAGCGCGGGTGAATGGCGCCGCAGTCTGCTGGCTAGCTTTAGCGCGCAAAAACAAGGGTTAAACCATGAGCATCGAAGTGCAGGCTTTACCGTCACCGTTCGTGTTCGACACGTCGAAGGTGGCGCTGGTAATCATCGATATGCAGCGCGACTTCATCGAGCCGGGTGGCTTTGGTGAATCGTTGGGCAACGACGTTTCGCTGCTGACCGAGATCGTTCCGACGGTCGCTGAACTGCTCGCCCTTGCGCGCGACAAAGGCTGGCTGGTGGTGCATACGCGTGAATCGCATGCCCCGGACCTCTCTGATTGTCCGCCCGCCAAGCGTCTGCGTGGTGCGCCGCAGATGCGCATTGGCGACCCCGGCCCGATGGGGCGCATTCTTGTGCGCGGGGAACCGGGCAACGCGATCGTCGACGCGCTGACGCCCATTGCCGGCGAACTGGTCATCGACAAACCCGGTAAAGGCGCGTTTTACGCCACCGTGCTTGGAGATGAACTGCGTGAACGCGGCATCACGCATCTCCTGTTTGCCGGCGTGACCACTGAGGTCTGCGTACAAACCTCGATGCGCGAAGCCAACGACCGCGGCTACGATTGCCTGCTGATCGAAGACGCCACAGCGAGCTATTTTCCCGCGTTCAAGCAGGCGAGCCTTGAGATGATCCGCTCGCAAGGGGGGATCGTCGGCTGGACCGCGCCACTGGCGGCATTGAAAGAGGAACTGTGAGGATGGATGTCAACAAGCCGGAGATTGTCGCTGAAGTTGCAGCGGCATTTGAAGCGTACGAACGGGCGTTGGTCGTCAACGACGTCGAAGCCATGAACGCGCTGTTCTGGGACACACAGGAGACAGTGCGCTATGGCATTGCCGAAGTCCAGCACGGCGGCGAAACGATTCGCGCCTGGCGTGCCGCGGCCACGCCGGTGCCGCCGTCGCGGCGGCTGCATCGCACGGTCGTGACG